>CAJGDX010000025.1 GCA_904502185.1 uncultured Bacteroidaceae bacterium | reverse complement strand
TTGAGCATGTGTCCCATGTGTAATACTCCAGTTACATTGGGTGGGGGTATTACTATTGTGTAGGGTTCTCTATTGTCGGGTTCGGAGTGAAACAGGTTGTGTTTCATCCAATATGCGTACCATTTTTCTTCTACCTCTGCGGGGATATATGTACTTGCTAAGCTCATGGGTGTTGATGATTATATTGCCAATTTGTTTTTTACTATCAAAAATTACTTGCAAAGTTAATCTATATTATTAAATTAATTACATTTGCAGTCGAAAATTTGAATATTATGCACGATAGAAATGAAATTTTGGCGGCTTTTGGCCGCTTCCTCGATGTTTTGGATGAATTACGCGAGAAATGTCCGTGGGATAGAAAGCAGACAAATGACAGTTTGCGACCTAATACCATCGAAGAGGTTTATGAGCTTTCCGAGGCATTGATGAACGATGATACTCAGGATATTTGCAAGGAGTTGGGCGATGTTGCGCTTCATGTGGCGTTCTATGCCAAGATTGCTTCGGAGAAGGGGCAGTTCGACTTGAAGGATGTCTTTGACCGTTTGTGTGAAAAACTGATTTATCGTCATCCCCACGTATTCGGTTCGGCGCAGGCCGAAACAGCCGGTGAAGTTTCCAGAAATTGGGAGCAGCTGAAGCTTTCAGAGAAGGGTGGAAACAAGAGCCTGCTCAGTGGTGTTCCAATGTCGCTGCCATCGCTTATAAAGGCTTATCGCATGCAGGAGAAGGCTGCCAATGTGGGTTTCGACTGGGAGAAAAAAGAGGATGTCTGGGAGAAGGTGTCCGAGGAGATTAATGAGCTGCGTGTGGAACTTGAACGTGGTGACGCTGCAGCCGCTGAGGCTGAGTATGGCGATTTCCTTTTCAGTCTGGTGAATGTAAGCCGTTTTTATAATATTAATCCTGATACGGCGCTTGAACTTACAAACAAGAAATTTTACTCCCGTTTTTCGTATGTAGAGCAGCGTGCCAAGGAGATGGGCAAATCCTTAAAGGATATGACTTTAGGGGAGATGGATGCCCTCTGGAACGAGGCTAAGAAATGCGAATGTAAATAACTTTATTTGTGTGATTATTTCTTGAATAATCAAGTATGCCGATACAAAATCAGGCTGCACATGCGTGCAGCCTGATTTTGTGTGTTATGGCCTGTTTGTATTATTTCAATGTACCGTTGTTTGCAGCATTGATCATAGCCTCACTTGCGTACATGTAGATCTCTACGCGACGGTTCTTGCTCTTGCCTTCTGCTGTGTTGTTGTCGGCAATGGGCTCTGTTGAACCTTTACCCTCAACGCTCTTGATCTGTGCAGCTGATACTCCGAGTGATTTCAGGTAGTTTGATACAGAGTTTGCACGGTTAACAGAGAGGGGGTTGTTGATGGCGTCTGAACCTGATGAGTCGGTGTGACCGAAGATTGCAACGTCAGCATCGTTGTACTCCTTGAGAACTTTTGCAAGCTCTGAGAGGCTTGATTTCGCGCTGTTATTGAGGTCGTATTTGTTTGTTGCAAACAAGATTCCTGACTCAAATGTAACCTTGACAGCTGTAAGGTTGTTGGCGTCTGTGATAGTCTCAACAGTTGCGTTTCCAACCTGTTTTGCTGCATCGGCAGCTTTGTCCATTCTGTGACCGATGGCAACACCTGCACCACCACCTACTGCTGCACCGATGGTTGCACCGATAGCAGTTCCTTTGCCTTTGTCGCTCTTGCCGCTTACGAGGTTACCGATGAGGGCACCGATAGCAGCACCGCCGCCACCGCCGATAAGACCACCCTTGGTCTTGTTGTTCATACTCTGGCAACCGCTGAGAACGAATGATGCGCAAAGAGCTACGCATAACATCTTGATGAATTTTACTTTCATGGTTTTGATATTTTAAATATTATTATACTAATTCTTAATCAATGGGTTATAAATTTTTTTAATATTTGTGAACAGCTTGTTATTCACGCCTTTCCATCTGCAAAGATAGTGCATTAATTCATTAAATACAATTATAATAAGCAATCATTTGCTGTTTTTTTTCGTAAATTCAACGTTTCTGTTTAACTTTGCAAATCAATAATGAAACATAAAAGCTGTTAATCTATTATGGCAGAATTAAAAGACTTGACTAAACGTAGTGAGAATTATTCTCAATGGTATAATGAACTTGTGGTGAAAGCCGATCTTGCAGAGCAGTCGGCAGTGCGTGGTTGTATGGTAATTAAGCCTTACGGCTATGCTATTTGGGAGAAAATGCAGCGTATCCTCGATGATATGTTCAAGGCAACAGGGCACTCCAATGCCTATTTCCCCCTTCTTATCCCCAAATCATATCTCAGCCGCGAAGCCGACCACGTTGAGGGCTTTGCCAAAGAGTGTGCGGTGGTGACACACTACCGTCTGAAAAATTCGGCTGATGGCAAGGGCGTTGTTGTTGACCCTGCTGCAAAGCTCGAAGAGGAGATGATTATCCGTCCCACTTCAGAAACAATTATCTGGAGTACATACAAGAACTGGATTCAGTCTTACCGCGACCTTCCCATCCTCTGCAACCAGTGGGCTAACGTACTCCGTTGGGAGATGCGTACACGTCTCTTCCTCCGTACCGCGGAATTCCTGTGGCAGGAGGGTCACACAGCTCACGCTACACGCGAAGAGGCTGAGACCGAGGCAAACACAATGCTGCACGTTTACAACGAATTTGCAAACAAATATATGGCTGTGCCTGTAGTGATGGGTGTTAAATCGGCTAACGAACGTTTTGCCGGCGCACTCGAGACATACACCATCGAAGGACTTATGCAGGATGGAAAGGCTCTTCAGTGTGGAACATCGCACTTCCTGGGACAGAATTTTGCAAAGGCATTTGATGTGCAGTTCATCAACAAAGAGAACAAACCCGAGTATGTGTGGGCTACATCATGGGGTGTGTCAACCCGTTTGATGGGTGCGCTCATCATGACTCACTCTGACGATAATGGTCTTGTGCTTCCTCCCGCACTTGCTCCCATCCAGGTGGTGATAGTTCCCATCTACAAGAACAACGAACAGCTGGCAGTAATCGACAGCAAGGTAAATGTTCTCATCGACGAACTCAAGGCATTGGGTATCAGTGTTAAGTATGACAATGCCGACAACCGTCGCCCCGGCTTCAAATTTGCCGATTACGAGCTTAAGGGTGTGCCTGTTCGTCTGGTGCTTGGTGCACGCGACATTGAGAATGGTACAATCGAGGTGATGCGTCGCGATACTCTCGAAAAGATTACTCGCCCCATCGAGGGAATCACCGAGTTTGTGAAGGCTTTGCTCGACGAAATTCAACTCAACATCTACCACAAGGCTCTAAAGATGCGCGAAGAGAATACACGCACCGTAGATACTTACGAAGAGTTCAAGCAGGAGATAGAGAAGGGTGGCTTTGTACTTGCTCATTGGGATGGTACTCCCGAAACAGAGGAACTTATCAAGGCAGAGACAAAGGCGACTATCCGTTGTATTCCTTTGGCTGGCGACAAGACTCCCGGTGTATGTATGGTTACCGGTAAGCCTTCGGCTCAGCGAGTTCTTTTTGCAAGAGCATATTAAAATCAGACATAAACTGATATTATAATAACAAAAAGGTCGACGAATTCGTCGGCCTTTTTGTTGTGTGGTCTGCGTACTGGTATTAATGAGTTATTGCCATAAATCAAGATGTATTGCCCCATTTGTTACCCACGCATAAGTGCTGCCTTGTATCGATGCAGGATTATATAAAATACGACATCCGCATCTCATTGTTGGAGATGCGGATGTTTGGGTGTGATTATGTTAACGGTCTGTTGCCCGATTATTCTTTTTTTGCATCAAGGCGTTTAACCACCTGTCCGTAGATGATGAGTGCAAATGCCGATACAAGTGCGATTGCGCCGAAATAGTACCATATGTAGTGTGCGTTTGCACTGGCTGCCTGCCATTCGGCGTGTGATGCGAAAAGTGTAGGCTCGGGACAGTATTTGCTCAACAGATAACCCGAAAGTCCGAATCCGCATATTGATGAAAGGAACGAGTGGAGGTGGCTGAATCCAAGGTAGAGTCCCTCTTCGCCCTTAGGTGCCTGAAGCGAGAAGTACTCGAGGAATCGGGGCGAAATGAATGTCTCTGCCAATCCCTGGAAGATGATACCAACTACCATCATGAATGCTACGGGGTGCATCGACAATATTGTCTGTCCGCCGTCGAGCATGTTGCCCGATGCCATACAGAGCGCAGAAATGGGCATGATGAACATACCAACGGTCATTGATGTCAACGCAGTTCTGTTGCGCATCAGCTGTGTCACGAAGTTTACTGCGATGACAACCACCAATGGGTTGACGTTGGCATACCACGAGGGTGAAGCTCCCTCTCCGGCCAGACGCAATACATATTTAGGCATGGTTGCGTAGAGCTGGTGCTGTACCATCCAGAAGCCTGTGATGATGAGTATGAGTGTAATCAGTCGTCCGTTTGTGCAAACCTTGATGAGTGCGCTCCATATTTGACCGAATGTCTTGCCCTCGCCCGAATGTTGTGCGCTCTTGTAGAAGAACCATATTGCCAGCAAGGCTAGGAAGGTCATTGTTGCCGAGAAGTAGTTGAGCGAGATTAATCCTTCGTTGCCGAGTGCTTCGCGCAGGGGCTTAACGATGGTTTTGCCCGAAAAGGCACCGATGTTTACCATTGCATAGAAGATGGAGAATCCCTTTGCTCTTGTTTCGGGAGTGGTCTCTTTGGCTACTGTACCTGAAATAACACTTTTAATGAATGAACCTCCGCAAACGATAAGTGCCATGATGGGGATGATTCCGTAGCGCAGGTTGCTTTCAAGAAGACCGGTGAACTTGGTTGTTTCGCTGTATTCAACCAATCCGGCAGATTGCAACCATGTGGGATAGATGGCAAGTCCCAGATATCCGCATGTCAACAATGTGAAGGCTAAAAGCATGGAGTTGCGGAAACCTATTTTGTCGGCCAGCGCTCCTGCAAATGTGGGCAGCAGGTAGAGACATGCCGAGAAAACTCCGGCGATGGTTGCCGACTCAATGTCGTTGAATCCGAGGATACGGCTCAGGTAGAGGGTGATAACGATGAATACGCCATAGTATGCGGCGCGTTCGAATAGTTCTACTGTGTTCGCGACCCAAAAGGCTTTACTGAACTTGATTTTCTCTTTTGTAGTTGTGCTCATAGTATTTTATGAAATGTTGTGAATGTCCTCTTGCCTAAAGAAAATACGGCGGAAATTGTTTGGATTTCCGTCGTATTCGTCTGTTTGCGGTGCAAAGATAGTTCAAAATTGTATAATATCCTCGCCTAAAATTTATTAAAATAGCAAAACTCATTGGGAAAATGTGTAAATTTGCATTGATTTTGTGACGATAAAGAACAAATATCCAAAGAAATAAATAATAATATAAGGAGAATATGAAAAAGGTACTGAAAATCGTTGGTATTATCTTTGCGGCAATATTCTTGCTGCTGTTGATATTGCCTCTCACTCTCAAGGGTAAAATTGAGACAATTGTCAAGGAGGAAGGAAACAAGATGTTGAATGCGCAGTTCGACTTCGAAAGTCTTGATATAAGTCTGATAAGTCAATTCCCCTCAGCTTCGGTTACACTTAAGAATTTTTGGCTTAAGGGTGTCGGCGAGTTCGAAAATGATACACTGCTCAGCGCTGGTGAACTTACTGCTGCTGTTGATTTGATGTCGCTTTTTGGCGATGAGGGCTATCAGGTTACAAAGATTATTGTTGACGATACAAAAGTGAAGGCTATTGTTCTTGCCGATGGTCGCCCCAACTGGGATGTCATGAAAGAGAGTGGCGAAGAGACTGTCGAGGAGGTAGACACAACAAGCACTGCATTCCGTGTGCAGCTGAAAAAACTTGCAGTTGACAATCTGACTCTTGTTTATGACGACCGTCAGGCTGGTATGTATGCCGAGGTAATAGACCTTGATGCAGAATGCAGCGGCGATTTTGGTAGCGAACAGACTGTGGTTGAGTTGGAAAGCGCTACTCCGTCAGTTACATTCCGCATGGGTGGCGTACCCTTTATCAGTCGCGCAGCGATTGGTGCCGATGTGAATGTGGCAGCAGACTTTGCCAACAATAAATTCACATTGAAAGAGAATACTCTGTCGCTCAATGCTATACGTGCAACTATTGATGGATGGGTGGCATTGACTGATGCGGGTATGGACATGGATGTCAAGCTCAATTCAAACGAGATTAATTTCAAAGAGATACTTTCGCTTATTCCTGCCATCTATGCCAAGGATTTCGAGGGCTTGAAGGCTGAGGGTGATGCCAAGCTTACTGCATTTGCAAAAGGTAGTCTGATTGGTGACAGCATAATGCCCAATTTCGATGTAAACCTGAATGTGAAGAATGCGATGTTCCGTTATCCTTCGTTGCCCGCAGGTGTGGATAACATAAACATTGCTGCAAGTGTTTCTAATCCCGGTGGTTCGTTGGATGCTACAGTGGTGAAAGTGAATCCGTTCAATTTGACACTTGCCGGAAATCCTTTCAGTATGACTGCTGATGTTAAGACTCCTATAAGCGACCTCGATTTCAGTGCAACAGCAAAGGGTAAACTCGATCTCGGCAAAATCAAGGATGTTTATCCTCTCGAAGATATGAAGCTGAATGGTGTTGTCGATGCTGATGTCGCTTTGAACGGACGTATGTCTTACATACAGAAAGAATTATATGATCGTATGCAGGCGTCGGGAAAAATAAATCTCAGCAATATGTTGTTGCAGATGAAGGATATACCTGATGTGAATATTAAAAAATCTACGTTTAGTTTCACTCCACGCGACCTCTCTCTCAGCGAAACAACTGTGAATATCGGTGAAAACGACCTTACATTCGACAGTCGTTTCGAAAACTATATGGGTTTTGCGCTGAAAGGAAGCACTCTTAAGGGTACTTTGAATGTAAGCAGCAACAAATTTAATCTAAACGATTTTATGACTGCTGACAGTGCCGCTGTAGCTGAAACTGCACAGAGCCCTGAGGCTGCTGACACAGCTTCGCTCGGTATCATACGTGTACCTGACAATATCGACTTCCGTATGCAGGTGAAGATGAAAGAGGTACTGATGGACAAGATGCGCTTTGATAACCTCAATGGTGTGCTTGTGGTTAAGGATAGCAAGGTTGATATGCAGAACCTTTCACTCAATACAATGGGTGGCAGCGTGGTTGTAAACGGAATGTATGCTACTCCTGAAAAGGGTGAGCCTCGTCTCGATGCCGGCTTCAGTCTGAAGAATATTGTTTTTGCCGATGCTTATCGCAGTCTTGATATGGTGCAGCAGATGGCGCCTATTTTCGAGGGTCTTAAAGGCGACTTCTCAGGTAGCATAAAGGTTAATACATTGCTTGACGATACCATGAGTCCTGTAATGAACTCCCTCAGTGGCAGTGGAAGCCTTTCTACAAAGGATATAAGCCTCAGTGGTGTGAAAGCTATTGATATGGTTGCCGATATTGTTAAGAAGCCTTCGCTCAAAGAGACCAAAGTGAAAGACTTGAAGATTGACTTCACTATTGCTGACGGTCGTGTTAATACCAAACCTTTTGATATTGTGCTTGGCGACTACAAGATGAATCTATCAGGTTCAACAGGTCTCGACCAGAGCGTCGATTACACCGGCAAAATTACAATTCCTGAGTCTGTCGGCAAACTGTCGCAGCTGGGTACCGTAGATATGAAGATTGGTGGTACATTCACCTCACCCAAAGTGAGCATAGACATGGAAAGCCTTGCTAAAAAGGCTGCTGCCAGCGCAGTGGAGAAGGCCGGCGAAAAGTTGGTGGATAAACTTCTTGGAACGGAATCAGACAAATCTTCTTCGGACAGCACAAGTACCAATCTGAAAGAAGAGGTTACAAAAAAGGTCGTAAATAAGGCTCTCGACCTGTTTAAGAAAAAATAATATACCAATATGTAAGTGAAAAACATTCTTATATATTTGGTTATAAGATATAATGTTTGTATCTTTGCAGTGAATTAGATGAAGATTGAGGGGCTGAACAGCCCCTCTTCTTTTTTTTATCAGTAGACACAATTCAACAAACAATATAACCTTATATGATTGACAGACAAAAGGTAATGGAGCTTGCCGAAGAGTGGCTCGCCGACAAAGAGTATTTCTTGGTGGACGTTGTTATAAGCAAGGACGACAAGATTACAGTGGAAATAGATCATGCCGAAGGCGTATGGATAGAGGATTGCGCCGAACTTAGCCGTCACATCGAATCGGGGCTTAGTCGCGATAGTGAGGATTATGAGCTGGAGGTGGGTTCTGCCGGTCTTGGACAACCGTTCAAAGTGGTACAGCAGTACAGAAACCACATCGGACTCGAGGTTGAAGTACTGGGCAAGGATGGCAAAAAATATAAAGGCATCCTTAAGTCGGTGCTTGAGGACAGCTTCGTGCTTACTGTCAGCAAAAAGGAAAAGTTAGAGGGTGCCAAACGTCCTCAACTTGTCGAAGTGGATTTGAATTTCACATTCGACGAAGTAAAATACACAAAGTATATAATAAAATTCAAATAAAATGGCAAAGAAAGAGGAAACCATCAATCTCCTTGATACATTTCAGGAGTTCAAAGAGTCGAAAAACATCGACCGTACAACTATGATCAGCGTTCTCGAAGAGAGCTTCCGTAAAGTATTGATAAATATGTATGGAACCGATGAGAACTACTCGGTAATTGTCAACCCCGATCGCGGCGATCTTGAGATACAGCGTCGTCGTATTGTTGTTGCCGATGACCAGGTACAGGATGACAACCTTGAAATTTCTCTTACCGAGGCGCAGAGAATCGACGATTCATTCGAAGAGGGAGAAGAGGTTAGTGAAATTATCAAATTTGCCGAGTTTGGACGCCGTATGATTCTGAACCTCCGTCAGACATTGGCATCTAAGATTTTGGAACTTGAAAAAGACAGCCTCTACAACAAGTATACCGAAAGAGTAGGTCAGATTGTAAGTGCTGAGGTTTATCAGATCTGGAAGAAAGAGATTCTTCTTATCGACGACGAAGGCAATGAGTTGATACTTCCCAAAAGCGAGCAGATACCTTCTGATTTCTATCGCAAGGGCGAGGTAGTACGTGCTGTTGTGGCTCGTGTCGACAATCAGAACAACAATCCCAAAATCATTCTCAGCCGTACTTCACCCGTGTTCCTCCAGCGTCTTTTCGAACTTGAGGTTCCCGAAATCAACGACGGTCTGATAACAATTAAGAAAATTGCACGTATCCCCGGAGAGCGTGCCAAGATAGCAGTTGAATCATACGACGACCGCATCGATCCCGTAGGTGCATGTGTGGGTGTGAAAGGTTCACGTATCCACGGTATTGTACGCGAACTCAGAAACGAAAATATCGATGTTATCAACTACACTTCAAACATCGAACTTTTCATCAAACGCGCACTCAGCCCTGCGAAAGTATTTAATCTGCATCTCGATGACGAGAAACGTACCGCAGATGTATACTTGAAACCCGAAGAGGTGTCACTTGCTATCGGTAAGAATGGATTGAATATCAAACTTGCAAGTATGCTCACAGAGTACACCATCGACGTATATCGCGAGAATGATGTACAGGAAGATGATATTTACCTCGATGAGTTTACAGATGAGATTGACGAGTGGGTAATCAATGCCATCAAGAAATTGGGCTTCGACACAGCCAAGGCTGTACTTCGCGCACCCCGTGAGGTTCTTATCGAGAAGGCCGATCTTGAGGAGGATACAGTAGACCATTTGCTCGGTGTGCTGAAAGCAGAATTCGAGGATGATAATGAAAGTGCAGATGAAGAGAGTGCAGAGTAAGAGAAATTTAAAAAGAAAACCGACGAATGAAGATCAGATTAAATAAAGTACAGAAAGAATTGAATGTGGGACTTTCGACTATAGTCGAATTCCTGCAAAAGAACAACTTTGAAATAGAAGAGAACCCCAATGCGGTAGTTCCCGAGGAGGGTTATAACCTGCTGATTAAAGAATTCAGTACCGATAAGAATCTTCGTATTCAGTCGGACAAATTCAGACAGGAGCGTCAGAATAAGGAGAAGGCCAAGAGCGTATCCATTGACAACGCTGAAGAGAAGGTTGAAGAACAGCCTGCAGCTAAGCCTGTTGCAAAGGAGACAGAGGAAATTAAACCTGCAGAGCCTCAGAGCAATGTGTCCAAGATAAAGGTTGTCAACCGTATCGATCTTGATGCACTTAATCAGAGATCGATTCCTGCAGCTGCAAAGAAAAAGGACAAATTTTCAAAAGACAAGGAGAAACCTCGTCAGCCCGAGGTTAAGCCTGCTGCTCCCGAAAAGGTTGTGAATGTAGAGCCGACAGTGGCTCCTGCACCCCAGCCTCAGGAGGTTCCTGCTCCTCAGGTAGAGGCGGTTGCTGTCGATGGCGACGATGCTTCTAAGGCGGCTGATGCTCCCAAATTGACACAGGTGGGTGACATCAAACTTAAATTGAATATCGTGGGCAAGATTGACCTTTCAACCTTGAACCAGTCTACCCGTCCCAAGAAAAAGAGCAAAGAGGAGAAACGCAAAGAGCGTGAAGAGAAGGACAAACAGCGCGAAGAGCAGCGTAAACAGGCTAAGGACAACAATCGTCCCGGCAATGGAGGCGAAAATGCCGACAAGAAGAAAAAGCGTGCGCGCATCGGTAATCAGCGCGTAAATATCGACGCTGTTCAGGACAATAAAAACTCACAGCCTCAGGAGCCTGCTTGGCAGGGTGGCGGCAAAAACCAGAGTAACAAGGACAATGCCTCTAAAGGCAGCCGCAAAGACCGTGACCGTCAGCACAAACGCTACGACAAGAGCGAGGTAAACGATGAGGATGTTTCAAAGCAGATAAAAGAGACACTCGAGCGTCTCACCAACCGTGGTAAGGGTAAAGCTGCAAAATATCGTAAAGAGAAACGCGAACTTGCTGCCGAACGCCAGCAGCAGATAGAGAATGACGAAATGCAGCAGAGCAAGGTTCTGAAGCTGACAGAATTTGTGACAGCCAACGAACTTGCAAGCATGATGAATATTTCGGTGACACAGGTTATTGCTACCTGTATGAGCATAGGCATCATGGTTTCTATCAACCAGCGTCTCGATGCTGAAACCATCAATATCGTGGCAGAGGAGTTCGGTTACTCAACAGAATATGTAAGTGCAGAGGTTACTCATGCCATTGCAGAGGATACCGATGACGAAGAGAACCTTGTTCCCCGCGCACCCATCATCACTGTGATGGGACACGTAGACCACGGAAAGACATCGTTGCTTGACTACATACGTAAGTCGAATGTCATTGCCGGTGAGGCCGGAGGTATTACACAGCATATTGGTGCATACAATGTGAAAATGGAGAATGGCAAGCGCATTACATTCCTCGACACCCCCGGTCACGAGGCGTTTACAGCGATGCGTGCTCGTGGTGCGAAAATCACCGATATTGCCATCATCATCATTGCTGCCGACGACAATGTGATGCCCCAGACAAAGGAGGCTATCAACCACGCTATGGCTGCAGGTGTACCCATCGTATTTGCCATCAACAAGGTTGATAAACCCAGTGCCGACCCCAACCGCATTAAGGAGGAGCTTGCAAACATGAACCTTCTTGTCGAGGACTGGGGTGGAAAATACCAGTCACAGGACATTTCTGCAAAGAAGGGTCTTGGAGTGTCTGAACTTATGGAGAAGGTGTTGCTCGAGGCTGAGTTGCTCGAACTGAAAGCCAACCCCGAACGTAAGGCTGTCGGCTCGGTTATCGAGTCTACACTCGACAAGGGTCGCGGTTACGTTGCAACAGTACTTGTACAGAATGGTACACTCAACGTGGGTGACATTGTGGTTGCCGGAACTCAGTGGGGTAAGGTTAAAGCTATCTTCAACGAGCGTAACCAGCGTATCAAACAGGTACGTCCTGCCGAGCCTGCACTTATTCTCGGACTCAATGGCGCACCTGCTGCCGGTGATATATTCAACATTGTTGACAGCGAGCGCGAGGCGCGTGAGATTACCGGTAAACGCGAGCAGTTGCAGCGCGAACAGGGTCTCCGTACTCAGAAAATGCTTACTCTCGACGAGGTTGGACGCCGCATAGCACTTGGAAACTTCCAGACATTGAACATCATTGTGAAGGGTGACGTGGATGGTTCTATCGAGGCACTTAGCGACTCATTGATAAAGCTCTCTACAGAGACTATCCAGGTGAACGTTATACACAAGGCAGTGGGACAGATTTCAGAATCGGACGTAAGCCTTGCTGCGGCTTCGGATGCCATCATCGTGGGCTTCCAGGTTCGTCCTTCGGTTACCGCCCGCAAACTTGCCGAGCAGGATGGTGTGGATATCCGCCTCTACTCAATCATCTACGATGCCATCGAAGAGGTTAAGGCCGCAATGGAGGGTATGCTTGCTCCCGTACTCAAGGAGGAGGTTACATCTACCATCGAGGTGCGTGAAACATTCCACATCAGCAAGGTGGGAACTGTTGCCGGATGTATCGTGCGTGAAGGTAAGGTGAAACGTACTGATCGTGCACGTCTTATCCGCGACGGTATCGTAATATTCACCGGCGGTCTTGCTGCTCTCAAACGCTTCAAGGACGATGTTAAAGAGGTGAACGTAAATTATGAATGTGGTATCAGCCTTAATGGTAATGACGATATTAAGGTTGGTGACATTATAGAGACATTTGTTGAGATTGAAGTAAAGCAAAAGCTTTAATTAGATGAATACATTGGATATTATCTTTGTGGTAGCCGTCGGATTGGGATTCGCTTTCGGATACTACAAAGGAATAATAAAGCAACTATCATTTGGAGCAGGTGTAATTATAGGCCTGCTCCAAGCTATCTTATTCTACGGACCGGCCGGAGCAAAGCTCTGTCAGTTAACCGGGTGGGGGATGGTAGTGTGCAATATTATCGGTTTTGTTTCGGTGCTTTTATTAGTGATGCTGATATTCAAACTGATAGGTATGCTGCTGAAATGGTTCTTTAATCTTATATTCCTTGGCTTTGCCGATAGAATATTGGGTGGACTGCTCACAGGTGTAATCACTACATTCTTTTTTGTAGGTGCGGTTTCATTGATAGATACGATAGACGAAAATAATGAGCTTTTCGGTAAAACATCACAAGAAAATTCGATGTTATATAGACCGATGCGTAAAGTCTCCGTTACAATCATCGACGAGGTGAAAAAAGAGATTCATGAAAAAGAGTAACAATAATATATTCAAAAAGATTGCTGACAAGGCATATAAATATGGCTTTATCAGCAATGTCAATACTGAAATAATCGAAAAGGGACTCAACGAGGATGTCATCAGATTAATCTCTTCGAAGAAGAATGAGCCTGAATGGTTGCTTGAGTTCCGATTGCAAGCATATAGATATTGGCTGACGTTGGAAATGCCCGATTGGGCGCATCTGAATATCCCGCCCATCGACTATCAGGCAATATCCTATTACGCCGATCCTCTGAAAAAGAAGAAAAACGAGAATAAGGAGATTGACCCTGAACTTATGAAGACTTTCGATAAGTTGGGTATTCCTCTCGAAGAGCGTCTGGCGCTTAGCAACACAGCTGTTGATGCTGTGTTCGACTCGGTGTCGGTAAAGACTACCTTCAAAGAGGAGTTGCGCGAGAAGGGTATAATCTTCTGCTCAATGGGTGAGGCTGTTCAGGAGTACCCCGACCTCGTACAGAAATATCTTGGTTCGGTGGTGAACTACCGCGACAATTTCTTTGCGGCCCTGAACTCGGCAGTCTTCAGCGACGGTTCGTTTGTGTATATACCCAAAGGTGTCCGCTGTCCCATGGAACTCTCCACATATTTCCGTATAAATGCAGCGCAGACCGGTCAGTTCGAGCGTACACTTATCGTTGCCGACGACGACAGCTATGTGTCGTATCTTGAGGGATGTACAGCTCCCATGCGTGACGAGAATCAGCTGCATGCTGCCATAGTGGAAATTGTTGTCTGCAACAATGCCGAGGTGAAATACAGCACTGTTCAGAACTGGTATCCGGGTGATGCTCAAGGTAAGGGTGGTATATACAACTTTGTGACCAAGCGTGGCGAGTGTCGCGGAACCAACAGCAAACTGTCGTGGACGCAGGTTGAGACAGGTTCGGCTATCACATGGAAATATCCCAGTTGTGTGCTTCGTGGCGACAATTCGCAAGGTGAGTTCTACTCAGTGGCACTGACAAACAATTTCCAGCAGGCCGACACCGGCACAAAAATGATACATTTGGGAAAGAATTGTCGCAGCACTATCATCAGCAAGGGTATTTCTGCGGGACAGAGCCAGAACTCGTACAGAGGACTTGTGCGTGTGGCGAAAAATGCCGACAATGCCCGCAATTACAGCCAATGCGACTCTTTGCTGCTGGGCAGCAAGTGTGGAGCGCACACATTCCCATATATGGATATTCACAACGAGAGTGCCATCATTGAACATGAGGCAACAACATCGAAAATTTCAGAAGAGCAACTGTTCTACTGCAATCAGCGAGGCATAGATACTGAAGAGGCAATAGGTCTTATTGTCAACGGTTATGCAAAGGAGGTACTTAACAAACTGCCTATGGAGTTTGCCATAGAGGCACAAAAATTGTTGAGCGTTTCACTCGAAGGCTCAGTAGGATAAAAATCACACAGCAATGGAGAATCTGATAGAAATAAAGAACCTTCACGCTACCATCGAAGGAAAAGAGATATTAAAAGGTATAAATCTGACAGTTAAACCCGGTGAGGTTCATGCTATTATGGGCCCTAATGGTTCGGGAAAAAGTACACTCAGCAATGTGCTTGTCGGTCATCCTGCCTACACAGTAACAGAGGGTGAAGTTATATATAAAGGTAAGGACCTGCTTGCCCTCTCACCCGAGGATAGAAGCCACGAAGGAATATTCCTTTCGTTCCAGTATCCGGTGGAGATAGCAGGAGTAAGCATGACAAACTTTATGCGTGCTGCCATCAATGCCCGTCGCAAGTATAATGGCGAACAGGCAATGCCTGCAGGCGATTTTCTCAAACTGATGCGCGAGAAACGCGCTCTTGTCAACCTCGACAGCAAATTGGCCAACCGCTCGGTGAACGAGGGATTCAGTGGAGGCGAGAAAAAACGCAACGAAATATTCCAGATGGCAATGCTTGAACCGTCGCTCAGCATACTTGACGAGACCGATTCAGGTCTCGACATCGATGCGCTGCGTATAGTTGCCGATGGTGTAAACAAACTTAAGCGTCCCGACACTTCGACTCTTGTTATCACACACTATCAGCGTCTGCTCGACTACATCAAGCCCGACATTGTACATGTGCTTTACAACGGTCGCATAGTGAAGACTGCGGGTCCCGAACTTGCACTTGAACTTGAAGAGAGAGGATACGACTGGATTAAAAACGAGAATCCCTAATAAGCCTTTTATGAGTAACGAACAGGAATATATTGAACTTTTCGACCAGAATAGAAGCCTCATAGAAGAGCCGTGCGCTCCGCTTTTGAACAAAGCCCGCGCTAAGGCCTATACCTCATTCAAGGCAATTGGCTTCCCCACCAAGGACGAAGAGGAGTATAGATATACCGACATACTTCCCATTTTGGCCGAGAATTATGGAATGAATCTCGGACGTGTGGATGCGGCAATAAATCCGCGCGAAATTTTTTCGTGCGACGTTCCCAATCTGCATACACATCAGGAGTACATTGTAAACGATACATATCTTGCACGCACTGAGGAGAGCAAACTGCCCGAAGGTGTCATTCTCGGCAGCCTGAACAGTGTTGCAGCCAAGCGCCCCGAACTTCTCGCTCCATACTACAATGCTCTTGCGCAGAATGGCGATGGTGTTGCGCAGTTCAATACAACATTCGTGCAGGATGGTCTTCTGCTCTACATTCCACGCAATACGCAGGTGGACACAACCATTCAGCTGATGAATGTGTTGCGTACAAATGTGGAACTGCTCTCCAATCGTCGACTGCTTATAGTACTTGAAGAGGGCGCCCAGGCCTCTATGCTTGTTTGTGACCATACGGTGGAGAAGATAAAATCTCTGTCGGTACAGGTGGTGGAGATTTTCATTGGTCGCGGCGCGCGTCTCGATCTCTACGAACTTGAAGAGACACAGAACGAAAATATACGTCTTTCACAGCTGTTTGTACGTCAGGAGGCAGACAGTCGCTTCAACCATACAAACGTGACTTTGACGAATGGTGTTACGCGCAACAGTGTAAATGTGTCGCTTGTGGGCGAGGGTGCAGAGGTGAATATGAACGGACTTGCAATATCTGACAAGAAACAGCATATAGAGAACAATACTGTTGTCGACCATGTGGTAGGACGCTGCAACAGCAATGAACTGTATAAATATATCCTCGATGATGAGTCGAAAGGTGTGTTTGTGGGTAAGATGCTCATACGCAAGGATGCGCAACATACTGCTTCGCAGCAGACTAACCGTAACCTCTGCCTTGCGAAGAGCGCCCGTATGTATGCTCAGCCTCAGCTCGAAATATATGCCGACGACGTCAAGTGTGGCCATGGCTCCACTGTCGGTCAGCTCGACGAGAATGCGCTCTTCTATATGCGTCAGCGTGGAATACCTGCCGACGAGGCTTGCCATCTGTTGATGTTCGCTTTTGCCGGAGAGGTTATAGATGCAATAAAGCTCGACGCATTGCGCGAAAGACTCCACATTTTGGTAGAAAAACGTTTCCGTGGCGAACTTAACCGTTGCCAGGGATGCTCACTTTGCAAATAAGCTAATGTACGATATTAACGAAATAAGAAAAGAGTTCCCTATACTGCAGCGTCAGGTATACGGTAAACCGTTGATATACCTTGACAATGCGGCTACTACGCAGAAGCCATTGTGCGTAATAGAATCAATAACAGAGGCATATGCCAATGTAAATGCCAATGTGCATCGTGGTGTGCATTTCCTATCGCAGAAGGCTACCGAACAGTATGAGGAGGCGCGTGAAACTGTGCGCCGCTTCATAAATGCCCGTCACAGCCACGAGGTCATCTTTACCCGTGGCACAACAGAGAGCATCAATCTGGTGGCGTCCTCTTTTGGAGAAACTTTTCTTGCCGAGGGTGACGAGGTTATCATCTCCACAATGGAGCATCACAGCAATATTGTTCCCTGGCAGTTGCTTGCCGAACGTAAGGGCATAAAACTGCGTGTGATTCCTTTGACTGTCGATGCGCGACTCGATAAAGAGGCATACGCAGCTCTTTTCAACGAAAATACACGTCTTGTAAGCATCACCCACACATCAAATGTGTTGGGTGTCACCAATCCTGTCGAAGAGTTTATTTCCATTGCTCACAGCCATGGCGTACCGGTGTTGATTGACGGCGCTCAGAGTGTTCCACATAAAAAGGTGGATGTGCAGGCGCTCGATGCTGATTTTCTTGTCTTCAGCGGTCATAAGATTTACGGCCCTACAGGAATCGGCGTACTTTATGGAAAAGAGAGCTATCTTAACAGAATGAAACCCTATCAGGGTGGTGGAGAGATGATTCAGACAGTGAGGTTCGAAAAGACAACCTTCAACGAACTTCCATATAAGTTCGAGGCGGGTACTCCTGACTATGTAGGTGCCATTGCGTTTGCCCGTGCTCTCGATTTTGTTAGTGCAATAGGAATAGAACAGATTGCTGCCCACGAACAGCAGCTCACGCGTTACGCCCTCGAGCGTATGGCGGAAATACCAGATATGCGCATATTCGGCAAGCCCGATGGTTCGGCAATCTCTTTTCTGATTGGAAATATTCATCCTGCCGACTTAGGCACTCTGCTCGACAGATTGGGTATTGCCATACGTACAGGTCATCATTGCGCCCAACCGCTCATTGACCATTTCTCTATTCCCGGCACTGTGCGTGCTTCGTTTGCAATGTACAATACCATTGAGGAGGTCGATGCGTTTATTGCGGGTATCAACAGGGTAGTGAAAATGTTCGGATAGAAGTCATGTTGCGTAATTTCCTAAATCCCGGAGTAATAGAAGCCGGCTGCGACGAAGCGGGACGCGGATGCCTTGCAGGTCCGGTCTATGCCGCAGCGGTTATACTGCCCGAAAATTTCACTAATGAACTTCTGAATGATTCAAAGCAACTGACCGAGGCTCAGCGGTATGCTCTGCGCGAGATTATTGAACGTGAGGCTGTTGCATGGGCTGTGGGGGTGGTCACAGCTGCCGAGATTGATGAGATAAACATCCTGCGTGCCTCTATTCTTGCTATGCAACGTGCAGTCGAGCAACTTAAGGTGACTCCCGAGCATCTGCTTATCGATGGCAACCGCTTCACTCCATACAAGAAAATACCATACACTACGGTTGTCAAGGGCGATGCCACGTTCATGAGTATAGCTGCTGCTTCTATTCTGGCAAAGACCTATCGCGACGATTATATGCTGAAAATAAGCGAGGAGTACCCTGCCTACGATTGGCATCGCAACAAGGGTTATCCTACGCCCAAACACCGTGCAGCCATACGTCAGCATGGTGCTACACCTCATCATCGCATGACATTCAATCTTACAGGTGAAAATCCACAGCTTGCCTTGCAGTTTGGCGAGTAGGTTCGGTACAGCAGATTACAATATAGGTGCAAATATTCGTGCAATCGATTCCGTTACACGTCTTGTAAGTCTGCTCTCACGATACTCCTTGTAGGTGAATTGTCGGCAACTGCGCATGTCATTCACAAAGATATTTTTCATCTCCTCGGCAATCTTGCTGTCGTAAACGAATGTGTTTATTTCGAAATTACATTCGAAACTGCGGAAGTCGATATTTGCCGACCCTACTGAACATAAGGAATTGTCAGAAACAAGCATCTTTGAATGTAGAAAACCGTTGCGGTAGAGGTAGACTTTTGCTCCTGCATACATTACATCTGCCAGGAACGAACGCGATGCGTATTCAGTTATCAGACTGTCCGACTTTTCGGGAACCATGATTCTGACATCTACCCCCGAGAGTGCAAGATTTATTATTGCCACAAGCACATTCTCGCTCGGCATGAAGTAGGGAGTCTGTATATAAAGATATTCCTTGCAATTTGAAATAACAAGTGACATACCCTGCAACATCTCGCGCCAATCACCAATGGGGTTCGATGTTACAACCTGCGCCAGTGGGCCTGAAGTTAGTTCCATTTTCGGATAGTAACGCGAGCCGCTTACCATTGAGCGGTCGGCAAAGTACCAGTCTACAAGGAACGAAGTCTGCATGCCGTAGACGGCCTCGCCTTCTGTCAGTAACATTATGTCGCGCCATTTTTTCCATTTGCCTCCTGTTACGTAGCGGTCGGCGATGTTCATGCCGCCAATGAACCCCTTTTTACCATCTATTATGACCAGTTTGCGGTGGTTGCGGTAGTTGAGCTTGCTTGTGAACTTGGGCATGCGTACTTTCAGGAACGAACGTACATAGATGCCGGCACAGCGCATCTCTTCGAAAAAAGAGTCATCTACCGACCAGCATCCAACGTCGTCGTAGAGTACTCTTATCTCTACACCTTGTCGTGCTTTGTCTATGAGAGCATCGCGGACTATACGGCCTGTGGCATCGTTTGCAAAGATGTAGAATTGCATGTGAATATGCTCTTTCGCTTTTTCAATTTCCTGTAACAGGCGAACGAGAAAAGTGCTGCCTTCGTTGATTATTTCTATTTTGTTTCGGTTAACCGGGTATGCGTCTGCAACATTCTCGAAGAATTTTACCACTCTGGTATATTCTGTCGGTATTTTCAACGTGTCGCTTGAGTTTATGTATCTGTGTAATGCCCGTTTCTGTATTTGATTGAGAAATTTCTTGCCAATCAGCCGACGGCGACGGTTGTCTCTGCCGAAAATGAAGTATATGATAAGTCCGAAAAAGGGTATTGTCAGTATGACAAGCACCCATGCGATTGTTTTTATGGGTGTCCTGTTGTTCAGCACAATGGTGACGGCTGTCACTATTGCGACTGCCATGTATATAAAGTAGAGGATACGCAACGCTCCCCAGATGGAAAGGGTTTCGAGTATATACATTTTTGTTTTTTGCGAATGTAGCAATTTGAAATAAAAAAGATTGAATAATCGATTCCGATTATTCAATCTTTAAGTTTACTTAACAATAATGCTTCTTAGAAGCCTCTGCGGCTACCGAAGCCACCGCCTCCGCCAAAGCCTCTGGTTCCTCCGGGGAAGCCACCTGGGGGCGGCGGGAAATCTCCTCCGGGGAAGCCGCGCTGCATCTGTGAACGTGTCTCCTTGTCGCCCATCTGATTGAATTTATAGATGATGTGCAGCATGCAGTAGCTGTGGATGGCGTTGTTCTGTGTATCGCTGCGCATGATGGCCGATATTGTTCGGCTTACATTGCTCTGTTCGTGCAGAATGTCGAACACCTGGAATGATACGGTCAGCGCATTTTTCTTGAGGAAACTTGCAGAGATTTGTGCGTTCCACAGCAGTTCGTTGGTGTTGAATGCCGGGTCGCTGTATCCGCGGCGGCTGCTCATCTGAATGTCTGTGTATAGTCTGATGTTCTGCCAGGGCAACTGAATGTTACTGCTGGGACCATATGAGAAATCAAATGTTTCGAGATTCTGATTGGGCTGCTGCTCGTTTTTTGAATTCTGGTATCTGATGTTTCCGTTCAGTGTTATTTCGAACCAGTCGTTGCGGTAACCTCCCCGTAAGCGCTCACTGATGTTTGTGGTCTTGATGGTGTTGCGTGTGCTGCTTTGCTGCAACATGCTGATGTATGCAACGCCATGATTGAAGCCTGCGTCAGTGGTGGTACTATATGTGAATTTGGTGTTTGCCGGAATTGCCGAGTTGAAGTTGAATCCTCCTGCTACGTTCCAGTTGCCGTTGATGTTCTCGGGTCGTGTGATGCGTCCTCCGGTCTCTTCGATGTAGGTGACTTTGTTGCTGATGCTGTTGAGGGTGTTGGTGAATCGGGCATTTGCCGAGAATCCTCTTTGCGCGTCAGCATTGTAGGTGTTGAAGAATGCGAAGAAGTTGTTCGAGAATGAGGGCTTAAGTCCGGGGTTACCCTGTGTGATGTTCAAGGGGTTCGAGTCATCGGTGATGTCAAGAAGGTCTGTCATCGAGGGCTGGCTGGTTCTTCCGCGGTAGTTAAGGTTAAGTGTTGTGGATTTTGACCATTTGTAGCGGAAGCGGATATTGGGTGTGAAGTTGCTCACTGTGCGTGTAAGCACTGTGTCTATACCCATATATTTGTATTTCATGCGTGACTGCTGTGGCAACCATGTGGCTCCTACGCTGAGGTTCATCTTGTCTGTGACGAAGCGTGTCATTGCGCTCACCTCGTGGTTCATGTTACGGTAGGTGGAGTAGCGGCTGAGGTCTTTGTCAAGATACTGTTCGTAATCCAGGGGTAGCGAGGGGAAGTGGTAGTCTGAGTTCAGTTCGGGAATGTAGCCGAGATTGTCGAAAACATAGGTCGAGCGGTCGCTGCTGTTGTAACTGTAGTTGAAGCGGTAGCTCAATTGCAGGTTGGCAATATTGGAGAGCGGCTCGGTGTAGCTGAATCGTGTGCTGTAGTTCCAGTTTGTACCGGGGGTGGTAGAGTAGCGTTTGCGTGTGTATCCGCTGCCTGCACTGGCACGGTAATATGTAACGTCGTTGTGCGAAATGTTCTCGTTCTCATTGTCGCTGTAGCTGAATGAACCATCGAGGGTGATGTTGCGTCCCTTTTTGCCGAGATTGCGGTTAATCTGCAGGTTGGCTCTCATCGAACGGCTTTCGCTGTTGCTCATTGACTCGTTCTTGTTGCTGTTGATGGCTATGTTCTCGAATCCTGTCGGAACCTCGCCGAACATCTCTTTACGGTAGTCGAAGCCTTGCTCAAAGGGGTCTGAGTCAAATGTTGCAGAGCTGCTCTTCGACCAACTGTCCGATGTTGAATATGAGAGTGAAGGGCGGAAGATGATGCTTGTCAATGAATCGGGCTTCCACTCTAAACGGAAATCTGCGTTGATGTTGCTCGAGCGGCTGAACGAACTGTTGTTGCTTGTGGAATACTGGTTGCCATTGCCGGCAGTCATGAAGTTTTCCGATGATGTGTAGCTTTTGGAGTCTGTGTCTCTGTGGTTGAAACGGATGTTGCCACCGGTCTCCAACTTCTCCGATGTTGTGGCAAAGTTGAATCCGCCCATTTTGCTTGCAACAAGTCCCGAACCGCCTCCGCCGCGGAAACCTCTGTCACCGATGTTGTTGGCAGAGAGAACCAGCGACATTTGCGATTTGTCAGTGAAACGGCTGGTGGTGTTTTTGGCTGAGTATCGGTCGTGTGTGCCATAGGCAAGGTCGGTATTTCCGAACCAGCCCTGGTCTGCTCCTCTTTTCATTTGCAGGTCGAGTACAGTCTCCTCTTCGCCATCGTCAATACCTGTCACACGTTTGAAGTCGCTGTCCTTGTCGTAGAATTTGACTTTGTCGACAACTTCGGCTGGTATGTTTTTGAGTGCCATGTTCTTGTCTGTTCCGAAAAAGTCCTTGCCTTTCATCAGAATACGGTTGACGGTCTTTCCGTTAACGGTGATGGTACCGTCATCGGCTACCTCTACTCCGGGGTATTTTTTCAAAAGTTCTTCGAGCATTGAGCCGGCAGGGACACGGAAGGCTGCAGAGTTATATACCATTGTGTCTTCTGCCATTGTAACAGGAGGTACATCTGCTGTTACAAGTGCCTCTTTAAGTACTTCTGCGTCCTGTAGCAGTTCTATTGTTCCTAATTTATTGCTTTTCTTGGCAACAACTTCAGTTGTGAGGTCTTTTGATACGTATCCTACGTATGAGAATCGTATAAGGTATTTCCCGGCCTCTACGTCTAATGTAAATTTACCTTCGAGGTCTGTGGGGCATCCGCTCTTGTAGGTGGTGTCGGGTAGAGCAAAGAATTGCACTGACGCAGCAGGTAGTGGTGTCTTTTCGTTAGCGCAGATAATTGTGCCGCTTACGGTACCCATCTTTTTCTTAGATGTTGTCTGTCCGAATGATGTTGTTGCAATAAGCAATGCGGAGAAAATCAAAGTTATGTGCTTTTTCATATGTTGTCGGTGCTGTTTCTCTTATATGAATATTGTTATGCAAAGTTACTTAATTTAGACCTTTTATTTGTAAAAAAGTTTAAGAGTTGTTTCCTTATTTTGCAGTTCCTTGAGAGTTTTTGATATTTGCTGATAATTTATTTTATTTGATTTTTATTATATGTTTGTCCAAACTTTCGTCTTTTCTTTCAAACCATTATCTTTGTCGGTAGTATTGCAATGAATAACGAGGTTCCTTATGTTGATATACTGCGGCAGGCGCTGATGGGTGATGCGCGGATGTTCGGCCCTTTTTTGCTGGAGGAGCAGCTTCTCGCTGATGCCCCTGCTTTTTCTTCTCCATTGGACGGCATGTTCTTTGCTCATTTTGGCAAGACGTCCGACCGCGAGGGGTTACGTGCTTTGTCGTTGTTGGCTGCGCTCTATCTTTCTGTTGTGCTTTGTGGCTTTCCACAGCACTTGCTGCGTTCTTCCGCCATGTTTTTGCGCGAAAATATATCGCTTCCTACATTCAACTGCACCCACTATGATAAACTTTTTTCGTATCTCGCCTCTGAGGATATGCTCTCTTTCTCTTTGTTGCGGGGGGTAGGCGATGTTGAGTATGTCATAGCGACCAAAAAGGATATTTTCGATGCTTTCGATTTTTTGACCAATGGGTTGTAGTCGGCAACTATTGCATGCTTTACGGATTTTGAATTATTGGTGTCCGGTAAACATATTTAATCCTTTTAAAATTCGACATTTAAGCTTGTATAAGCCCCTACTCCTTTGTTGATGCAAATTTGAGTGCAATGGTTGGAACTAACTCCCTTTCCGAAGGAGTGCCGAATTTGAGAGGTCTATCAAAAACTTGTTTTTGAAGACGGAGGAGTTCAAAAGCCTGTTTTACCCTTAATTTTTGGTTGCAATCATTTTGGGCAGTAATTTCTATTCTCTTCTTTTGCCGGGCAAAAGAAGCAAAAGCCCCGGCACACGGGACGCATCAGTCGGCTCTGCCTTTGTTCAGAAGTTGCCTTGCGGCAACATTCTTCAGTCGGTGGCGAGCCTTGTCGCTCGAGTCTTTTCGTCTGTTTTTCGGGTGCTGCGGAACTCGCTCAGTTATCCGCACTTTGTGCGTATAACTAACACTCAGACAGTCCTCGCACTTAATCCGAAAAACAGACGGCCTCTCGGCTGTGATGCTTACGGTGCCGGTTAAGTTTTAAGTTACCAATGCTATGGATGGAATAGCATAAATACTGCAAATTGAGACACACTTTTATACCCTTTTAAACTTTTACCGGACACCAATAAT
>CAJGDX010000024.1 GCA_904502185.1 uncultured Bacteroidaceae bacterium | reverse complement strand
TGCAGGCGATAGTAGCGTTGCAGGAAATCGAGAATCTCGCCCCTGCGCTGCCTGTTCATGGCAAAAGAGGCAGCCTCGTCATACTCACTGAATAGCATTCTGAAAAACTCGACAGCCCGCGCAGCCGGCAAGAAATTGCCATGCAGGGGCTGAACGCCACAGAAACAGCCGGCAGCAAGGTCGAAATAGTGGCTCTGAGCCGCATCTTCGATATTTGGAGATATTCCCAGGAAACGTGTCAGGCGCATAAGGAATGCCAAATGAAAATTTGCATACCCATCCTGCACCTCGTCGAACCAACGCAGCGAATACTCCAGGAAAGTGAAAAGCGAACCATTGTCACTCTCCTCGTGCAACGCACGCGTAAGAAATTCAGAGAGATAGAGTGCCACCGCCGACTTACAAGGCTCATACTGGATAGAGGAATACAACACATAGGGCAGCACCTCGCTAACACGCGTCAATCCGCGTCCCGGGCGATAGTTGGCCTTGAACGTCAGCATTGCCAAAGGCTGGAAAAGCACACTACGCACCTTGCTGCTTTTGCTGCGCGACACAGGCACCAGAAAAGAGAGCCTTCCGCGCGTCGCTGTAAATATGTCCGCAATCATCAACGAATCGCTGTATTTGAGTGTCCGAAGCACAATTCCCGTAAAATTTTCTACCATAATCGAAGAAAATGAACATTTTTTGAGAAAACAAAGCTACAAAAAAGAAAAAAAACTGCAAAACATTTGGCGATTAAAAAAAAAGTCGTACCTTTGCAAACGCTTAGACAAACAAGCACATAAAATCACTACCGAAAGGTACTTCCTACGTTGGCCCATTCGTCTATCGGCTAGGACGCAAGATTTTCATTCTTGAAAGAGGGGTTCGATTCCCCTATGGGCTACTTAAAAACAAAAAAAACAGAAAACAAAGATGGCAAACCATAAATCGTCACTTAAAAGAATCAGACAGACAGAGAAGAGAAATCTCCTCAATCGTTACTACGGTAAGAACATGCGTTCTGCAGTACGCGGCTTGCGCGCTATGACAGACAAAGAGCAGGCTTTGGCAAAATATCCCGAAGTTCAGAAATTGTTGGATAGAATGGCAAAGAGAGGTTTGATTCACAAGAACAAGGCTGCAAACTTGAAGTCAGGTTTGTGCGCGAACATCGCAAAATTAGCCTAACTAAATCAACCAATATATTTACCAAAGTTAGAAGGTGTGTTGAAAATTTCGACACACCTTTTTTAGGTTAAAGACCTATATTACAAGAAAAGAGCCTAAAATCAGCAGGACTTTAGGCTCAAACTATTAATATTCATTACCTTTTAAATAATCATTATACAAATATTCATAGCTGCCGCCATCATATTTACGGCTATAAGCCTCCTTTTTAGCCGGAAACAGGGTTGGATAATTTATCCCCTCATAAAAATAGTGGAACGCTATACGCGATATTTTCATCTCTTCGGGAAACCTCTTCTTATTCCTGTTATACAATTTCTTGAAATCATCAGCCCTACAACACTCCGTCACTGAAGACCAGCAAAATTGCCAAAATTCCATCCGATAGCCCTTCTTCAGTTTCGAAATATATTCAAGCATCAATTGGTCGTTATTTAGAATGTAGGCAACCAAATAATCTTGAAAAAGAGAAGTACACTCCCCTACCTCTTTCATTCCAACTGCGAGATTAACTATTTTCTTACAAAAGAGAGTATCATTTACACTAGAGAGAGAAAACAGCGTGGAAATATGCTCACTACATTGTTGAGCCATAGAGGGGTCATAATTTTCATCATCCACATAGCCGTAAGTCATATAAAACTCAAGCCAGGTAGAGGGGAAAGCCCTAAGAAACTCCATCTCTGTTTCGACTGTGCGATTGCCACTCACGAGCGTCCTGTACGCACCGTTCAACCTTGCCGTATCTACCGGGAAATATTGTGCCGTTGCTGTCGCTATCAGCAACATCAGCAGACTTAATGTAAAGAATATGCGTTTCATAATCACAACCATTTTCTGAGGCTATCAAATAATTTTCAAGGACCTACATTAATTTTTATACCATTCCTACCATAATTATTGAAAAAATCAAAAAGTTTCTGTTTTTTCTCTTTATTATTAATAACATAATCCTGATTTTTTTCATCAAATTCAAAAGAATCTCCAGGAATAAAACAACCTGTAGTGTGTTCACCTGTACGACCACCATGAATAGCAATACCACTACGACCAGGAGGATTATCTAAATACCAATCATACTTTAAGTTTATGTCTTCAACTTCAACATTCTCTCCTCGTTGTTTTCTTCTTTCAACAATTCTTTTTTTCATCTCGTTTTTAGGAATCACATTGTATTGTCCATACATTATAGATGTATCACTACCCGACTTTTCGGCTCTACCGTAATCCGTTACAGGTTCAAGAAAATATCCCTGCAATGAATCCACTTTTCTACCCTTCTCATCGTATGCAGTTGCAAGAAAAGCACTCACCGTACTATTCTTCCCATACCACAATCTATTAGTATTAACTACAACATTAGTCCTTGGCTTAATTATTCCACAATTGCCATTCTCGTATGCTGTTGCAATATCGAAAATATCGGGACCACTTTGCTCACCATAAAAATCATTTACCATAATCTTTTTTTCAGCAAAGTTACTGCACAAATGTAGCGACAATGTTGCAGAAATACCACTATGAAGAAAAAAAATTGCTGAGCAAAATCAATTGCTCAGCAATTTTCTTAATCAAAAGATATATCAAATCAGGAAGTCGAAGAAAGCGAATACAAAGAAAACCACAACCACAACAATAGTTATAGCCAACATAACCGCACCTACCGCCAACTGCAATATACCGATATAAGAGAGCAGAAGAGCAGCCACAGTATAGTATATTGAATTACCTACACCCACCATGCAGCCCCTGAAGAACCTGCTGAACGAGGAGGCAGCCTTGTAGGAGAACTTTGGCAGCTTTGCCTTGCGCGACCTCATACCAAAGAACAACACAAAGACAAGCGCCATAAACAGCAGCACCTCAACAGGCATTTCCCACTCTTCCATCATCCACGTACTCCACGGCGCAAAAAACTGGAGATGTTCATAAAACATATAAAATACAGGTGCAAGGAATATTGAACAGACAACCACTGTCAGGTTAGCACCAAGCCTTGTGACATTAGACATTCTGTCCTCGAGCTGTTGCTGCATCTCAGCCTCTTGCGAACCAGCCTGAGGGTATTTATTCACCTTCTGCAACACACCCCATGCCTTGCCATATTGACCCTTGCCGCAATAGTTGTTCACCATAGTTTTTAGGTCGTCCATTCTTTTTGACACAGGCGAGGTCACGGTAAAGAGTTTCCACTCTGAGCCTACCAGCATACAGACGTAACGTATGTTGTCAACCTCGTAGTAAACAGTTCTAGCTTCACATTCGTACACTTCGACATCGCTGAAACAGACTGCGGTATTTTGCGAATGCTCCACCGAACCGGGGAGTTTGGAGAGCATATCTCCAACAACAGGCTTTGCGCCCAGATTGGCCTGCGAGAAATTTTCTTTGTCTACACGTACACTCTCAACCATCTTCCAGGGTATATCCCCGTCGAAGAGTCTGGACATCTTCATAGCCTCATCGGCAGGAAGCAAAGTGGGGAAAGTGTAACCGGCATTCTCCTTTACATATAGCTTGCGATGCATTTTCCAGGTTCTAAGCACCTTGCCATTGCCACCGCACGTATCACACGAAACCTTACCCGTTCTGGAGCAGTATCCACACGGATCCTGCACATAAGTGGTATGTTCAAAATAGCCCCTGCCCTGACAATGGTAACAGGTTTTCTTATTCTCGAATCGTTTAGAAACATAACGAGTAACATTTTTTTGCTCCGTGTAGGACCAAACTAATTCCGACACCGTCCTTGTGGTATATTCTATATTGTAACCCTTACCGCCACACGTACTACAGGAGTTCTTTGTGACAACAGCACGTTCGACCTTGCCTGTACCCTTACATTTGGGGCAAACGACCTTGCCCGTACCCGAGCAGGTGGGACAAACGGTAATATGCTCGGAATTCGGCACTACTACCACACTGCTCTTTGAGGTAAAATCCGCAGGGTAAGGCGCCAACGACCAACGGTCTATCTGCGATTCACGAATAACAGTCTGCGGCACCGACATGCTTCCCGTGAAACGTGCATGTTTATTGTGAAGTTCGCGGTTGTCATACTGAGTCTTAAGCACGCCACGATACAGGGGAGAATCCCACACCTCCAGCACCTTCAGCGCATTGCCCAACTTATTGCGGTCGTAGCCCTGCACCGAAGCTGCCCACTGATTGAACAACTGGCGGAAGCGTTTCTCTTCATTAGCGGAAAAATCTGTTTTTTGCGCAGTTCTATAATTTGCCATAGTTCAATCCTCCCTATTTTTTATCGTCAAAGGTTGTCGCATCATTGTTGAATTGAAGGCGACCAATTGCACTGAATCCATACTTTACAGACACCGAAAGCGCTATTATTACCAGCACCGCGAAAAAGAGGGGCAGGAAGAGCGCAAAGCGGTCGGCACCTGTCAACTGCTCGTCACACTCATTATATGCCTCAAGATAATAGCCCACTTTAGTCAGTCCCTCGAACTTATCCTCGGTCTTACCCTCGGCAAGTTCCTTCTGATAAAGCTCTTCGGCACACTTGAGAGTCTTCTCATTTGCAACCTTGATACTGGAAACAGAGTATGCCTTATAGGCCGAGGAGAAAGCCTCCAGAACAGGCGCAAACCTCTCTTCGTTTGTCTGCTCCTTATCCCAGGTTCGGGACAAATGAAAGACGAAAAGCACTCCTGTTACAAGTAACAGCAACACGAACTTAAAAAACTTCTTCATACTTTCAATAGTTATTCAGGTTTTGGTTTTCTATCATACATTTCTTACGGAAAAGAGATTCAGCCGCCTGCAATCAATGTTAAAATAATTAACAACCTTCAGACAGTACATTTAGCGCCTTAAAGCGCAATAGTTAAAATTGTATTGTAAATTTTATTCACTTTTCGCATAAAAATGATGCTATCTCATTGGTAAATATATCATTATAATCACATATAAACAAGTAAAAATCACCCAAACACACCAACAAAGACAACAGAGCATCAAACATCTGTTGCCTTTGCCGCAACCGTGTGTACCGAAAGCGCACATAAAAAGCAAAGGATAATGGAGCGGCGCTCCATTATCCTTTGCTGTAAATTATCCTGTATCAGGCGAAGATTACTTGTTCAGGATCTTCTTGCCATTAACAATATTGATACCCTTTTGCAGTTCGTTCACACGCTGTCCGTTGAGGTTGTAGATACCGCGGATAGCAGGCTGCTCGGTAGTAACATTGGTGATACCAGTGGGAGGACCAACGGGAGTAAGAGTTTCGTAGGTCATACCCTCGAGTTTGAAGGCATTGATGTTGAAACTTGCCTGACCTGTAAGGTTCACAATGATACCCAACGACACCTGTGTCTCCTCGTAGAGCGAGAAGCTGAGAGTGCCGCTTGTGAGTCTGCTCCATGCAATTGCATTATCCTCGCAATCCTCGTCGCTTATCATGCTCTTGCCCGCGCACACAACCAGACGACTATCCTGTGCATCGGCACCATCACCGAACTTAACACTGAACTCATATTTTCCAGCAGGCAATTTCACAGTCTGCCACAAATGGTAGTCGAGAAGCGGGGTTGCAAAGCCACTCCACTGAGTCTCGAATGTTATGTCGTTGTTGTGCGATGTATCGATGTGCGCACCTGTCGTAATGCTACCCGAAACAACTGCGTTTGCATCCTGCCATTTAGAGCGGCTGATGCGCATAAGCAAAGGAAGGAAGCGACTGCTGTTATTGGGGTTGACTGTACCTGAACCGGTAAAGAAAGGATTCTTGTAGTTGCTGAGATACTTCGATGTAATATCGCCATGCATCAATGCATTGAGATCGAGTGTAAAGACTCCCAAAGCCGAGTTCCAGGCATCACCGTCAGGACCGAAGCCTACTCGCTTGGCATTGAAAGCCGAACCGCTGCGATCGAGGACATCACCGCCACTCTGGTTGAAGTCATAGTAAAGCAGCAACATATCAGCCTTGGCGGCCTGCACATCACTTATGCTGCTGTTGCAATACGAAGTAATAGCGTCCTTGCTGAGAGCAGAACCCCATACGCGCACCTCGTCAATCTGACCATTAAGTCCGTTGGCACCGTCACCCATGGTTATTGTTCCCAAGACAGGGAACGTTGTAGGCAATTTAGATCCGACTGTATTGATAAGTTCTGCATCGCGATAGAATCTGACAGAACCTTTACTATAAACAATCGCATAGTGATGCCATTCATTGTTTATAATGTAGTTATCCGACGAAACAGCCTGCTTTGTACCCAACGCCACAGTCAGCGCACCCTTGGAGCTGACAGAGGTAGACAAATCTCCCTGGCTCGAAGTGAGTGACACACTGCCCTGATACTGCTGAGGTCTCATCCACCAATCGAGTGTAAGAGCCTGCTGCGGTTCGGCATATGGACAGGGAATCTGCAAACTTTCTTTACCTGTGAAATTGAGCGAGGTTCCCGCGTCGTCGTTACTTACCACAAGATAGCGGTTGCGTGTAAGACTGTTTTCGCCCAGCTCATTTTCGACCTTCAGAGTGACGTTATATACACCGGGAGCCACAGGCGCTATGTAGGGCGACTGCTCATCTATCACAAGCACTCGGCTGCCATTGTTGAGTTCCCAATGCCAAGAAAGAGGCGAATAACGGCTCTCGTCGACAAGTCGAAGAGTATCGCCCAATATAATTCCTGTATGAGAGAGATTGAAACGGGCTTCGGGTGCCGATGCACACACTGTCACTTTGCGGGTTATACTGCTGGTTCCATAAAGGCCGTTAACGGTAAGAGTAACCTCGTATGTACCGGTCTGCGGATAGAGAGCAGTTGCATTTGTACCCCTTGCCTCTTCAACTTCTGCGCCGGGCATACTCCACACATAGGTACAACCGTCGCCCTCGCTGCGGTTAACAAAACTGAAATGGTCGCCTGCAGGCAACGTGTCGCTGAGTATATCAAAAGCTGCCACAGGAGCCTTACCATTGACAACTTTCACCTCTTTTGTAGTCGCCAATCTCTCACCGGTTGCAAATGTCGCTTCGCAAGAGACTTTATAAGTTCCTGCCTGAGGGAAGACGAAGGTTGGCTGTGTACCGTAAACCTCGGGCATATCAACATCTGCCACAAACCACACCCAGTCTGTTGCGTTGAGCGAACTCTGAGCTGTAAGCTGGAAGGGAAGTCCCGCCAGATGAACACTATCTTCCTCTACAATGCTGAGCGAGGGAGTCTGAGACACATTGGCAAACATTGCAGGGTCTTCCTGAATATCCCAAGTACCCATTGACATCATATTGGCATGCTTACTTGACACCCACTCGCGCAACATCGTTTTACCGCCAACCTGTATGGTATCCATGGGTAGGTAGACAAGGAGGTCGGGCTGATGAGAGGGTGAAGCTATAGGAATGTACATATCGCGACGAATCTCTTCCTGTGTACGCGCCTTGCTCCACACGCGCACCTCGTCCAACGCACCATACCACCACTGGTTTTCACCTGTATGTCCGAAGTGCAAGTCACCAAAGTCAACAAGGCCGGAATTTGTAGAAGAAGTTATCTGTCCCTTCTTTGTACCATTGACATAAAGAGTCAGGACATTGCCCTTAATTACAACAGCAATATGATACCAGCGCGTAGTGCTTCCGAATACATTGTAAACATTCAGACGGTTGTTCTGCGAGTCGGCCCATCCCACAGAAATGGCACCATTGCTATTATTGTGGAAAAGGAACTTACCCCATCCCGGACCAATCTGATGAGTATAGCTAACATTCTTACCCGAACGCATGCAGAACTCAATAGTTGCATCATTGAGAACCTTAGACACAGCATTGGGAATGGTAAAGCCACTCTTATCGAATGTCACCACCCTGTTTGTGCCATGCTGAGGCACCTGTATCACTGCTTTATTCGAAGCAGCAGCCTCCAGTTTGTAAGAACCCGCCTGATAAACAGCCTTCACAGTGAAGGGACCATTGGCATCATTGGGAACCTGACATTGAGTCTGTCCGGCAGGCAGTTGCGCTATAAGATTCTCACCATCATAAACATGGTATCCTGTAAGCAAGAGACTTGATGCCTGAGGAGCAGACCATGTCAATCTGCCATGGTTGATGCTGAGGTTCGAAGCAGGATATAGTTGTTCGCCGGGCACAATCACGCTGATGATTGTCTCGCGGTTGCTCTTTATAATCTCCACATTTGTGTCGGGGAAAGGAATCTCCACGCCATCGTTGGAAATTTCGTAATTGATGATAGATGCTTTATAGATGTGACCACTACCAATTGAACCGGATTTTGTCTTTACCACAAAGAAGTATTTAAGGGGCTTGGTGCGGTCCACCGACGCTGTAAGGTCGGTAAGATCGTAACCGAACTCCATAGGCTCGTAGTGCATGCCGTCCACCCAGCGTCCAAGCATAGGAACCTCGGGGGCAGGGTTTGCACCCAAAGTATTTCCGGCATTACGGAAGTGTTCGAAAGGAATTATCATGTCAGGCTTGGTCGCATTGAGGTCCTCTGACACTCCGGCACACAGCAACAATTCGCTACGATGGCTGTAATCCATAAGCAATTTGATGGTGCGCAAAGGACGATAGTTCTGACGTATGATGTGCGCACCGGGCGACCATGACAACACATCTGTACCGATGGCATAGGGGTATTTGTAAGGACAATATATGAAACCTTTATTTTCCCATCCGTCGCCCCATGAATTTGCTATAATCCATGCACCAACCTCATCCTCTTCGACTTCACCGACTTTGCCATCGCCATCAAGGTCAAACTCGATACGGTCGTCATATCCGCAAATGGTAACCGCATGGTTAAGGGCATCGCCCCACGACTTTACATACTTCATACCACTCACGCCGGCCTCTTTATTGGCTTCGGTAGCCGGAATAGTCCCCCATGTACCATATGCAGCAACACCGATACCTGCCACACCGCCACCATGCATTGTTTCGTCACCGCTGTGGTTGTAGAGCCATTCCTTCAGTTCCTGACGACCTTCGGGTGTGTTTGTGGGTGCAAAACTGACACTGTGTGCAAGTCTGTTCCACATGGCGCTGTACCATTTGTCGTAACCCTGCATCCATCCATAGTCGGCATCATCGTGGGTCTGCGCGCCGAAAAGACGACTGTAGGTGCGTCCACCATAGGTAGGTGCAGAGGGAATACCGATGGCCTGAGCCATACCCTCGGTAGTACTGGTCTGATAAGCAAGCAACCATGTGAAGTGCGAGGGATATTGGTTCTCGTAAAGAGATGCATCAAGGTCGCGATAGCAACACATCTCGTGAGTAAACATATAACCTATACTTTGTGCCGAACCGCAAGAGCCTCCATCCTGATTAAATATCGGAGGGAAATACTTGCTCTCGCCATTGTAAACATAAGCAGGCAGTTTAACCCTACCCTGCTTGGCACGCGCCTTGCGGCGTGCCACATATTCGGCAGGCTGAGGTTTGGTGGCTGCTTCGTACTTAAAATCGGGGAAGACACTGCGGTCAACCTTGATAACCTTACCATCGGGCAAGGTGTAGTCTTCAATTTGTGCCGAGACACAGAGTGCCGACACGATACATGCTGTTAAAAGCAGAATTCTTTTCATCTTATTTAGGTTTTTAAAAATTTATTCGCCAAGATGCGGAATATCGAGCAAAAATAACTCTTTTTTAAAGACTTATTGTATGTTTTGCATTTTTTTTGAAACAGCACTTAACTAAAAATTACATTATGTCATAATTTATTGTAAATAACAAACATTGGATACAAATGCCTACAATTTTTCACTTTAATCAATTATATGGAATTGTCGCTTGCAAACACAACTATTGCCGGACGCAAATAGGCCCGGCAATAGTTGTAAATTCCGCAAAGACATAGTCAAACTTGCAAATTCATTTCGCGCTAAAATGCTATTCATTGCACAAATGCACATTCCTTTCCTTGTCCAATCCGATTGAAAGAAATAGAAATATTTAATGATTGCACAGGGAATTCTATTCGTCAAGATAATGTATTTTTCTTTTGGAATGCCTGTCAAGATACCCCAAAGAGCCAGAGCCTGTTATTTTGCGCTCCACCCAATTACCTTTATCATCGTATTTGTATTCTATCTTAACATTTGACCATTCAGAATTATCACGGGGCATATTTTCACTTTCATCAACTACATTCCCCATTTTATCTCTTATTCTTTTTGTAATTGTATAAATTTCGCCTGTCACCGCCAAACAGCACTCTTCCATTTCTATTCCGTCACTATTGTAACTGTATCGGTACTTGTAAGGAGGTATTCCATCGCAAAAATATTCAAATGCAACATCGCGACGATTATCTTTATCGTATGAATCGTGCTTCATATACAACAGCACCATCTTGGTAGTATCAGGGTATATATATCCATAATCCCGCCACAAAGTGATATTTTTTCTATCGTCAAATTCGACAATACTATACGACGTTTCATTGTTATTGTTATCGTAATAATGCAGGTCTATTCTATCAGAGCCATTATAGCCGTAATTGCAATAGCCATCTTCCTTGCCACCTACGTAGAAAATGGATTTGTATAGATGTTTTTCCTTATTGTAAACAAATTGAATCGAATCATTTCCATCTTTGTCCTCATAAACAATAGAAGATATTTTGCCATGCAAAAAAGTGTTCCCATAAAGCGTCGTAGAACCTTTTGCATCAGAAACCGTTTTGCCAACTTCAACATTTCGGGCACAAGAGGATGAAATTAAAAGAATCGTTACAAGCCTCATTGTCCTAATTAACAATCTATTCATAATCGTAAACTATCGTCAATTATTACAAACCTATATTTATCTTAATTCCGTTTCTACCATAATTACTAAAAAAACGGAAAAGTTCATCTTTTTTAGTTGTAGAATTCTTTATTTTATAATCATTTACTCTTTCATCATACTCAAAAGCATCTCCTAGCAATAAACAGCCTGATGTATGATCACCATTCGTACCTCCATGAATAGCAATTCCACTACGTCCCGGCACATCATCAACATACCAATCATACCTAAGGGTCACATCCTTTTCCCCACTTTCCCTGCGTTTCTTATTTATTTTCCTTTCAAGTTCTATTTTGGGAACAACATTATATGTGCCATACATTATGGCCTTATCTCCTCCTGCCACTTTTGCACTATCATAATCAACTTGTGGTTCAAGGAAATAACCTTCCATTGAATCTATTTTATTTCCACGCTCGTCATATGCTGTTGCAAGAAATGCACTAACGGTACTCTTGCCTCCATACCACAAACGATTTGTGTTTACCACAACATTAGTTTTTGGCCTAATTATACCACCATTCTCATACGCCATTGCAACATCAAAAATGCTGGGCGTTTCATCATTGTCGTAAAAATTACTCATAGCCTTTTTAGGGCAAAAGTAATGCGCCATCAACGCCACAAGGTTGCAGAAATAACATTTCCAAGCACAAATATAGCATCTCAAATTCCGTTTGTCAATAATTGCGGCAAATATTCACTCCTTTTTTTGCATTCATTAGTGGTAAAAAAAAGGCGATACCGCAAACACTTTGTTTGCTGCATCGCCTTTTATGCAATTTTCTTATTTGCAAAAATTTTAATACTCCTCCTCATCAAAGAATACTATTTATCACTTAAATTGTTTATTTACAAAGTCGATATTTTAATATCGTGTATTTGAGAGATACAAATTTTGCTATAAAAGACGACTAAATACTACTCGCTGTATAAATGAACATTCCTATCTTTGTCTAAGATAAACCTTTGTCCAAACGAGAAAAATTGCGGATAATCATTTGCAATTTTCACAAAATCTGCATCAATTCGTATAACCTCAGAAAACGCCTCTACTTTTCCATTACTGATGAACAGAAGTGTAGAGAATGTATCAAAATCAGTATTACTTTCACACCATATTCTTAAAGTTTCTGACATTTTAAGATTAACAAAATCCTCGATCTCTGTATTAACATAAGGTGAGAGCAACAAGATGCTATCATATTTTTCCTCGCAATATTCAGCAAAGGAAAATACTTGCTCAACAGGTTGATTTTTAATTTTAAATTCTATTTGTGGTTCGGGAGGGGCACATCCTATCAACGATATACAACTAATAATAAGTAATACTATACTATTTAAGAATTTTAAGTTTGCCATCATCTGCAGCTTTTATTACAGTTTTTAATAGTTCATCTTCACTCCAATTATTTTTTATCGCTTGATTACCCAAATAATATCCGACGGAATTATTGTGTAAATCCATATTTTTTTCGTTAAATTCATTATCCGGTTTATTCTCATGAGCATTACCGAACTCTTCGGCAAGTGGAGAATTAAGCCCTGCCGACACTTGATTTAATGCACACCAGTAACAATGCCTTACAGCATCACCATAACCATTTCTTACACCCCCAAATTGCCTACCTATTGCTTTTGCTTTTTCAGCATTTGCATTAAATTTATATGCATAACGAGGATGCTTATATATAAATTTTTCTCATCATCAGACAAGTCTTTATATGTATCAGATACACTTTTATATGTATCTGATATTTTCTTCACTTTTGGTCTAATTATTCCACCATTGCTATTCTCATACGCCATTGCAATATCAAATATGCTCGGTGCTTTATCATTGTCGTAAAAACTGCCCTAATCTTTTTTAGGGCAAAAGTAATACGATATCAACGCCACAAGATTGTAGAATAAACACTTACTACACTTTACCCGCAAATATAATGCCTCAAAATCCATTTGTCAATAAAAGCCACAACTAATCACTTCTTTTTTAAGTTTTTTAATGGCAGAAAAAAACAGCGGTGCGACAGTTTTTGTCGCACCGCCAATTATGCAATTTCCTTATTTGCAAAAAATTTAATATTCCTCCTCGTCAAAGAAAAAGTCTTCGTTACTGCTGGGGTAATCGGGCCAAATATCTTCAATACTATCGTATGTTTCTCCCTCGTCCTCCATTTCCTGAAGATTCTCTATTACCTCCATAGGTGCGCCTGAGCGGACAGCGTAGTCGATGAGCTCGTCCTTAGTTGCAGGCCAGGGTGCATCCTCCAATTTCGATGCAAGTTCCAAAGTCCAATACATATCTTATATTTTTATGTTGTTTTATAAAAAGTTTTGCAAAAATATAGCATTTTAATTTATTTGCAAGGGTTATCCCATATTTTTTCATTTTCGGGATCGAGGGCACGCGACAGCAGGAACAAATAGTCGGACAATCGGTTGACGTAAGCCAACAGTGTATGTGGTAACTGCGTGCTGTGCAACAAAGTAACGATGCGTCTTTCGGCTCGTCGGCACACTGTGCGACACACATTGGCTGCTGCCGCTGCCTTTGTCGTTGGGGGCAGCAGGAAGCCCTTAAGACGCGGAAGCGAGGCCTCCATGCGGTCTATCTCCTGTTCCATGGCTGCGAGGGTTGCATCGTCCACCGGCACAACTGCGAACTGTCCGCAGTCGGATAGAGAGGCAGCTATGGAGAATAGAGTCGTCTGCACACCCGACAAAAAGCATTGCTGTGGGTCGTCGGCAGCCACGAACGACTGCAGAAGCCCTATACAGGCACTCAGTTCGTCCACCGTACCGTAAGCCTCCACGCGTGCATCGTCCTTGCTGATACGTTCGCCACGGAGCAACAGAGTGGTGCCATTGTCACCGGTTGTAGTGTATATCGTAGCTTTCTTCATCGGTATTACATCTTAAGCGTATAGTGCTGTTTTTTATACTTTTTATCGAAGAAGAGTATTCCCATGCTGTACAAGTCAAATGTAACGCAGACGGATGGATTTTGTTTAATCCCGTTCCACCACAACTCTTTCTCGCGCGAGGAGTATATTCCCTTTACGATTACCGCACTGTGCGATGAGGTATATTTCATAGCCTCTTCGACTATTGAAGCATAGTTGTTGCACTTTCCCACATACAAAAGCCCCAGTGTGCCATTGTCGGAGAGCACTTCGGCAAGATTGTTGCCTGTCGTATTCAGGAGAGTGACAGGAACATTCCTGCGCGCAGCTGTCACGGCAAAGGCCTCAGCCTTGTGTGGAGCAAGCATCACTACGTTCGGCGAACGCAGATAGTTTACAATGCGGAACAACCGCTTGCAATAGGATGCGTGTCTGCCGCTTTTGGCCTGCTTCTCTATCGCAGGGTAGGAATAATAAAGGTGTTTCTCCTTCAGCACAGAGGTAACGAAATGAAAGGCATTGGGGGATTGTACTCCATACCCCCTGTTGTGCCTGAATCGGTTGATAAGCTCTTTTACTCCTAACATCGTCACCCCTCCCGGTAAAATGATTAAAGTGCAAAGGCAGCCTTCACCACGTCAACGTAGTCGAGCTTCTCCCATGTAAAGAGTTCTACCTCCATTGTTTTTGAGGGGAGATAGGGAGAGTTGAATGTCTTTGTCACTGTCTGGGGTGCGCGTCCCATGTGACCATATGCAGCAGTCTCGCTGTAAATGGGATTACGCAGTTTCAGACGCTCTTCGATAGCCTTGGGACGAAGGTCGAACAGTTCGGCAACCTTGTCGGCAATTGCGCCATCGCTCATGGCAACCTTTGCAGTGCCGTATGTGTTCACAAATACGCTTACGGGACGTGCAACACCAATTGCATAAGAGAGCTGGATGAGCATTTCGTCGGCAACACCTGCTGCAACAAGGTTCTTGGCAATGTGACGTGCAGCATACGCAGCACTGCGGTCCACCTTAGAGGGGTCCTTGCCGCTGAATGCACCACCACCATGTGCGCCCTTGCCACCATAGGTGTCTACGATGATTTTGCGGCCTGTGAGACCTGTGTCACCGTGAGGACCGCCGATAACGAACTTGCCTGTGGGATTTACGTGATATTTGATATTCTCGTCGAAGAGTGCAAGTACCGCCTCGGAATTGATCTTTGCCTTTACGCGGGGCATGAGGATGTTAATGACATCTTCGCGTATTTTTGCGAGCTGAGCAGCGTCGGCAGCCTCCTGTGTGCCCTCGGCAGTTTCGGCAGGTGTCACAAAGTCGTCGTGCTGTGTAGATACGACAATTGTGTCGATGCGCACGGGACGGTTGTCGTCGTCGTACTCTATTGTAACCTGACTTTTTGAGTCGGGACGAAGATAGGTCATCTGTTTGCCTTCGCGACGGATGTCGGCAAGCTCGGTGAGGATAAGGTGTGAGAGGTCGAGCGAAACGGGCATATAGTTCTCGGTCTCGTTGATGGCGTAACCGAACATCATACCCTGGTCACCTGCACCCTGCTCCATAGGATCCTCGCGCTCTACGCCGCGTGAGATGTCGGCGCTCTGTTCGTGAATAGCCGAGAAGATACCGCATGAGTTGCCGTCGAACATATATTCGCTCTTGGTGTATCCAATGCGGTTGATTACACGACGGGCAATATCCTGCAAATCTACGTATGCCGATGATTTAACCTCGCCTGCAAGCACAACCTGACCGGTTGTAACCAATGTTTCACAAGCTACTTTCGATTGCGCGTCAAACGCGATAAGTTCGTCAAGAACTGCATCGGAAATCTGGTCGGCAACTTTGTCGGGGTGTCCCTCAGAAACTGATTCGGATGTAAATAAGTATCCCATATGATATTAAAATAACATTTTGGCCGAACATGTCGGCGGTTAATAATTGCTTAATTAATGCAGGGATGCTTGTAAGTAGGAGTATATATTGCCCAAAGAGACCTTGCGTGACAAGGTTTTTAGCATTTTTTACCGTGGTTGCAAGCAGCCCAAATCTGTCCACATGAAAAACAGTTTTCTGTTTCCGCTGCAAAGGTAACTCCTTTTTGTGAAATACGTATGCTTTTTAACTCTTTTTTCGGATTATTATAAAAGCCGGCTGCATATTTCGCCGGTGAGGGGCAAAGAACTTATTTCCGTTTATTTTGTTTACAGGATGTTTATCAGAAAAGATTTTATGAAGAGATTGCTACTTTGTCTGACATTCGGTTGCCTGACGGCACTGCATGCAACTGCCCAGAAGAGGGGTGTTGAACTTGTGGCGCCACTGCCACAGGAGTGGCCCGATGATGAGATTTTCATACAAACAAGGCCGGCCGACGACCTTTGGTGGAGAAACTTCGAAGATGCACTGCTCGACTCGCTGATGATTGTCGCCACCGAGCGCAACCTGTCGGTGCTGACGGCAATGACCAACATTCGCATAGCCAAGGCTGGCTGGAGAATGACGCAGAGCGAGCTGCTGCCATCGGTTGACCTGTCGGCAGGATGGAGCCGCAACAAGGTTAGCGGCAACCTGTCGCAGACGGGTGACGCCGAGGCGTGGTACGGATACTTCACCGGAACACTGACCGCCAGCTGGCAGGTGGATGTTTTTGGCAAGATAGTCAAACGCGCACAGGCCCAGAAGAGGGCTTTTCAGGCAACCTCCGAGGAGTTCCGCGCAGTGATGCTGACCCTCTGTGCCGAGGTTGCAAGCAACTATTTTTCGCTGCGCCAGTGTCAGGCCGAGCTTGAGGTTCTCGAACGCAACGTACAGTCGCAAAAGGAGATTATGGAGATAGTCGTAGCCCGTTTCGAAACAGGCTTTGCATCGAAATTGGATGTTGCACAGGCAAAATCGGTCTATTACAGCACCCTCGCCTCCATCCCCTCAATGCAGGCAAACATCAGACAATATATAAATTCGCTCACAGTGCTTCTGGCACTCTTCCCGGGGAGCATCGACGAGAGGCTTTCCCTGCCACAGCCCCTGCCCGACTATGTGGATGCGGTGGCTGTGGGTGTCCCTGCCAATCTGCTGCGCAGACGTCCCGATGTGCGCGCCGCCGAGCTTACCGTAGGGGCAAAGGCTGCCCTGCTGGGAGCATCGAAGCGCGACTGGCTGCCATCGTTCTACCTGAACGGCTCGATAGGCTATTCGGCAAACAGCATCGACAAGCTGTTCCGCGACAAAAGCAGCGTGTGGGAGATTGCACCCTCGATGACGTGGAACCTGTTCGACGGCGGACACGACGTGGCTGCCACCATGGAGGCCAAGGCGGAACTCGAACAAAGTGTGATAGCCTTCAACAATGTGGCGCTGACAGCCGTGCAGGAGGCCGACAATGCCATGACCATGTATAAACACTCCCTGATGACGATAGAGGCACTGAAAGAGACGGTGCGACAGGGCGAAGAGACGTTGGAGCTGTCGGTGGAGCTATACAAGCAGGGACTCACGCAGTTTCAGAATGTGCTTGACGCACAGCGCTCGCTACTGAGCAGTCAGGACAACCTTGTAAGCACCCGAGGCTATTCGCTGCTTGCACTGGTGCAGCTGTACAAGGCACTCGGCGGCGGATGGTAGTTTTTATGAATCAAAAAAAAATGACGATACAATGAAACAGGTTCTGTTTATAATATTGACTGCCGCCACCCTGTGCAGTTGCGGCAAAGAGAAGAGAAACAGCACGGTTGCCGCACTACCCGTTGAGGTTGCAGCGCCAATTGTACGCGAGGTGACACTTACGCGCGAATATCCCGGCTATCTTGACGCCGATGCCACGGTAGCCATCGTAGGACGGGTAAACGGCACACTGTCAGGGTCGTACTACACAGCCGGACAGAGAGTGAAAAAGGGCGATATTCTTTTCATCATAGAGCCGACACTGTACAAGGATGCAGTGTCGCAGGCCGAAGCTGCCCTGCAAACAGCAAAGGCCAACCTCGAATATGCCGAGAACAACTACGAGCGTATGAAGATAGCCATACGCCGCGACGCAGTGAGCCAGATTGAGCTGTTGCAGGCAAAGACCAACGTTGCCACCGGCAAGGCTGCCGTCAGCAATGCCGAGGCACAATTGAACACCGCACGCACCAATCTCGATTACTGCTACATAAGGGCGCCGCACGACGGTCTTGTGGGGCTGAGCACACTCTCGTCGGGCAGCTACGTGGCAGGTGCCGGCGAACCGGTGACGCTCGCCACACTCTACAAGGACGACATAATGTATACCTATTTCGACATAACCGACAACGAATGGCTGCAACGACAGAAACGGGGCAAGGTGGAACAGGACGACTATATAACATTCAACCTGGGTGGCGACAACTATTTCCGTCGGAAAGCCAGAATGGACTATCTCTCGCCCAACGTCGACCTGGGAACGGGAACACTGCGCGTGCGTGCCGAACTGAAGAACGACGATGGTTTTCTGAAGTCAGGCTCATACATAAGCGTGGTGCTGCCCTATAAGAAAATAACCGACGGCATACTGATAAAGGATGCCTCGATAGGTACCGACCAGCTGGGTAAGTTCATATACGTTGTAAACGACTCGAACACCGTAGAGTATCGACACATAATCACCGGCGAGCTGTTCGACGACACTCTGAGGCTGGTGACAGAGGGGCTCGGCGCCGACGAACACTATGTGACAAAAGCCCTGCTAAAGGTGCGCAACGGCATGAAAATAGTGCCTGTGGTTGAACAGACGGAATAATAATCAGAAAAAACAGTCGCCATGAATCTTCCTAAATTTTTCATAGAGCGCCCCATTTTTGCCACAGTACTGTCACTGTTGCTGCTGATTGGTGGCGGAATATGCCTCTTCACACTACCCATAGACCAATATCCCTCGATAACTCCGCCGACGGTGCAGGTAACAGCCACATACCCGGGCGCAAATGCCGAGACCATAGCACAGACGGTGGGAATCCCCATCGAGCAGCAGGTGAACGGCGTCGACGGAATGATATACATGAGTTCCACATCCTCGTCGGCAGGCACCTATCAGTTGACAGTGACCTTTGAGGTGGGGACAGACATTGACATGGCAACGGTAATGGTGCAGAACAGGGTAAACGTTGCCATGAACTCACTCCCTGCCGAGGTGAAGCAGCTGGGTGTGACGGTACAGAAGCAGTCATCGAACATTGTACTTTTTCTCACCCTTACGGGCGACACCATATACGACCAGCTCTATCTATCGAACTACGCAAAATTGCAGATAACCGACCAGCTGGCACGCACCCCCGGAGTGGGAGGCGTAAACATCATGGGTGCAGGTGACTACTCCATGCGCGTGTGGCTCGACCCTGAAGCCATGCGCATACGCGGTGTAACGACCTCCGAGGTCTACAATGCAATCACGCAGCAGAACATGGCAGTGTCGGCAGGCTACGTGGGACAGACCCTGGGCAAGGGTGCCTACAACGCTTTCCAGTACACGCTGAACGTGCAGGGACGACTGAAAGATGCCGAAGAGTTCGGAAACATTGTAATAAAGAACGACGGAGTGACAATGCTGCGACTGCGCGACATTGCCACCGTTGAGCTTGGCAGCCAGACATACTACGCATCGTCGAGGCTCGACGGCAAACCCACCGCTGCCCTCGCCGTCTATCAGTTGCCGGGTTCAAACTCGCTGAATGTATCGAAGGCTGTACGCGCCAGAATGGAGGAGCTATCGCAGAGCTTCCCCACGGGAGTGGAATACAGCGTGACGCTAGACACGACAGATGTTGTGCGCAGTTCCATCCGCGAGGTACTCTACACATTCCTCGAAACAACCCTGTTGGTGGTGCTGGTTATATTCCTGTTCCTGCAAAACTGGAGGGCAACGCTCATTCCCTGCCTGACAATCCCCGTGTCGCTCATAGGCACACTGGCTGTGATGGAGCTGCTGGGATTCTCGATAAACACACTGACGCTGTTCGGACTGATTCTTGCCATAGCCATAGTGGTGGACGATGCGATAGTGGTGGTGGAGAATGTCACGCGCATACTGGACGAAGAGAAGCTTCCGCCACGTGCCGCCACCGAAAAGGCAATGGAGGAGATAACCGCGCCCATCATTGGAGTGGTGCTGGTGATGATGGCAGTGTTTCTGCCCACCACGATGATAAGCGGAATCTCAGGACAGCTATACAAGCAGTTTGCGCTGACCATTGCCGCCTCTACCCTGCTCAGCGGCATAAACTCGCTGACACTCACCCCTGCCCTGTGCGCCATACTGCTGCGCCCCACTGAAAAAGGGCGCAAGAAGAATATCATCTTCAGATGGTTCGACAAACTGTACGACGGCATGCTGTTCGTCTACGACAAGAGCGCAGCCTATCTGCTGCGCAAGCCACTGACGGCAGCGCTCTCCTTTACAGCACTGACAGTGGCAGCCATATTGATGTTTGCCAAATGGCCCACAACCTTTATACCCCAGGAGGATGAGGGCTACCTGATAATTGCCGTACAGCTGCCGCCTGCCTCGTCGCTCACACGCAGCGAAAAGGTTGCTGCAGAAATAAACGCCATCCTTGCCACCTACCCCGAGGTGAAGAGCAACATCAGCATCAGCGGATTCAGCATAATGAACAACGGCGAGCAGAGCAATGCCGTCAGTGTATTTGTAGTGCTGAAGGAGTGGAAAGAACGAAAGGAGAAGGGACACTCGGCAGCCGATGTTGTCGAGCGGTTCAACCGCGAGGCATATGCACGCATCCAGGAGGCACAATGCTTTGCCATGGTACCTCCGGCAATCCCGGGAATGGGAAACACCGGCGGACTGCAACTGCAACTTGAGGACCGACAGGCACTGGGGCTGACAGAGATGCAGAAAGCCATAGACCTGCTGCTGTCGCAGTACGGCAAAAAGCCGGCAATTGCGGCAATGAACAGCTCGTTCGAAGCAGACGTGCCACAATATTTTCTGAACATAGACCGCGAAAAGGCAATAACCATGGGGCTGGACATTGGCACACTGCTCTCCACCCTGAGCAACTACATGGGTACGGCATACGTCAACGACTTTGTGATGCTGGGACGTGTGTGGCAGGTGAACATGGCTGCCGGCGAGGAGAGTCAGAAACTGATAGAGGGTGTGATGAAGCTGAGCCTTGCCAACAGCAGCGGCAAGATGGTACCCTTCAGCAGTTTCATGACAACCGGAACAGTGCTGGGCATAGACCAGCTTGGACGCTACAACATGTACAACAGCGCATCGCTCACCTGCAACCCTGCACAGGGCTACAGCACCGGAGAGGCCATGAACGAGATGCAGTCGCTCTTCGCCGAGGAACTGGGCAACGAATTTGGATATGAATGGACAGGAGTGGCATATCAGGAGAAGATTGTGGGAAACACCACCATTGTGATATTCATTCTTGCACTGTTGGTGGCCTATCTTGTACTTTCGGCGCAATACGAGAGCTGGAGCAGCCCTGTGGCAGCAGTGATGGGAACACCCATTGCCCTGCTGGGTACGGTGCTTGGCTGCTGGATAATGGGATTACCCATAAGCATCTACACACAGATAGGAATAATTCTGCTCATAGCACTCAGCGCCAAAAACGGTATTCTGATAGTGGAGTTCGCACGCGACTTCCGCCGGGCAGGCAACCCCATCGGAGAGAGCGCCTTCCAGGCTGGACACATCAGATTGCGCCCGATACTCATGACCTCTTTCTCGTTTGTACTGGGAGTGATGCCCCTGCTGTTTGCAAGCGGCGCAGGTGCCGAGAGCCGTCTGTCACTGGGTACGGCAGTTGTCTTTGGTATGTTCCTGAACACAGTGCTTGCCACACTGTACATCCCCAACTGGTACGAGTGGATGCAGACACTGGAGGAGCGATTCCGCAAAAAGCCGCAATAGTAGACACGACAGCGCACAAAAATCAGCGGACAACCCCGACGAGGTTGTCCGCTGACTGTTTTAGGATAATGCTGTTATTCGGTTAATATTGTACCATCGGCAGTGATGTATACTGCTCTTTCGTAGTTTCCGCGTTCAAGCTCCACGTAATAGGTTTCGCGTTCAGGGGTAACCACATAGTCAACATCGTCTATTCGGTATTCGGGGAAATTCTCTGTCAGTGATGTTACCACCGCCGCAGGAAGGTCGGCTATCGAAACATCCCACTTTGTTGCCACCCAGTTGTCGCTGTCATCGAAGTAGACATCCTTGATGCGGGCATCGTGGTATATCTCCACTTCGAAATAGCCTCTGCTATATTCTGCATCCCTGATGATGGCACCGGGGTAGTGCTGTGTGATATAACTTTTTACCTGATTGCATACAACTGCTTTGTTGTCGTCATCGTCGCTACATGAAGCAAGCACTGCTATGGCCGAGAATAAAACGAGCGACAGAATATTTCTTATTAAATTTTTCATAACATAACTTTTTTCGGGTTTTTACTGATTTAATCGTCGATGTCGATGATATTGTATTTTGTATCGAAGGTCAGTTCCAGACGGTTGGAGAGTTTGAGTTCGTAATCGTTGCGATCGCGCTCAATCAGAAGAACCTTCACATCGGGGTAGTTATCCTTTACATATTTCATGATGGCTGCAGGGATTATGGGTGTAGGAACCGATGAGCGGCGGCAGTCAACCTCTTTCCATTCGCCGTTGCGTGTAAACTCCAGTTTTGTTCCGTCGGCAAGCATCACCTCGTAGCTCTTTTCAATGAAGTCGCGCTCCTCTTTGGCGTATGTCACTTTAATGTTGCCGAAGTACTGCTTGATGAACTGCTGCGACTTCTGGGGAAGATTTTCCTTTGCAATGATGCGACCGTTGTCGGCTGTGGCTGTTAATATTCCGAATGAGAAAATTGCCAGTGTGAGAATGATAAGCTTTTTCATAACATTTTATTTTTAAAGGTTAGTTACTATTATTGTGTGGTATATTTACGTATAACAATTATTTCTGATGCAAAGATTAGATACGATTCTGAAAAGATTTTGAAATATTTGATTTTTCTGCATTTTTTTGCCTGAAGCAGAGATTTTTTTCGAGGAACAGCGTTTGGAGCTTTTTAACACGTTTTTTTAGTATAAATGTAGCCACTGTTGCCGCTTTTTTAACTTTATATCGAATTTGAACAATTGTTTATTATTAGAGAGAGAGTTATCTTTGCATAAGAGTCGGAACGACTTTTTACAGATTGATATAACTTGTCTAAAAATATAATCATGGAAACATTACCTAAGATTGACCGTTACGAATTTGAGGTAAATATGACGACTGTCGACAAACTGCACCGTATGCGTCCGAGTGCATTGTGCAATATGATGCTCTCTGCAGCAGGCAAGCATGCCGACAAGCGCGGATTCGGTGCCACACGCAAATTGGGATGGGTCATGGCGCGCATGGTTCTCGATGTTAAGAACATCCCCCTCGGCTCGCAGCAGTTCACCATAGAGACTTTTATCAAGAATGCCTATCGCGGATTCACAGACCGCTGTCTGCGTGCCATTGACTCTGATGGCAACGAAATGGCAGCCATGATGTGTACGTTTGCCATGATAGACCTTGACACACGTTCGCCCTTTGACTTCGACAGCGAATTCCACGACCTGTTCATGCGTTATCTGACACCCGAAGAGCCTTTCAGCATTCCGCGTGTACCCTCGCCCCGCCGTTGCAACGTCGAAGGCGTAGAGCCTGTGCATCGTCGCATCAGATACAGCGATGTCGATATCAACGGACACATGAACAGCATCCGATACATCGACCACATTATGGACATTCTGCCTTTGGATTATCTCTACACACACGACCTAAGCCGTTTCGTAGTGGCATATATGCAGGAGGCTAAGCCCGGAGAGGGACTTAACTACTACATGAAGGAGGTAGAGGATGATACCTATTATGTTCAGATAGTCAAGGACAGCGGTGAGGCCATCTGCCGTTGCGAAATGAGTTTCCTGCCTCGTCCCGAGGTTGAAGAGGATTAATTCGACTGCTTTATCATTCACCATACTGCTATCCTGCCCGTCCGGCAGGATAGTTTTTTATATCAATGTATGTTCTGTTTGAACTCTATACTTAGAGAGAGATGGGGCTATTTTACAATAATCAGATACTTACTGTATTCTACGAAAGTATAAAAAACTTCCTGCACCATAAGCCGCACAGCGAACAACCATCTGCAGCGCACAGCACAAAAAAAATCGGGAGGCTCACCTGTGTGAACCTCCCGATTGAAATATTAGGATTTAAACGAATTATTCTTCGTTGCTCCAGTCGAGTTTAGACATGCGAACATAGCTTGAGTAGCGTTTCTTAGCCATCTGCTGTGCTGCATCGAAGAGCTCCTGAGCCTCTGCGGGGAACATCTTAGCAAGTGATGCGTAACGAACCTCACCCTGCAAGAACTCCTGGAACTTATCCCACTGGGGCTCTTTGCTGTCGAGTGTGAAGGGGTTCTTACCCTCTTCCTCGAGAGCGGGGTTGTAACGCCACAAGTGCCAGTAACCGCACTCAACAGCTGCTGCCTGCTCGGCCTGTGCCTTACCCATACCCTTGCGGATACCGTGGTTGATACAGGGAGCGTATGCGAT
>CAJGDX010000023.1 GCA_904502185.1 uncultured Bacteroidaceae bacterium | reverse complement strand
GTACATTACCGTATTATATATTAACTATTAATTTTTAAGAAATGCCAAAAGTTAAAACTAACTCCGGTGCCAAAAAAAGATTCGCTCTTACCGGAACGGGTAAAATCAAAAGGAAACATGCTTACCACAGCCACATCCTGACAAAGAAGACAAAGAAACAGAAACGTAACCTCGTTAAGTTTACAGTTCTCGACTCTTCAAACTTAAAAAGCGTAAAAGAATTGTTGGCTTTGCGCTAAGTAATCAATTATTAACCGAATGTATTTAGCTTGAAGACCGCTCGATAGCGGCGCTAACATTCAAAAAAAACAAAACTATGCCAAGATCAGTAAATCACGTTGCTTCAAGAGCAAGAAGAAAGTAAATTTTAGGTCTGACCAGAGGTTACTTTGGTGCAAGAAAGAACGTTTGGACCGTTGCTAAAAACACATGGGAAAAAGGTCTTACTTACGCTTTCCGTGACCGTCGTAACAAGAAACGCGAATTCCGCGCATTGTGGATTCAGCGTATCAACGCAGCTGCTCGTCTCGAGGGTATGTCATACTCTCAGTTGATGGGTGCATTGCACAAGGCTGGCATCGAGATCAACCGTAAGGTTCTCGCTGACCTCGCAATGAACAACCCCGCAGCTTTCAAAGCTATCGTTGACAAGGTTAAGTAATCTTCAGGTCAAGAAAACGATACAGTATGGGACATGCGCATAGCATGTCCCATTTCTGTTTTTAATGGTGTGCTCTCTTGTCGTTCCAAGGCTTTTTGCGGGGATTTGCCGTGCGTTGTGGGCGGTTTGTGCGGTTGTGGCAGTTCTTCGTGTGGCCATTTTTTTAGCTCTGTATATTCTTGATTGATAGATGAATTGCTTTCCCTTTTATTTTTTTAGCAAAAAAATATAGACAAAATGTTTGTTTTTCTGTTTTCACTATGTATATTTGCCATAGGTTTTGCTGCATTTGATGACTGGGAAACTCATCAATTATTTTAATAAAACCGAGATAAGTTTCATTTTCAATGGCGGGCCACGCCTTCGGGTAGCATTTAGTGCCAGTGGATTACAAAGAGGTGAAACTCTCAAATCTTACATACTCGGAGTTTTATCGTTCTATCGGTGTAGCAAAACTTTCTTATACAACAAGCCGCGCAATAGCGCGGCTTGTCTGTTTTTTGTGTTATGTTGATGCTAGGGTGTTATTGTTATTTGTGTTTTTTGGGTGAGCTTTTGGGTTGTACTATATGTTGGAATAATTTTGACAGTTTTATCTTTTTTCTTTCGCCTGACACCTTGGAAACTGTGCGTGTAATATGTATAAAATAAAAAAGCATCGCTTCTGCGATGCTTCTACTTTGTTGGGCGACAAGGACTCGAACCTTGAATGACAGGACCAGAATCTGTAGTGTTACCATTACACCATCGCCCAATTGCGTTGCAAAGGTACAATTTTTTTTCAATAAACAATAGTTTTGCTACTATATATTATATGGTAAAATAATTTTAATAATTTTATCTCTTTCCTTCCGCCTGACACCTTGGAAACTGTGCGTGTAATGCGTATAAAATAAAAAAGCATCGCTTCTGCGATGCTTCTACTTTGTTGGGCGACAAGGACTCGAACCTTGAATGACAGGACCAGAATCTGTAGTGTTACCATTACACCATCGCCCAATTGCGATGCAAAGGTACGACTTTTTTTTTAATAAAAAATAGTTTTGCCATTTTTTTTCGTAAAAAAGCTAAAAAAAATGCCCGATACGTCTTTTAGACGGATAAATAAACTATCTTTGCAGATGTAATTGCTAAATAAATGTGCAAACAATAAAAATATTGTGCAATTAGCAATAGAATAGAAAATAAAACTTCAGAAACCATTAAAAACAGATTCATGTCGCAAATCGTAGACACAGAAATTCTCCTGAAGGAGATAGTAGAAGCTATACAGGAAAAGAAAGGTAAAGAGATTGTCGTAGCTGATTTGACAAAATTGGGCAACACTATATGTGACTATTTCGTTATATGCTCGGGTAATTCGCCTACACAGGTGAGTGCTATTGCAGATTCTGTTGAATATCTTGTAAGACAGAATATCAAATATCGTCCCATTGCTGTCGATGGAATGCGCAATGCGCAGTGGGTGGCTATGGACTACGGCGAAGTGCTGGTGCATATATTCCTGCCCGAGGTTCGCGATTTCTACGATATTGAGCATCTGTGGGCAGATGCAAAATTGGAGATGATTCCCGATATTGACTAAGAACTGCAATTTTTCTCTGATTTTGTGTTGGGCTGAATTATGCACCTTAACAGTTGTTCAGTATGTTTGAACCCATCGTCGTGTTGCGATAACACAGAAACGTCTGAAGGATGTTATGTTAGGGCATAAATGAAAAAAGCATCTTATTATGACAAAAGATAACAAACAACCACAAAAACTTCCACGCTTCAACTTTACCTGGCTTTATATTATTGCCGGTGCTGTGCTGCTGTTCATCTATCTGAACGGCGGTGAGGGTGGCGACATGGTCAAGCCTGTCGGCTACACCGAACTGAAGGAATGTATAAATAAGGGATATGTAAGCGAGGTTAAGGTTTACGATAATGACGAGGTAGAGGCTTACCTTATCACCGACTCGGCAAAATATGTGTTCCCCGGCAAGGAGGCTCGTTTAGGTGAGCGTCCTATGCTGACATCGCAAATAGGCTCTAAAGAGAAGTTCGAGGAGTTTATCGATGCCCGTACTGCCGAGGGTGTGTATAAGGGAAACGTCAAGTACGAAACAAAGCCCGACTATTGGGGTAATCTCTTCTGGAATATATTCCCATTGATTGTGTTTATTGGAATATGGATTTTCCTTATGCGTCGCATGAGCGGTGGCGGTGGCGGAGCTCAAGGCAACGTCTTCAATGTAGGAAAATCTAAGGCCAAACTCTTTGAAAAGGACAGTGCCAACCGTGTGACATTCAAGGATGTTGCAGGACAGGAGGGTGCTAAACAGGAGGTGCAGGAGATTGTCGATTTTCTGCGCAACCCCCAGCGTTACACCGACCTTGGTGGTAAGATACCCAAGGGTGCGCTGCTTGTAGGCCCTCCCGGAACAGGAAAAACTCTTCTTGCCAAGGCTGTGGCAGGCGAGGCCGAGGTTCCCTTCTTCTCGCTTTCAGGCTCTGACTTTGTGGAGATGTTTGTGGGTGTGGGTGCTTCGCGTGTGCGCGACCTTTTCCGTCAGGCAAAGGAGAAGGCTCCCTGTATAGTCTTTATTGACGAGATTGATGCTGTCGGTCGTGCGCGTGGCAAGAATCCTTCGATGGGTGGCAACGACGAACGCGAGAATACTCTCAACCAGTTGCTCACCGAAATGGATGGTTTCGGAACAAACAGCGGTATTATAATAATGGCTGCAACCAATCGTGTCGACATCCTCGACAAGGCTCTTTTGCGTGCCGGACGTTTCGACAGACAGATCTATGTGGACCTGCCCGACCTCAACGAACGCAAAGAGGTGTTCGGTGTGCATCTGCGTCCGCTGAAACTTGATGAATCGGTAGATGTTGACCTGCTTGCACGTCAGACTCCCGGCTTCTCAGGTGCCGATATTGCAAATGTCTGCAACGAGGCAGCTCTGATAGCTGCCCGCCATAAAAAGAATTCTGTCGACAAGCAGGATTTTCTCGATGCTGTCGACCGCATTATCGGTGGTCTTGAAAAGAAGACCAAAGTGATGACAGGCAAAGAAAAGGAGACGATTGCTCTGCATGAGGCAGGTCATGCAACACTCTCGTGGTTCCTCGAACATGCCAATCCTTTGATTAAGGTCACCATTGTGCCTCGTGGACGTGCGTTGGGCGCAGCATGGTATTTGCCCGAAGAGCGTCAGATTACTACCAAAGAGCAGATGCTTGACGAGATGTGTGCTATTTTGGGTGGACGTGCGGCAGAGGAACTTTTCGTCGGAAAAATATCAACCGGTGCCATGAATGACCTTGAACGTGTCACCAAACAGGCATACGGCATGATTGCATATGCAGGTATGAGCGACAAACTCGCAAACCTCTGTTACTACAATAACAGCAGCGATATGAGTTTCCAGCGTCCGTATAGCGAAAAGACTGCCGAACTTATCGACAACGAGGTGAAAGAGATGGTGCGCGAACAGTACGAGCGTGCCAAGGCTCTGTTGCAGGAACACAGTGAGGGTCATCGTGCGCTTGCCGACCTGTTGCTCGAAAGAGAGGTTATCTTCGCCGAGGATGTTGAAAAAATATTCGGTAAGCGTCCCTGGACTTCGCGCAGCGAAGAGATTTTCGACCAAAATGAAGAGAAAAATACAAACATAAATATTAACGCTGACGAGCCTTCGCAGGATGGAGAATCTATTGCTGAGGTAAGTGAATAAACTATGAAAAACAGATGAAAAAGTTTCTGATTCGTGTGGCTACCGGATTGGTGTTTGCTGCATTGTTGCTATTTGCAATCCTCTACAACAACTTGACTTTCGGCCTTTTGTTTGCGCTTGTCACCTGCCTTGCAGTGAACGAGTTCTGTAATCTTGTACACGAGTACAAAAAGACAACTTTCAGCACTGTGATTGCAGTTGCCGGCGGCTTGTATCTTTTTGCTGCATTCTTCTTTAAGGACAAGGTAACTGTGCCTTTTATGCTCTTTGTGCCTTATCTGGCGCTTGTTGTCTACAATTTTGTGCGTGAACTTTACAAGAAGGGTGGTAGCCCGCTCGACAATTTTGCATATTTTGCCTTGTCGCAGCTCTATGTGGCATTGCCTTTTGCGTTGCTCAACATTCTGACAACTTTCGGCGCAGGCAATTACAACTACATGATTCCGTTGTCGATATTCATCTTCCTGTGGTGTAGCGACAGTGGTGCCTATTGTGTAGGTTCTTGCATTGGCAAGCATCGTCTCTTCGAGCGCATCTCTCCCAAAAAATCGTGGGAAGGCTCTATCGGCGGTGGTGTTGTAGCACTGATTGCAGCATATGTTATTTCGTTGTTCTATCCTGCGCTCGGAACTCTTCAGTGGATGGGAATGGCTGCGGTTGTAGTTGTCGCCGGCACTTGGGGCGACCTTATTGAGTCTTGCATGAAGCGCGAAATGGGTATTAAGGATTCTGGTAATATCCTTCCCGGACATGGAGGTATTCTCGACCGCTTCGACAGCGCATTGCTTGCTATCCCCTCGGTGGTTATCTACCTCTATTTGCTGGGCGCTTTCAATGTATTGTAAATAGCTTCGGCTGCGGAACGGGATGCTCTTGCACTTCCCAATATGCCGATGATACGATCATACTCCTCGAACATTTTATTCCTGTATTCGGAATTGTGTTCGAGGATTTTTTTTAGTTCCTCGTCAAGGCAGGCTGGGCGCATGGTGTCCGCCACAAGTTCTGTTACAACCTCTCTGTCTGCAATCAGGTTTACAAGTGATACATATTTCACCTTTAGGAATTTTTTACGCAGCCATGAGTATAATTTAGGCATTGGGGTGGCATAGCACACCACCTGGGGTACGCGGAAAAGTGCTGTTTCCAGTGTGGCAGTGCCCGATGTTACCAATGCTGCGTGCGAGTGCATCAGCAGTCGGTATGTGCCGTCGAACAGTATCGCGTTGCGTCCTTGCAGAAACTGCGAATAGTATTCGCGGTCTATGCCCGGAGCCTTTGCAATCACAGGTACGTGGTCGGGGTATTTCTCCATTGCATCCAGCATCATGGGCAGGTTACTCTCAATCTCCTGCTTGCGGCTGCCGGCGAGCAGCGCTACAATCTGTTTGTCGGGCAGGCCTGTCGATGAAATGAACTCCTCGCGCGTTTCGTTGTAATTGTCGCGGTAGGCTGCTACTGCATCTACGCAGGGGTTGCCCACATAGTCAATCTCATAGTTGTGCTTTTTATAGAATTCTACCTCGAACGGCAAAATTGAGAACATCTTGTCTATGTCGCGCTTGATGTTCTTTATGCGATGCTCTTTCCATGCCCATATCTTAGGCGATATGTAATAATAGACGGGAATATCGCTGTTCTTGTGTATGTATTCGGCAATGGAAAGGTTGAATCCCGGGTAGTCGACAAGGATAAGCACGTCGGGCTTCCACTCTATTATGTCCTTTTTGCATCTGCTCATGTTGGTCATTATGGTGCGCAGGTGCAGCAGTACCGGAATAAATCCCATGTAGGCAAGCTCCTTGTAGTGTTTCACACGTGTGCCGCCGACGGCAGACATCAGGTCGCCGCCGAAAAAGCGGAACTGTGCATCGGAATCAGTCTCTTTAAGGGCTTTCATCAGATTCGAAGCGTGAAGGTCACCGGATGCTTCGCCAACAATGAGATAGTATTTCATAATCAAATTAAAGTTTGTCAGTTTTGAAATTGTCTTTTGCGTTGGATTTTTATTGCTTAGTCAAAAGATTGTTACAAATCCCAATTTTTCATCTCGCGCAAAAGGTCGTAGTCGGTAAGATCGATGCGTGTGGGAGTGATTGCAACATATCCGTTGGCAAGGGCCACTCTGTCTGCTGCGCTGTCCTTGTCCTGGGTAACAAATTCTCCTGTCAACCAATACCATTTACCGCCACGCGGATGGTCGTGAGCTTCGAACTCTCCTGTCCATACTCCGTTTGCCTGGTGGCACACCGATACACCTTTGTAGGGGGCTTTTTCGGGGAAGTTTACATTGAGGCAACAGCCTTTGGGCAGACCACGCTTCAGCACTTCGCCGACGATGCGACGAATAATGGGGAGGGTGGGGGTGAAGTCTGCATCAGGGTCGTGGTCGCAGAGCGAGAAAGCCACCGAGGGGATTCCTTTCATGCAACCCTCGAACACCACTCCCATTGTGCCTGAATAGTGGGCATTGACTGCGGAGTTGTCGCCGTGGTTGATGCCTCCAACCACCAGGTCGGGCTTGCGAGTGAGCAGGGCGTGGAAAGCAAGTTTTACGCAGTCGGCAGGTGTGCCTGTGCATGAGTATATCTTTACTCCTTGCGTCGATGATACGCAGGAGTACATTATCGGCTGTTCGCTGGTGATGGCACATCCTTTGCCTGAGCGTCCTGTGTGGGGCGCCATCACTACGACGTCGCCAAATTCGGCAAGCACGTCTATCAGGCAGTTTATGCCTTTGGCTTTGTATCCATCGTCGTTAGAAACAAGTATTAGTGGTCTCTGATTATCTGTACTCATATCTTCGTTTGTTCTTTTATTTCGTTACAAAATTAATAAAAAATTGCGGAATAGCCGTAAAATTACTACATTTACATCCACAACAAATAAGATGTAAAGACTATGAATATAAAAAACTTGTTCAAAGGAACATTGTGCCTGCTGCTGGCAGGTGCCGTGTGTGATGCCTCGAAAGCTCAGGAGGTTGTTGTTTCTCCCATTCCGCAAGAGATAGAGTGGAGCGGCGGTAAGGCTTTCTGTAACAATGTGGCGTTCAAGGTTCAGGGCTTAAAGGATGCGGATGCTGATGCTGTTGCACTCTTGAAAAAGAATCTGAATATCTTCTCCAAAGGTGTGAAACTGTATATTGGCGAACGTGGTGACAAGGCTGTGAAGAAATTCAAGGCTCTTATTCCCGAAAAGCCCGAGGGTTATTATCTTAGCGTTACTCCCGAAGCAGTGGTGATTGCCGGAAACGACGAAGCCGGAACATACTACGGCGTGCAGACCTTCCTGCAGATAGCAGCTTCGCCCGAGGTTATGAGTGTTACTGTAACAGACTATCCCGACGTTGCCACCCGAGGAATGGTCGAGGGCTATTATGGCAATCCTTACAGCGAGGAGGATAGAAAAGATATGTTCGAGTTCTTCGGCAAACAAAAGATGAATACATACATCTATGGCCCCAAAGACGATATCTATCATCGTGCAAAATGGCGCGTAGAGTATCCTGCCGAGCAGGCTGCGAAAATCAAGGAATATGCTGCGGCTGCTAAATCCAATAAGGTCGATTTTGTGTGGGCTATACACCCCGGAAACGATATTAAATGGAATATGACAGACAGCCTGAATATGATAAAGAAACTCGATGCGATGTACGAACTTGGCATTCGCACTTACGCGGTTTTCTTTGATGATATTTGGGGCGAGGGTACCGATGCCACCCGTCAGGCCGGTCTGCTTAACTATATCACCGATGAGTTTGTGAAGAAACACGAAGATGTTGCCCCGCTTATTCTCTGTCCCACACAGTATAACAAGGGATGGACAAGAGGCGATTATCTCGATATTCTAGGAACAAAGGCATACAAGGAGATAGATATCATGTGGACAGGAAATTCTGTCATCGACATGATTAACGAGGGCGACATGACGTGGATTAACAATCGTATAAAGCGCAATGCGTATATATGGCTCAATTATCCTGTAAACGACTATTGTGTCGACCACATGCTGATGGGTCCCACATACGGAAACGACCTTAATATCGCACCTCTGTTGGCAGGTTTTACTTCCAATCCCATGGAGTATGCTGAGGCTTCCAAGGTGTCGCTTTACAGCATTGCCGACTATACATGGAACATGAGCGACTACGATGCCAATGCCTCCTGGCAACGTGCAATGGAGTATCTTGTTCCTGTGTACACAGATGAGTTCCGTCTTTTCTGCGAGAATAACATCGACCTTGGCGTTACGGGTCATGGACTGCGTCGTCAGGGCGAGTCGCCCCGTTTCAATGCAGCTCTCGAACAGTTTAAATCGGCCCTTTCAGCCGGTGATACTCTGAAGGCTGTGCAGATTCTTTCTGCAAACTTCAGTAAGATGATTGTGGCTGCCGAGACACTTGTAAACTCGGGTGAGGCACCTCGTCTGGCTGCCGAGATAGAGCCTTGGTGCAACAGTATGAAGCTGTTGGCCTATAAAGGACTGTCGTTGATGAATATGTATAAGGCTCTCGCTTGTAAAGATGCAGAGGCATTTGTCGATGGCTATTTGAACTATTTGAACTACGATAAACAGCAGATGGCCATACGTTCGCGCGAGTTCCCCGGCTCAATTAAAAATCCCACCCCCGTTGTTGCAACCACCTTTGTGGTTCCATTTATCAAGAAAGGTGTTGCCGACCTTATCGATGAATACAAAAAGCATTATACCTATCGCCTTGATGTCTTCCCTCACAGACTGATAGAAAATGGTGTCTATTTCATAAAGGTTAATGGAAAGTATCTTACAAATGAGCAGGAGAATGTACCTCGTACAGCTCCTCAGTTCAATGCGGAAAGAGATATGATTAAGCCTCAGCGTCAGGAGTGGTCAATATCATTCGATACAGAAACCGAACGCTATAAGATAGTTAATGTTCAAGATAATCGCTATTTGAATGAGTATGCGATGTTCTCTGCCGGAAATGCAACCAATCCATACGAGTCTGTATGGCATTCATACAAGTTGGAACGAAATTCTGATGGTAAATATTCTATACAGAACGCAGGGCGTGCAGGAAATGCTTTCTGGCTTGTTTCTGATGACGGCAAACGTATTCTCAACGGTTCGCTTGTGAATGGTGGAAATGCAAACCCTGAGGATAAGGATAAGTTTGTGTTCGAAATAGTGCCTGTAAGTGCCAAATAACAGCTTTTGTGTCTTTCTAAAATACACGTATGTAAAAAGTTACCCATCCTGCGATGGGTAACTTTTTTAATATTCTTAACATATGGTTGATAAGTATAATACAAAAAAGAATCCCGGCAATGTTTTTTTGTCGTATCTTTGCGGTAAGATGCAAGTGTAGCAGGCGTCAGAGCGGCTATGCTTGTTGTAAAACGATGAAAAACAGATGTCAGCAATGTCTCTGACAAGAGAATGTTGCAATCAAGCAAACTGAACAGAATGGGAAAAATTATAGCTTTGGCCAATCAGAAAGGAGGAGTAGGCAAGACCACCACTGCCATTAACCTGGCAGCATCGTTGGCTACTCTCGGTAAAAAAGTATTGGTTATAGATGCCGACCCTCAGGCTAATGCCTCTTCGGGGTTGGGAATTGACATACGACAGATTAAACACTCCATATACGAATGTCTTATCAATGGTGATACTCCACGTGAGGGTATACATCACACATGTGTCGAGGGTCTTGACATTATCCCCTCGCACATAGACCTTGTCGGTGCTGAAATAGAGATGCTCGACATGCCGGGTCGCGAGAATATAATGAAAAAATCTCTTGCTGCCATCAAGGACGAATACGACTACCTGCTTATCGACTGTTCTCCTTCGCTGGGGCTTATAACCGTCAACTCTCTGACGGCTGCCGACTCGGTGATAATTCCCGTGCAGTGTGAATATTTTGCTCTCGAGGGAATCAGCAAGCTGCTCAATACAATAAAAATAATAAAATCCAAACTCAATCCCGCGCTCAACATCGAAGGCTTTCTGCTGACAATGTACAATTCGCGCCTGCGTCTCAGCAATCAGATATACAACGAAGTGAAAAAGCACTTCCGCGAACTTGTATTCGAAACAGTTATACAGCGAAATATCCGATTGGGCGAGGCTCCCAGCATGGGTATCCCTGTGATACTTTACGATGCAGATTCGGTAGGTGCAAAGAACTATCTTGCTTTGGCCGAGGAAATTTTAAAGAGAAAGGATTAATCACTTAGACACAGTTACCATAAAATATGGCAAAAAAACAGTTTCAATTGGGACGTGGACTCGATGCTCTCATCTCTACCGAGGCCATCCGCACTTCCGGCTCATCCTCTATTGGCGAGATTAGTCTCAGTCAGATAGACCCCAACCCTAATCAGCCCCGTCGTGAATTCAGCGAAGAGTCACTGCTCGAACTCTCCGAGTCTATCAGGGAGATTGGTATCGTGCAGCCCATCACTTTGCGTCAGACAGACGAAGATCGCTATCAGATAATAGCCGGCGAACGCCGTTTCCGCGCTTCGCAACTTGCCGGTAAGGATACTATCCCTGCATACATCATTACAGCCGACGATGAGAGTACCATGGAGATGGCACTCGTCGAAAATATTCAACGTGAGGATCTTAATGCTCTTGAAATTGCACTTGCCTATCAGAAACTGATTGAGCAGAACAATCTGTCGCAGGAGCAACTGAGCAAGCGTGTGGGTAAGGGGCGTGCAACCATCGCCAATTTCCTGCGTCTGCTGAAACTGCCTGCTCCCGTGCAGATGGCACTCAAAGAGAAACGCATAGACATGGGACATGCACGTGCGCTCTTGTCGCTTGACGACCCCAAGCAGCAGATAGAGGTCTTTAAGGATATACAGAAGAACGACTACTCAGTCCGTCAGGTCGAGGAGATAGTCCGTCGCATAAAAGAAGAGGGACTTACCGAGCCATCAGCCAAAGAACCTTCGAAGCAGTCAGAGAATGTGGCGGTATTCAGCCAGTTGAAAAAGCAGCTTACCCACTTCTTCCAGACACCTGTGCAGCTTACCTGTACCGCAAAAGGCAATGGCAAGATAAGCATAAAATTCAAAGACGAACAGGAACTGGAGCGTATAATCTCCATTTTTGATAAATTAAACAGATAGAGCGTTGTCACCGATACAAGCAACATACAAGTTAAGAGCAGCAGCAGTAACACTATTGTTGTTGCTCGTTGCGCACTTGTCGGCGCAAGTCACCTCCGATACATTTGTGGACGAGGGTAATATACCCGCTAAAATCAATTTTGAGAATATACAGTTTGATACCTTGTCGGTTGATACTCTGCAAAATGCAATTCAGACGCAAAGCGGACTTTCGGCAGACAGTAGTCGTGTATCCAAAAAACGTAGCGGAATAGAGGTCTCCGACAGAATAAGAAACTTTAAACCCGAACCCTACAAGGCTACATGGCTTGCAGTGGTTATTCCCGGTGCCGGACAGATATACAATCGCAAATACTGGAAACTTCCCATTGTGTACGGAGGTTTTATGGGATGTCTGTATGCCTACAACTGGAACAACCAGATGTACAGTGACTATCGTCAAGCATTCCTTGACATAATGGATGCCGACCCAAATACCAAAAGTTACGAAACATTCTTCCCGTCGGGTTACGACTATCAAAGAAATGAGCAATACCTGAAGGATTTGTTCAAAAAACGCAAAGACCGTTACCGCCGTTGGCGCGACCTCAGCATCTTTGCATGTGTAGGTGTCTATCTTGTCTCCATTGTCGATGCTTACGTCGATGCACACCTTTCCAGCTTCGACATCAGCGAAGATATCAACCTCAGTATACATCCCGAAATGATAAACAGCAGTGCCAGCACCAATAACTATTATGGAGTGAACTGCAATATTTCATTCTAATCGGATGCTTGTCTACGGTGACGGAAGTTTGTTGAAAAAGAATTATTGTTGGAGCAGTTGTTCCGCGCGAATGGCTATCCAAGAACCATCAACCCAATAAAAAATGCAACAAGGAAAAATACTTGCAATATTACTGACAATCATGTGCCATCTGACAGCGGTGGCGCAGACAAACGGTGGTGCCGAAGTTGAGAAGGATACAACTTTTGTGAACCTCGACAGTCTGGGGGTAGTAACGGAAAAACACATCAACAACTACGATATTCCTCTCTCTGCTCTTCACCTCGACTACATTCTCGACAAGGACAGCATAAAATTTGACATACCCGAGAGCATGATGCTCAACATCGACAGCCTTATGAACAGCTGGCAATCGCGTACATTGCTGCAACTGCTCGAGAATGACAGCGTTGTTTATCAGATTCAACCTGTGAACGACTCGATATATGCCGAACGACTCGATCGTTTGCCTTCCATCGTCAATATGACGTACAACGATATAACCAAGCAGTTTATCGAGCGATACACCAACCGTCATCGCCGTCTGGTGTCGAATATGCTGGGTCTTTCTACCTATTACATGCCCATGATAGAGAGTGCGCTCGACAAATACAATCTTCCACACGAACTGAAATATCTGCCAATCATCGAGTCGGCATTCAATCCCAAAGCCGTTTCAAGGGTGGGTGCCAAGGGCTTGTGGCAGTTTATGTTTTACACAGGTAAGCAGTATGGTCTTGTAGCCAACAGCTACATAGACGAGCGTTTCGACCCGATGAAATCTACACATGCGGCGATGAAGTATCTGCGCGACCTCTACAACTTCTTCCAAAGTTGGGATCTTGCCATTGCAGCCTACAACTGCGGTCCGGGTAATGTAAAGAAGGCCATCATTCGTTCGGGCGGCAAAACCAATTTCTGGCAAATATACCGCTATCTGCCACGCGAAACACGCGGATATATCCCTGCTTTCATCGCGGTCAACTACATTATGAACTACTACGAAGAGCATGGTATTGTTCCCATGCAGCCTGCAATACCCATTGCAACCGATACACTTCACATAAGCAAAAACCTCCATTTCTCACAAGTCTCCGAACTTTGTAACATAGAAATGGATGCTATCCGTGCGATGAATCCTCAATATATACGTGATATTATCCCGGGTAAGAGTGGAACTTATGTTCTTCGCTTGCCCAACGAAACAATCACCAGCATGCTCAATCTGGGTGACACCATCTATAACCACAAGGTGGAGGTCTACTTCCCCGAGAATGTTGTGGCACAGATGGAGAAGAGTGTAAAACTGAACGATGGCGGACGCAGTGGTGCCAAACGCCACAAGGTACGTTCAGGTGAGACACTCTCCACTATTGCTCGCAAATATGGAGTTTCAGTCAAGCAGATAATGCGTGCAAACGGAATGAAAAACTCCAATTTAAGGGCAGGACGATACATAAATATATATTGAGAAATTGTTTAATAAACAGTTTCAATGTAAAACTAAAGTTTCTAAGGTCATGGAAACAAACGAAGAGAAACGCCGCATAGACGAAGAGGCCAAGATTAGTGCCACCTTTCAGGAGATACTCGACATATATCTTGCATCGCAACATCGCAGGAAAGTCGAACTTATAACAAAGGCCTTCAACTTTGCACGCCAGGCCCACAAAGGCGTGCGCCGTCAGAGTGGCGAGCCTTACATCATGCATCCGCTGGCGGTGGCACGTATTGTGTGTGCTGAAATAGGCTTAGGCTCTACATCAATCTGTGCAGCGCTGCTTCACGATGTAGTCGAAGATACCGACTACACAGTTGAAGATATACGCAACCTCTTCGGCGAAAAGATTGCACAGATTGTTGACGGACTGACAAAAATCTCGGGCGGCGTGTTCGGTACACAGGCTTCTGTGCAGGCCGAGACCTTCAAGAAATTACTGTTGACCATGAGCGAGGATATACGTGTTATCCTCATAAAGATAGCCGACCGTCTGCATAACATGCGCACCCTCTCGGTGATGCCCGTAAACAAACAGTACAAGATTGCCGGCGAAACACTCTACATTTACGCGCCCATTGCCTATCGTTTGGGACTGAGCCGTATAAAGACCGAGCTCGAAAATCTGTCGTTCCGCTACGAACACCCCGAAGAGTACGAAAAGATACAGAAAAAGCTTGCAAAGACACAGATAGAGCGTGACCAGCTCTATAACGAATTTATTACTCCTATCCGTCGCGAGCTTGACAAAATGGGGCTTACCTATCGCATTAAGGGACGTCTGAAGTCGCCTTACTCCATATGGAACAAGATGCAGACCAAGCAGGTAGCCTTCGAAGATATATACGACATTCTTGCAGTGCGAATAATCTTCACACCGCGCGAGGGCAGGAACGAGAATAACGAATGTTTCAATGTCTACATTGCTCTAACCAACCTCTACAACGTGCATCCCGACCGTCTGCGCGACTGGGTGAACAAACCACGTGCCAACGGCTATCGCGCGCTTCACGCAACTTTCATGAGTAAACATGGCGAATGGATAGAGGTGCAGATACGTAGCGAACAGATGGACGAAATAGCAGAGAAGGGTGTTGCTGCACACTGGAAGTACAAGAGTCGCGACAACAGCAACGGCAAGGATGAACTTCTCGACGACTGGTTGCACACCATCAAGGAGATTCTTGACGACCCGCAGCCCAATGCACTCGATTTTCTCGACACCATCAAACTCAATCTCTACGCAACCGAGATATTCGTCTTTACTCCAAAAGGCGACATTATAACCATGCCGCAGAACTGTACTGCCCTCGACCTTGCATACAGCATACACACCTTCCTGGGCAACCACTGCATAGGCGCAAAGGTCAACCATAAACTGGTGCCTATGAACCATGTGTTGCAGAGTGGCGACCAGGTCGAGATTCTTACTTCAAACTCGCAGCATGTGCAGGCAAGCTGGCTCTCGTTTGCCACCACAGCCAAGGCACGCGCCAAAATACAGGCAGCCTTGCGCCGCGAACAGCGCAAGATTCAGCGCGAGGGTGAGGAAAAACTCAATGCTTTCCTCGAAAAGGAGAATCTTGCCAATTTTGCCAATAATATCGAGAAAATTTGGGTACACCATCATCTCAACGACAAGGAAGAGCTGTTGACAGCTATCGGCAATGGCACAATAACTCTTGGCGAAGAGGACAAAGAGGCACTGCTTGGCAACAACAAGCGTCGTTTCTCGTTTTTCTTCTTCAACAAAGAGGACAAGAAGGAAGAGAACAAAAAAGAGAATAATATTACCACATTCGACGCCATCGACCGTAAGGCTACCCTGCGTCTGACCGATGAGAATCTTCAAAAGGACTTTGTGATAGCCGACTGTTGTCATCCTATTCCCGGCGACGATGTACTCGGATATTACGACGACGAGAAGCATATTATAATCCACAAACGTCAGTGTCCCGTGGCCGACAGGCTCAAGAGCAGCCACGGCGACCGCATTCTTTCAGTAGTGTGGGATACGCATCGCGCCCATCAGTTTGTTGTACCTGTAAATATACAAGGTATAGACAAAATAGGACTCATCAACCAGATAACAGAGATTATCTCGCAGCAGATGAATGTGAACATTCAGAAGTTCGAATTCGAGAACAAAAACGGGGTGTTCGATTGTAATGTGTGGCTCAATGTGCGTGATGTCAATGATGTCAAGCTGCTCTGCGACAAATTGAAAGGCGTGGAGAATGTCAAGAGCGTAGCTCGTATTGATTAAGCTGTTCTGCCGATTCCTCTAAACTTCAGATTAAAAAGTCTGGCTATTCGAAACGTATTGCCTTTGTGGGTTCTATGCGAGATATAAGCATCGATGGCAGTACAAGCATCGCTGTCGACAGCAGGAACATTGCGATGTTCAAGGGCAGCAACCACCATGTAAATTCAATGGGTACAATGTCCATGTAATACATTTCTGCATCGAGTTTGACAATTCCAAAATAGTATTGTACAAGGGCTATTGCAAAGCCTATGATGTTGCCCCACAGCATACCTCTGCCTATGATGAACATTGCGTAGTAGAGGAATATTCTGCGTATGGATATATCTTTGGAACCAATGGCTTTGAGTATGCCTATGAAGTTGCTCTTTTCAAGTATCAGAATCAACAGTCCCGAAATCATGGTGAAACCTGCAACGGCAAGTACCAGCACCAGAATCACCCACACAGTGCTGTCAAGTATGTCGAGCCATGCAAAAAGCGCAGGGTTCATCTCTTCAACGGTGCGTACATATAGTTTTTCGTAACTCTTTTCAGCCTCTTCGTCGACGAGGGATGCAACCGAGTCGCATGCGACCTCAAGCGCGTCGTAGTTGCTCAGCGATATCTCTATGCCTGTGCATTTGTCATCCTCCCAACCATTCAAGCGTCTGATGGTGTATATGTCGGTGAGTGCCATCAGATTGTCCATTTCCGAAAGGTTGGTGCGGTAGAGTCCTTTGATGGTGAAGCGTCGTGCCTTTACATTGTTCTGTACAAAGTAAATGTTCACTTTGTCGCCTACGCCCACCTGCATTTTGTCGGCTATGGGCTTGGAGAGCAGCAGTGCTCCTGTGGAGGCAGTGTCGCTGAATGTTGGAATCTCGCCCTCTATCAGATAGTTTGAAAAAAACGACAGGTCGTAGTCTGCTGCGACGCCTTTAAGCATTATTCCGTCGAACTCGTCACCGGCAGCTATCAGTCCCGGTTTTCCTGCGTAGATGTGTGCGCTGTTTACCATCGGAACCGCCTCTATTGCACTCAGCAAAGAGTCTGAAGCCGTTACGGGCGACTCGCCTGTCATGGTGCCTTCGTAGTTGCGCACTTGAATGTGTTGTCCGAATCCTACAATCTTTTCGCGTACCTGATGCTTGAATCCCACAACTATGCAGACTGAGAGTATCATCACCAGCAGACCTACAGCAACTCCCCATTGGGCGATGAGCACAGCTGGTTTAGATATTCTCTTCTTTCCCTTTCCTGTGGAAAAAAGACGGCGGGCTATAAACAGTTCTACATTCATTGCATTTGAAATCTTCCGCTAAGATACGGCAAATAGCTTGCAGGGGGAAATTTATTGTGAAAAAATGGCAAAAGCACCGCCGAAAAAGATTTTTTTAGAGCAATATTTGCAAAATCTTACTAACTTTGTGATTCAAAATTTTCAATAAAAATCTAAAGCAACAATAAAAAGATATGTTAGAAAGCTGGTTTGAATGTAAAGTAACATACGAGCGTCCCGGAGAAAAAGGCGCAAATACAAAGGTAAACGAGTCGTATCTGATGAAGGATTTTACCTTTGCAAGTGTTGAAAAACGCCTCACCATCGAGCTTCAGCCTTTTGTTACAGGCGAGTTCAACATCAATGAGATGAAGCGTGTTAAGTATGGCGAAATTGTGGATACTCAGGATGAGTCTGCCGACAAATGGTACAAATGCAAAATTACTCTTGTTACCATCGACGAGGTGAGCGCAAAAGAGAAAAAGACTCCTGTGCTGATGCTTGTTAAGGCCGAGAGTGTTCCCGATGCAATCACCCGACTGAACGTTCACATGAGTACATCTGTTATGGATTACGAACTAACCTCTGTGAACAACAGCCCCATCATTGATATTTTCCAGTACGAGGCTTTATAGTCCCCCAAAGTAACCTATGAGTGGTATTAAAGATAGGCTTAATGCAATACGCGCTACCATCCCTGTGGGCGTAACGCTGCTTGCAATCTCAAAATACTATCCCGTGGAGGATATTATGGAGGCCTACGACGCCGGACAGCGCGACTTTGGCGAGAATAAGGCGCAGGACCTTGTTGCCAAACAGCAGGCTTTGCCTGCTGATATACGCTGGCACTTCACCGGACATTTGCAGAGCAACAAGATAAAATACATTGCACCCTTTGTGCATCTGATACACAGCGTCGACACTTTGCAACTGTTGCGCGAGATTGACAAACATGGTGCAAAGGCTGGTCGCATCATCCCCTGTCTTTTGCAGATACATATTGCCCGCGAAGAGACCAAATTCGGATTCACTCCGGAAGAGTGTCTTGCGATGCTCGAGGCTGGCGAGTGGCAGCAACTCAGCAATGTGCGTATAAAAGGCCTTATGTGTATGGCAAGCAACACCGACGACATGCAGGTTGTTGCTCAGGAATTTGCCAGGGTGAAACAGCTGTTCGACACTATGCGCGACAGATGGTTCGCCGGCGATGAAGGGTTCGATACAATTTCTGCAGGAATGAGCGACGACTATCAGCTTGCAATAGCGGCCGGAAGCACCTGTGTACGTATCGGTTCAAGTATTTTCGGAGAGTAATTTTAGGCTTGTGTATATTCAATATCTCACCCTTACAACGGCATCGTCACCACAAGGCATTGGGAGGGTATCTTTCAATAGAGGTATGGACGATTCAATATAATACTTTGTACTCTGTCTTTCCAAAGGAATAAAAAGCGACACATTGCCATTTTTATCAGAGATAGCACTGCATCCGGCTATTTTTACCGCCACATCCGGAACACCTTTGCCATCAGAATTCCATAGTTGGAAACGAATATCACCATAAACCGCTGCATGGCGGGTGATATTTAACGAGATATTTTCTGAAAGCACAACAATCGTGTCAATATTCGTATAATCTTGGCATACGGCTTTTATATGCACAGACTCGCCGAGAATACGACGTGGTATATTTGCAAAAATAGTACTGTCGTTAAGCGAACGCAGAATACCTCGCTTTTCCTCATTTTTGAGTATCATAGTAACATCTGCATCCTTCAATGGTGGCAGATGTTTATTATGTGCGGAAACTTCGTTGATTCTCAGGCATATGTCCACCGGCTTGTTAAGATTCCATGCGCAGCAGATGGCTGTAAGCACTGTAATAATTGCGATAGTCCATGCAATACACTCGTTGATGAGTCTTCTGCGATGGCGACGCCAGATAGCATCAAACTCAACATCGAGCAGTTTAGAAATAAGTTGCACGTATGCTCTTTCGCGGTTCATCCACGGCATACGGAACACCTTTTCGTGAATATTGGCACCGAGGATTTCTGGAATACCAAGAGTTTCAATCACCGGATTGAAACACTCTTTTTGTGGGTCTGAACTATGTGGCTCTCCGTCGACAATGAAAAAATGTATCTGTTTTGCGCGACCGAGACTATGGAAATACTTAATTTCGCGTCCCACCCATTCGGAATGGGCGGAATGAGGCGAACAAATAACTATAAGGTTGCGTGAAGCACGCAGCCTCGCTTGCAGTTCCTCTGTCAGTTCCCCCGGTTGGATATCTGTCGGTGCAAAAAAAACAGGTTTTATAGGCGTGCGCTCCCAACCACGTTCGTAGCACAGCGTAGACGGCATACGATAGCCTTCTAATTTGTTTTGCAGTCGCTTGCCCCACTTTGTGTCGCGTGAATTGTAGCTGATGAACGCAAAATATTTATACTGCTGCTCCTTGTTATTCATTGAGTCGAACTTTTATTTTTTCAACATCCTTGCGGCGTTTTTTGGGGATTATGTCCGCTTTTTCAAATTCCTCAAGGTCTAAGAGAAACTCATTTTTTAATACATCTTTATATTGACGGTATAACTTTTCAGCATCAGTGTATTTGCCCTGCATTAATAGCGAAGCTGCAAGATTGGAGTAAACAAATGTCTGAGAAGAATCAATTTTTAGCCCCTGGCTAGCATACTCTTCAGCCTTTTCAAATTCGCTTATAAACATACAATAGAACGATTGATTTCCCAATGTCTGAGCATAATCAGACTTATACTGTTTCGGATTATTTATATAATCTTGTTTAATATAAGGAATAAATTCCTCGTTTATTTCATAAGCTTTCTTATATTCTTTAATAATAAAGCCATATATATAACTTAAATTATATAAAACATTTAAATAAATGTCCTGCATTGCCTTATCGCTTTCGGATAAACGACGACAGATGGGATGTACTTCCTTTAACATCTTCTCAGCTTCGGAGAAACGTTGGGTGTTACTATAAAGATACGCAAGGTTATATAGTGTAAATGCTAACTTATGTTCATAGACTGAAGGGTTGCTTTCTGCCAAACGACGCCATATAAGAAGTGATTCTTTATACATTTGCTCTGCCTCGGAGAACTGTTGAGTGTCACTATAAAAATCCGCAAGGTTATATAGCGTTTCTGCTAATTCGGAACATAATGAAGGGTTGCTTTCTGCCAAACGACGCCATATAAGAAGTGACTCTTTATACATTTGCTCAGCCTCTGAAAAGCGTTGGGCGTTACTATAAAGATACGCAAAACCTCTCAGTGTCGTTGCTATAAACAACTCATAGGCAGAGGGATAGTTTTTAGCCAAACGACGATATATGGAAAGAGATTCTTTATACATTTGCTCAGCCTCGGAGAACTGTTGAGTGTTACTATAAAAATCCGCAAGGCAAGATAGTATATATGCGAACTGAGGTTCGTAGGCAGATGGGTTGCTTTCTGCCAAACGACGAGAGATTGTAAGAGATTCTTTATACATCTGCTCTGCCTCAGAAATACGTTGGGTATTTCTATAAACAATCGCAAGGTGCTCTAATGGAATTAATACACAAGGTTCGTAGGCAGATGGGTTGCTTTCTGCCAAACGACGAGTAATGGTAAGAGATTCTTTAGACATCTTCTCAGCTTTGGAGAAGTTATTAATAAAAATGTAAAAATAAGCAAAATGGTTAAGAGTATTTAATAAAGCCAATTCTGAATAAATATCACCATCTTTTGCTAAACGACGAGAGATTGTAAGAGATTCTTCAAGTCTTTTTTCTGATTCAGAAAAAAGTCCTGTAAGCGTATATACATTAGCAAGCTGACTCAATACAATTGCTACAAGATATTCATATGACAAAGTTTTACTCTTGACTAAAGGACGATATATAGACAGAGCTTCTTTATACATAGCTTCTGCGTCTGAAAAACGAAGTGTCTTAACATAAAGTACACCTAACATTGCTAATGTAGCAGCAAGTTTCGGTTTATAAGTTAAAGAATCATCTTTAGACAAATACTGACAAATTCTCTCTACCTTTTTATAGTAATGCTCCGCTTTGTCAAAAATATTCTGATTAAAACAATAATTTCCTACATCCGACAGCCACTCGGTATTTGTTGTATCGATATTAACACGCAGTTCCAAATAATAGAGTGCAGAATCGTGCTGATGTTGCATTTTGAAATTTTCGTAGAAACCATAACAACGGCGGGCAAGTTCTTCATAGTCGTGCTTGTAGACCTCTTTTGCTTCCTGCAATTCTTTCTCCTTTTGTTGGATGGTAGCGCCTTTTTTTTGTTGTTCTTTTATCTGACTCTCCACATTTCCGCGACTGCGTAACAGAGAATCTGCTTTTGTCAGTTCGCCTTGCTCTATGCAATAGTTTACCTGACGGTAAAATTCGTCCAACTTGTCGTAGTCAAGCATAGAGTAGCGCTTGGCCATTTCGCTGATAAGTTTTTCGTTGTTGCATTGTGAATCATAGAGTTTCTGTAATCGTGTGCGATATTCCTGTTCTGTGATTTTTTTTTCCGCTTTAAGAACTTCTATTTCATCTTCGCGCTCTTGCAACTGACGCTGCAAGGTGCGACGTATTCTGCGCATGGCATCAAGGGTGTCTTGTGCCAACCGTTCGGGTGTTTCCATCAGAAAGAAGAGTGTATCGGTGGTATGATGATACATCTTTGGAGCGGCGTCTGCGTCCACTAGTATGTACTCCTTTTTGGTTACTGACTCTACTATAAACTGCTTGTCGGTAGCAGGAAAAGAGAAGTGTCCGTCGGTTCGCTTTACGCCTACATCAGCTTTGCCTTGTATGGAAACAATAGCACCTGTAAGTCCTTTGCCTGGTACGTGCTTGCCATTTATCATTCTGCCTCGTGTCTTTACACAGCCCTGCTGTGTCTGTGAATATGTGAATATTGCTACAATGAGCAATGCAAAAAAGTTTATAGTTCTTTTCATTATTTTTTTATAGCATTTTAACAAATGCAAATATATAAACAAATGAGCGAAAAACAAGAAGTTCGCTTCAATGTTTTGCACTGCAGCAATGTGAAATAGGTATTACCTTCTTTATGCGAAATAGTTTTTTATAAGTCTTCATTCATCATAGATATAGTGACTTTATAAACCAAAAAAGACGACCCGTTTGGTCGTCTTTTTTGGCCTTGTTGTGTAGGTGTGGTAATTATTTAGACATAAGCGGTGCAATTACATTCTTATAAAGATATAGTGCGCGATTCTCGTTTGTGTCTATCGAATATGCACCTTCTGTAATCTTCTCCAGTGTGTAGGATTTGTAAACGATGGTGTAACCGCCACCACTTGTTCCGTATGTGTCCTCCTCGTAGATGAATGCCAATGCATTGTCTGCCTGAAGGGTCATTGTCGAGTAGGCCGAACCGGTGATGCTGCTCTTGTAACGTCCGTCCCAGTCCTTTGCAAAATGTTCGGGGGTTAAAAAGTCGTTGTAGTCCTCAAGCTCCTTGTAGTATATACCTACGTTGCTGCGTCCGCTTCCCAAAGGCAGAGACTGCAGGGTAAGGTATAGTTTCTTGCCATCCTTGTTGCGCACAACAGGGAGTATCATCACCTCGCCGTTGCATGAATTGTTGAGCGCGGTAACTCCTTTGTTCTTTGCTCCTGAATATGCCATCTCTCCCCACGAACCTTCTGCTGTTTCGGGGTTGTCGAAACGGAATATGTTGTAGTAGCGTCCACCGCCACAACGTGAACTGATAAGTATGCTTCCGTCGGGAAGTTCTTCTGTCTTTGGCTCGTCGGCACTGTGGGGAACTGCGCCCTTGTCGGTGCTGCCCAATATATTCCATTTGCCACCGAAGTCGTCGGAGTAGACTACGAAGTTACAGAATGTACCATCCTTGTCGCGTGCAAGCATTGCTGCGTAAAGTCGATAGTAGTCGCCTACTTTTGTCAGTCGGCTTTGGAATATACGGCCCGAACCGATGAACATAGAGCGGATGGGGCCCACCTTGCTGTTGTCGAAGGGGGTGTAGAACTGCTCTGTTATAATTTCGGGCTTGCTCCATGTTACGCCGCCATCTTCACTGTAAAGACGTGCCACCTGGTTGGGGACGTCGCGTGTAGAGTAGAAGAATGTCTGGTAACCGCATACGCAGAGCATGAGTACACGGTTGCTCTCTCTGTCGGCAACAATGCAGGGGTCGCCGTATCCGGCAGTGAGCGATGCGTTTCGGTCGTTGTTTACAAGCTTGCCGTCGCCTTCGATGATGGTAAAAATATCACCCCATGTCTTTCCGTTGTCCTTGCTTATGCGTCCGTGAAGGTCGATGCGTCCGTTGCCAATGTCGTATCGGCAATGTCTGTAATCGGCCACTGCCAGCAGGTTGCCATCGACTGTCGTGGTGATAGCTGGGATACGATAGGGGATAGCTGCACTTGTCAGGGTGGGGAAGAGGTCGAAGTGCGGTTCGGGCTTCTCGAAATGACGTGCGAAACTAACCTCGCACTCTTTCAGTATGATACCGCTGTTTTTACTGTCTTTCAGAGTTACTGTTATGCTCTGTTCGCGCTCTTCGCCTGCCTGGTACTCTATGGGGTTGTCGAGTGCTATGCTCTCTCCGTTGTACTCAATTTTTATGTCATCGGCATTGCTGTCTTTGATGGCTTTCCCCAGTCTGAAACCGCTGATACAGTAACCTTTAGGTGCGCTGATGGTGTATGTTGCGCTGTTGGCAGTTCCGGTGTAGCAGGCAATGTCATTGGCAATAGCCTTCATGTTGTTTGCATTGCTGCTGAGTGTCACAGGATAACGTTTGTCGTTGCTTACCCATTTTGAGAACCATGTGCCGTTGGCATTTCCGGTTGTGAAGCTTCCGGTAAGTGCGCTTATGCTTACGCTGCCGCATGCAATGTCTATGACAATGGATGACCCCGAGTCGGCACCGCCTGTCCAAAAGGCAAGTTTGCCTCCGCGGTTGTTTACAACATTCTTTGTGGCACTCTTGGGCATCAGATACCATGCCTCAGTGTCTGTACCAAGATCTTTCGAGGGCGCGAAACTCCATGTGGTTGTGTATGACGCTGCGCCATCCTCCTTCAACACTACGAAAGATTCGCTGCCGGCGTCACCCTTCATGACTTTAGGCGCTGCAAGCACTTTTTTTGTGCCGGCCTGTTTGTTGTAAATCTTATAGCCACTCTTTTCGTTTCCTGTGAAACACCACAGGTCGGCGTCGGCAAGGTCGCTGCGGTTGTTTTTAACTGCAATGAACTCTTTGTCGGCATTGTCCGAAATGAACAGCCCCGAACTGCCTATTGCCATTGTGTACCATTCAGTGTCGGGCGAAAAACCGTTGTTCGTAACAGTTGTCACTTTAAAAGGCACTTCGCCCCATGCAGTTGTTGCGCACAGCATCAGTGCAATGGTGGCAATTGCTTGTAAGTGTCTCTTTGTCATAATGTTGATACTTAATTTAAAAGAGACTGCGCCAAAATATTATTTTGACACAGTCTCTGGATGTTTGTAATAGTATGAATACTGTGTTTTAAGTACTAAGGCTCTTTTGCGGAACCTTATTACCACACATTATTGTGCTACCAATTCGTAAACGGCGCTACCAAGTTCCTTCTCGATGTTGAGATAGAATCCCTGGTTCATGAGGGTCTTACCGCTGATGACTTTACCGTCGAGTGAACCCTTCTTCTTGGGATTCTCGGGGTTAAGCTCTGTGAACTTGTAGTTCTTGTTGGGGTCAAGACCTTTAAGTACTCTAACCTCAGCAGGCTGGCTGCGGATGAACTGTGTACGATAGAGGAAGTAAACAGCGCGGTCTTTCTCAGGTGTTACGTACATTACAGAAACATAAGGTTTCTTCTCGTAGGGAGAGATAAGACGATAGAGGTCACCCTGCTGGATAACGGGACGGATGTTCTTGTATGTAGCGATTGCATTCTTTGCAAACTCTTTCTCTTTCTCTGAAAGGTCAGAGGGTTTCATCTCCATACCCAAACGGCCTGTCATTGCAACGTCGAAACGGAACTTCAAAGGAGTTACACGTCTTGTCTGGTGGTTGGGTGATGCACTTACGTGTGCTGCCATTACGTTAGAGGGATAGTACTGTGAAACACCCCACTGGATGAAGAGACGCTGAATAGCATCTGTGTTGTCGCTTGTCCAGCACTCGTTGAAGTAGGGGAAGTAAGCGTAGTTGAGACGACCGCCACCACTTGCGCAAAGCTGGATAACGAGGTCGGGATATTTAGCACGGATGCGCTCAAGTGTCTTGATGAGACCTCTGTGGTACTCGATGTAGAGGTGTGACTGTTTCTTCTTGGGCAAGTAGAGTGAAGCTGCGTTTGCGATAGAGAAGTTAGCATCCCACTTCATGTAGTAGATTTCGGGGTTAGCCTGCATCAGGTCATCGACTACCTTGAATACATGTTCCTGAACTTCGGGATTTGTCATGTCAAGCATCATCTGTGTGCCTCCACGACCCATTTTAGGCTCGCGCTCCTCCTGACGAAGAACCCAGTCGGGGTGCTTCTCATAGAGTTCACTCTTCTGGTTTGTCATTTCGGGCTCAATCCAGATACCGAACTTGATACCATATTTCTTTGATGTCTCGATGAGGCCTTCAACGCCGTTGGGAAGTTTTCTTTTGCATACCATCCAGTCGCCGAGTGAAGAGTCGTCCTCGTCGCGGGGGTATTTGTCACCGAACCAGCCGTCGTCCATTACGAACAATTCACCACCGATAG
>CAJGDX010000022.1 GCA_904502185.1 uncultured Bacteroidaceae bacterium | reverse complement strand
GGTATCAGCGCCCCTTGACGCTGCCCGAGAAGATAATAGAATTCCTTGTTGTTAGAGTCGACAACATGGAAGGATATAAAATACTGCAAACAAAGATGGAAGACCTTGCGGCCATCATTGGCGAGACACGAATAAACGTGTCGCGCACACTGAACTCATTCCGCGAAAAAGGAGTTATAGAACTGCGCCGCAAGGAGATTATAATCCCATCGTTCAAAGAATTTCTCGAGGCAAAAGATATTACAACAACCACCTAAAAGAAAGGCCGGCAGCAAGAAAGATGCAGAAGACATTAATTTTCTTTTAAAAAAACAGCATTTTTATTGCTATTAACATAAAAAAGCACTACCTTTGCCGACGCAAAAACAAGGTTGGTTCCGTAGCTCAGCTGGATAGAGCAACGCCCTTCTAAGGCGTGGGTCGAGCGTTCGAATCGCTCCGGAATCACTTTCAAGCAAAAAGGATTGACTTTTCGGTCAATCCTTTTTTTATTTTTACAAACAATTTTATAAAGACACATATAATATGACAATAAGCCTGCGACGCAATTAAGTACACCCTTTACGCTCATAACTCACACTAAGCAAGCAGTACATACCATACGACAAGCATGTGACATATATCTCCCAGCAGAACGAAAATATGGAAAACAGAGTGCATAAATTTCACTTTATGAAAGCTGTACAACACTGCCCCTGTAACATAACATACACCTTCGGCTATAAGCCAGGCTATAACAGAAAAGGGCACCACGTCCATCAATGGTTTAAAAGCCACCAGCACCAGCATTCCCATAAGAACATAACATACTGTTTCGAGACGATTATGAGTTTTGAGCCTGCGCAGACTCAAAATAGTGCCCACAACAGCACACAACCAGACAAAGACAAAAAGCCCCCATCCCCAATAACCAGATTCGCGTAACGCAACAAGAGTAACAGGTGAATAACAACCTGCAATATGCCAATAGATGGCCGCATGATCGAACTTACGAAGTAATTGCTTGGCAGGACGAAACGGAGAGCAAGCATGATAAGCTGTTGAAAATACGTACGAAGAAGAGACTCCCAATATATACAACAACACACTGACAATAAGATATACATCGCCACTATTCAACGCCACACGAAGAAAAATTCCACCTGCCACACAGCTCATCAGTATTCCCACTGCATGAGATATTACATTAAATCTGTCCTCCTCTTTGGTATATTTTTTATCTGACATAAAAAAAAGCGCTAATGCGCTGTTTAAATTAACATTAGAATTGAACCGGCTGATATAGGAGAGTGTTTCGCACCTACATTATATTATATAGCAAACAACCGTTCGGCATTTTCGGTAGTGACACGAGCCACCGTTTCCACCGTCGTGCCATAGATTTCGGCAAGACGCTGTGCTACATAAGGAACATAAGAACTTTCGTTGCGCTTGCCACGATAGGGGACTGGCGACAGGTAAGGAGAATCAGTCTCAAGCAATATACGCTCAAGAGGTATAAGGGCAAGAGTTTCGGGGAGAGTTGTCTTTTTATATGTCACCACACCACCAATGCCAAACATAAAGCCCTCGAATGGCAAAAGCATTTGCGCCTCCTCGGGCGTTCCAGTAAAGCAATGAAACACTCCGGTAAGCTCCTTACCCCCGCTCTGCTGCAAAGAACTGCACATTTCGCCAAAAGCATTGCGTGTGTGAATGGCAAGTGGCAGATGCATCTCGCGCGCCCAGGCAATTTGTGTTTCAAAAACCTCTATTTGCTCAATCAAACGAGTATCGTCCCAATAGAGGTCTATTCCAATCTCGCCTATTGCCACAATACTTTTGTCGTCATCGAGGAATGCTTTTATCTTGTCGAGTTGCTGTTTGTAGTCGTCGCCAAGTTCGGTCGGGTGCAAGCCGGCCATTGGGAAGCAGACACCGGGATACTTTTCACACATCTCTTTAATGGGTGCAATGGAGTCGGCTGTGATACACGGCAGACACAATTTGGTAACACCCGCCTCAAGAGCACGCTTAACAACCTCATCGCGGTCATCGGAAAACTCCGGCACAAAAAGGTGAGTATGTGTATCAATAAATCTATTCATCGGCGAGAGCTGCTTTTTTCTTTCTATCGGGACGAGTATAGTATATAATGCCGTATTGAGCACATTTTTCAAGCCTTTCGGCACTTTCGAGGTCTGAGAATTTTTCTTCAATCTCCTGCCAGACCGTGAGTATCGCGCTGTCACACTCCTCGCGCAAAGAGGCCACACGGCTCAACGCATCTGCCGTATTGCGTCCCAACTGCTGCTGTTTGTCGTACATCTGCTTAAAGAGGTCGCATGCCACACTGACGCGTCCCATCGTAGGGTTGTAGATAGGAATACCGCCCTCGGCCTGCCTTCTCTTTTCACCCTCGGAAATCTTTTCACTCCACTCCAGCACCGCGCTTTCGAGAGTGATTGTAGGCAGCGAGTCATCATCGGGATTAAGTCCGTAATAGGAGCGCTTGGCACGCGCTATTTCACCACGCATCACCGACATTGACAGCACTTGCAAGAAGTGTGTCACATACATTCGTGCGTTCTTAAAGGCCGCATCGTACTTGGTATTACGGCGTTTGGACGACTGCTCGTTTACACATTTCTTGTATGCCTCTACCTGGCGCGAAAATTTTTCAAGAATATTCTTCGCAGTGAAGTATGTATTGTGTTTAAGCACATTGGTATATATGCCATTCTGCACACAGTTGTCAACAGCTGTTTTCAAGGTGCGTATGCGTGCCTGGTCGGTATTTGGAAGTCTTCTGTATGGCATTTGCAGCGTTAGTGTATTCTGTTAAGCAGCGAATCTGCAAATTGCTTTATCTGCTCTTTACGTTCAGCTGGAACAGAAACTGCATCGATATATCTGTCGCAATCGCTGAAGAGTTCAGCGATTTTCTTCTCGCAAATCTCTTTAATACCCAACTGGTTATAAATAGAGGTAAATGTAGCTATTTTCTCTGCGGGGTTAAAATCCTCTTGCGCCATAAGCTCTTCCATCTGCTTGCGCTGCTCGGGTGTAGCTGTTTCCAAAGCCTTTATCAGCAGGAATGTCTTTTTGTTGCAACAGATGTCACCACCTATTTTCTTTCCGAATATTTTCGGATCGCCATAAACATCGAGCAGGTCATCCTGAAGTTGGAATGCCAATCCCACTGTTTCGCCGTAAGCATACAAGTTATCAGCATCCTCTTTGGAAGCTCCGGCTATCAGAGCGCCAATCTTCATACAGTTTGCAATAAGCACGGAAGTTTTCAGACGTATCATATTGATGTACTCAGCCTCAGTAACATCGTTTCTTGTCTCGAATTCCATATCATACTGCTGACCCTCACCAATCTCTTTAGCCATATTGGTAAAGAGCGAAAGTGTTTCACGCAGTTTGTCATCTGCAACACGAGCTATAAATTCATATGCCAGTACCTGCATTGTATCGCCGGAGAGAATTGCAGGATTTTCACCCCATTTTTTCCAGACTGTAGGCTTACCGCGACGTATATCCGCCCTGTCCATAACATCGTCATGTATAAGAGTGTAGTTGTGATACACCTCCATTGCCACTGCCGGATAGAGAGCATCGTCTATATTTTCGTCGAACAGATTGTATGCCAGCAACAGCGCAACGGGACGAATGCGTTTACCACTCTGCTCAAGAGTATATGTTATGGGAGCATACAATGCCTTTGGTTCGCGTTCGTACTCCAATGTAGCTATAAATTCGTTTACTCTGTTTAGTATTTCCTTACAATTGAACATTTTCGCAATTTGTTATCGATTAATAATTCATCAATTAATGCAACAAAAGCTGTTTGTGTAGTATCTTATTAATATAAAAAGACACCCCATTCGTCACCTCTGAAAAGGTTGCAGACAAGTCACATTAACAGACGTATAGAATTACACATACAACTGCAAAAAGAGAGAGGCTGCATTTAACCATGCCGCCTCTCTGCTTTTATCCGTTATATTAGTTAAGTCTGAATCTGATAGGCAATTTGTAGCTTACGCGAACGGCTTTACCTGCCTGTCTACCGGGTTTCCATTTGGGCATCGCCTCAACTACACGCTTAGCCTCTTTATCGAGGTACATGTCATTTGTACTCTTTACAACCTGGACATCTGTGATTGAACCGTCTGAGTTTACAGTGAAGGCCATCAAAGCTGTACCCTGCGAACCGTTGTTGCGGCTGATGCTAGGATATTTCAAGTTGTCCTGAATCCATTTGAAAAGAGCTTTTGTACCACCGGGGAACTCGGGCTGCTCCTCTACGATGTTGTAGACAGTCTCCTCTTCGGGAAGTTCCTCTACCACGATGTTCATATTCTCATTGATTTCAACAACCTCGCCCTGGTCCTCAACAGAGATAATCTCTGTCTCCTGGATGTCGGCGTCGTCCTCTACAATCTCAAGCACGTCAGTAATCTGCTTTGCTTCGGGGGGAGGAGGTACAACCTTTTTCTCGGGCAGGGTGATAGGAATCATAATCTCCTCTTCGAGAAGAATTCCGGCACTAACAATCTCTCCTGTCTCTTTGCGCTCAGTAGCTGTCCATTCGAAAGCTACAAACAAAGCTGCCAAAACGAGTATGTAACCAATAAGTACCCATGTACTTTTGTTACCCTCGAGGTCGGCCTTAGGGCTCTTTTTCACCTCGAGAAGCTCGTTCTCCATTTCTTGTAAATTCTTTTTGCTGTCCATTATATTAATTTGTATTTATTTTCTATTGGGGCAAAAATAAACATTATTTTTCTATATCCACAGAGAATTAATCTATTTTTTTTATTTCAACCGAAAATATTTCGTTTTTTACATTTTTTTGAGCGCAAAAAGAGGATTTTTTTTCATTCTCAGCGAACTATTTTCATAATGCAGAAATAGCGCCCATCGTCATACCCATCTACAATTTAACACTTTTTAGGCGAAATAAAACACCCAAGTGAGACCACAAAACAATACTTATGTGAGCAACGCGACAGATTCTTGACAGAAAATACATACCTAACGAAAAAATATGCTATCTTTGCGGAATTGTGAGTAAAGAATATTTGCACTCTTTTATGAGAAAAAAGATACTTTTATATATACTTACGGCATTACTGCCCTTAGCAACATTTGCTCAGGATGGGAGTTCTGTATTCAATTTCCTACGGCTACCATTTTCGGCACATGCAGCAGCACTCGGCGGCAACAATATTTCACTTATCGAAGACGATGTATCGCTCGCATTTCACAATCCGGCACTGCTTATAAACGCATCGGACAACACTTTACATCTAAACTACATGACATACATCAGCGACAGCAAAGTCGCCGGAGCCATGTTTAACAAAGTGTTTGGAGAGCGCTCGGTTGGTGCCATAGCTGCACGATACGTAGACTATGGTTCATTCGACGGATACGACGAGAACAACATAGCAACAGGTTCTTTCAATGCCAAAGACATAGAGGTAAAACTCATGTACAGCTACCTACTGACAGACAGGCTCAGCGGTGGTGTATCGGGTAAGTTCATAACATCGAAATATGAGAGCTACAACTCAATAGCCCTGGGAGTAGACCTTGGAGTCAACTACTACAACGAAGAGAACGACCTGTCAGTTTCGTTGGCAATGACCAACCTTGGCGGCCAGGTAAAGGCTTTCGACGACAAGATGGAGAAACTGCCCATAGACATACAGATGGGATTCACCAAACGCCTTACCCACGCACCAATACGCGTTTCTGTCACTCTGAACAACCTGAATCACTGGAGCAAAGAGCATTTTTACAATGCCGATGGCAGTGAAGACAATTTCAGCGAACTACTGCTCAAGCATGCAGTTTTCGGTGCAGATCTGTTGCTGGGCAGCAACTTCCAGGTTTCATTGGGATACAACTACCGCATTTCTCAGGAGTTGTCGGTATCCGGCAGCAAATGGGACGGCATTACAGCCGGTGCAAACCTTGCAATAAAAAGAGTAAAACTGGGAGCGTCGTACAGCAAACTGCACGTCTCCTCATCTTCATTCCTATTTAATATATCATATAGTTTATGAAAAAAATAATAATAGCAATCGACGGATTCTCATCGTGCGGAAAAAGCACAATGGCCAAAGCACTTGCACGCAACATCGGATATCAGTACTTCGATAGTGGAGCGATGTATAGGGCTGTTGCCCTCTACGGCATGCAGAATGGCATAATCGCAGATGGAAAGATTGACATAGAAAAGTTGCGTGGCGCAATCAGCGACATCAAAATTACATTCAGCACCGACGAAAACACCCAGAAGCCTATAACCTTGCTTAACGGAGTTAACGTCGAGGACAGAATACGTACACTCGAAGTTTCGCAATATGTAAGCCCCGTGGCTGCCCTTGAATTTGTGCGCACAGCACTTATAGAGCAGCAGCGCGAAATGGGAAAGGCCAAAGGCATAGTGATGGATGGCCGCGACATCGGCACCACTGTATTCCCCGATGCCGAACTGAAAATATTTGTCACAGCCGGAGCCGATGTACGTGCCCGCAGACGCTACGACGAGCTGATGGCAAAAGGCGAAAACCCAAACTACGACGAAATACTCGCCAACGTAGTGGAACGCGACCATCTGGACCAGACACGCGAAGTAAGCCCACTGCGCAAGGCTGACGACGCTCTGCTGCTCGACAACAGCAACATGACCATCGAAGGACAGTTGCAGTGGTTGTGCGAAGAGTACAAAAAATGTATAGAACAATGATAAACATCGAAATAGACGAACATTCCGGATTCTGTTTCGGAGTAACGACAGCCATACGGAAAGCCGAGGAGGAGTTGAAGAGCAGCCCCACCCTCTACTGTTTGGGCGACATTGTACACAACAGCAAAGAGTGTGAACGTCTGAAACGATTGGGACTCGTCACCATAGACCACGAAAAGTTCCGCGCCCTGCGCAACGCAAAAGTATTGCTGCGCGCCCATGGCGAACCACCCGAAACATATGCCATTGCCAAAGAGAACAATCTGGAACTGATAGATGCCACCTGTCCAGTTGTGCTGAAACTGCAACAACGCATCAAGCAGAAATGGGAGAGCGGTGAAAGCGGCAAACAGCAGATAGTTATCTATGGTCAGTCAGGACATGCCGAAGTTCTCGGCCTTGTGGGACAGACACACGGCAATGCCATCGTAGTGGAATCGCCTGCGCAGATAGAGAATCTGGAAAAGGAGTGCGACACCTATCTCTACTCGCAGACGACAAAATCGCTCGAAGGATATAAACAGATAGTGGAAGCCACACGCAACCACATATCTTCGGAACATAAATTCGAATCATACGACACAGTCTGCCGACAGGTTGCCAACCGCATGAGCGGTATAAGCGAATTTGCACGCAGCCACGAACTGATAATTTTCGTATGCGGACGCAAAAGTTCAAACGGCAAGATACTCTTCAACGAGTGCAAACGGGTAAACCCCAACTCGCACCAGGTGGAAAGCGCCGGAGAGATAGATTTTTCGCTGCTCGAAGGAATATCGTCGGTGGGAATTTGCGGAGCCACCTCCACTCCCAAATGGCTGATGGAAGATTGCAAGCAGGCTATACTCGAACACAAGACAACAAACACATAAAAACCTATATACTATGGCAAAAGAGATAAAATGCGTTGGAATACTGACCTCCGGAGGTGACGCTCCCGGAATGAATGCGGCCATACGCGCCGTCACACGTGCAGGAATTTACCACGGCCTTAAAATAAAAGCCATATACCGCGGCTACAAAGGTCTCATCACCGGTGAGATAAAAGAGTTCAAGACCGAGGATGTCAGCAACATCATTCAGCGCGGTGGAACAATACTCAAGACCAGCCGCTGCCCCGAGTTCAGAACACCCGAAGGACGCGCACTTGCATTCGAAACCATGCAGAAAGAAGAGATTGACGCTCTGGTGGTAATTGGCGGAGACGGCTCTATCACAGGTGCATACAACCTTGCCAAGGAGTTTGACATCCCCTGTATTGCCCTGCCCGGTACCATCGACAACGACCTTTACGGAACAGACACCACCATCGGATACGACACTGCGCTGAACACCATCATGGAGTGCATCGACAAAATCCGCGACACAGCCTCTTCACACGAACGACTCTTCATTGTTGAGGTTATGGGCCGCGACGCAGGATTCCTTGCCCTGAACGGTACCATCGCCACAGGTGCCGAAGCGTGTGTGCTCCCCGAGATTGACCCCGAGTTTGAGAAAATAACACAATTCATATCAAACGGTCTGCGCCGCACCAAGAGCAGCAGTATTGTCCTCTTTGCCGAGGGACGCGAAAAGGACTACAACATCATGGAGGTTGCCGAAAACATGCGTCAGAAATTCCCCGAACTTGACGTACGCGTATCAATCCTCGGATATTTGCAACGTGGAGGAAGCCCCACAGCCAGCGACCGTATCCTTGCCAGCCGTCTGGGCGTTGCTGCCATCGAGTCACTGCTCGAAGGCCAGAGAAACATCATGGTGGGTCTGCGCAACAACGAAATTGTCTACATCCCATTCACCAAAGCCATCAAGGACGACAAACCCCTGGACAAGGATGTTGTACGCGCACAGGAGATTATGGCGTCTTAAGAATATTTACATATCGCCGACTGAAACAAATGCAGCACACGTGCTGCATTTGTTTTTTTATTACAAATAAGCAGCGGCATTTTTTGCACAACAAACACCTTGTGTTATATTTGCACACATGAAACATCCCGAAAACGACGACACATACAAAGGGCTGAAGGTAAACAGCGGAGTGGAACAGCCGACCTCGCTGAACCCCTACCTGAACACTATTCGTCTGAAAAGAGCCAAAAGACTTACAACAGACGACTACGTGGAGGGTATTCTGCGCGGCGACATCAACACATTGAGCCGGGCAGTCACCCTGATTGAAAGCCGCCGCCACGAGGATGAAGCCATTGCACGCGAAGTTGTAGAACGCTGTCTGCCACATTCAGGAAAATCGCTTAGAGTGGGTATCACAGGAGTACCCGGTGCCGGCAAAAGCACATCCATAGACGCTTTTGGCATGCACATACTGAAAGAGCGCGGCGGACGGCTGGCAGTGCTTGCCGTAGATCCAAGCAGTGAACGTAGCAAAGGCAGTATTCTGGGCGACAAGACCCGCATGGAACGTCTGTCGCTTCACCCCGATGCATTCATACGTCCCAGCGCCTCGGCAGGCTCGCTCGGAGGCGTTGCACGAAAGACACGCGAGACAATCATACTGTGCGAAGCTGCCGGATACGATACAATTTTCGTAGAGACAGTGGGAGTGGGTCAGAGCGAAACAGCAGTCTGCTCCATGGTTGACTTTTTTCTGCTGATACAGATAGCAGGTGCAGGCGACGAATTGCAAGGAATAAAAAGAGGCATCATGGAGATGGCAGATGGCATTGTCATAAACAAGGCCGACGGCGACAACATAGCAGAGGCACGTCGTGCAGCGACACACTACCGCAACGCACTGCAACTGTTCCCCATGCCCGAGAGCGGACGCCGCCCCGAAGTATTGACCTATTCGGGATTCTACGACATTGGGATAAAGGAGGTATGGGACATGGTTTACAACTACATCGCTATTGTAAAATCGAACGGAGTGTTCGAAGCTCGTCGCAAACGTCAGTCAAAATATTGGATGTACGAGAGTATCAACGAGCAGCTATATTCGCGTTTCTATAATACACCGGGTATGGAGCAGCTTATTGCCGAATGTGAACAGGGACTTGCCGACAACAGAATAACATCGTTCGCAGCTGCTACCAAACTGATGGAACATTTTTCGGGGAAAAAGGAATAAAAACCTGCCTGCTATTTACGACAAAAATGCGGAGGCATTGAATCCTCGTCACAATAGAAAAACAGCGCACCCGTCTGAGAAATGTCGATACAAGATTGCCCTAGCGCCTGACACTCACGCGCCACCCTCTGACGACTCATGTAGTGCAGTCCTGCATCCATCACCACCTGCCCTGCCGGGAATTTTTCGAGCACACTTTCCATTCTACCCTTGAACCCCTTGCAAAGGTATAGTATATCCACCTGCTGCGGCTCTGCAATCTCGTCCCAATTACCATCCTGCAGCAACTGCATGCTTCTTCCCCGGAATTTAATCAGTCCCTCGGTGACGACCAGTAGCGAGTCGGCATAATCGCCATGCACCCACACGGGAGTGGCAAATGATTCGCGACGCAGATAAGGTTCGGTCACATACTCAAGTTCGGCGAAACGCTGCTCCTTTGTAGAGAGCATATACGAGCAGTCTCGCGAAACGACCAGCTGCACAGCCGGACATTTGCTGCTGTTGTAGATAAGTATATAGTCGCCACTACTATCATTGTGCAAATACCACATGCGAAAAAAGGCAGCAAAGAGAGCCACGACCGCCAACAACGCAAAAAGCGCCCTGCATCTGCCACGTATGACACATATCACAAACAGAATAAAGAGAGCCACTCCACAAGCTGCAACAGCATCAACATATGGCAACAGCAACGAAGAAAATGGCAGGCCGTCAATAAAACCAACCGCACCATTCATCAACGACACAGCACCATTCAACACCCACGCAACAGAGTCACCCAGAAAGGGAATGGCAAAGGTTGCCCACAGCAACACCGCAAGCGCCATTATGACAAAAGCCAGCGGAACAACAACAATATTTGTCAACAAGAAGTAGGTGGGGAAAGCACCGAAATAGTAGCAGAGAAATGGTAAAGTACCCACCTGTGCCACCAACGAGATTGCTACAATATCGGCAAAATAGGAATATACTGCCCCATAAGTATCGCCGCCAAGCAGTGCACGCACCGGACGATAAAGAATCAGTATTGAGAAGACCGAAGCAAACGACAACTGAAAACCGACGTCGAACAACGAGCGCGGAGAAACGATGAGAATGGCAATAGCTGCAAACGAAAGGGCATTGACAGAGTAGCTGTCGCGACGGATGCAACGTCCCACCGAAAAGAGAGTAAACAATGTGGCAGCCCTGACTATCGAAGGAGAAAGACCTGCCACAAAAGCAAAGAGCCATATTACCGCAACAATCGCCGCCTCGCGCAGAACAACATAAAGACGTCTGCTGCGCCATACAGGCAACAGCACCGACAATATCATGTAGAAGATTCCAAGATGCAACCCCGACAGAGCCAGAATATGTCCGGCACCTACCGAAGAGAAGGTCTCTTTTACCTCGCGCGAGAGCTCACTTTTGTCACCGATGGTAAGGGCTGAAAGCACTGGAGGCACATCCTCGTCGAAGCCCATATGAGCATAAAGCCGCACCACCTTCTCGCGCAATGCCAGCGCACGCATGCGCAACGTCATCGGGGCCTCGCCGGCCTCGTTCCAGCCACCGACAGGCAGATAGGCTGTGCCGGTTACGCCCTTATTATATAAGTAACGTTTATTGTCAAATTCGGCAGGATTACCGTTGTTTTCAGGATTACGGACCTTTCCGGTAAAAACCACCCTGCCACCTATGCGGAAATTTTCAGCAGCCACACAATTGGCAAAATATAGATAAGCGACTCCACTGCTACGCGATGCGAGCGTGTCGCCATCCTCGCGCGTCAGCATCACAAGAGCCTTGACACTTTTGTCGCCCATACGGGGAGTTTCAAGAAAGACAGCCGAATAGTTGCCTTTAGTTTCGTCCCACTGCGGAGCCATCGTCGCAGCATCCTTTTGCTGCACCACCCCACCCATGAAAAACATAGCAGAAAGAGCGCCCACGCCAAACAACAGACGCAAACGCTCCACAAACAGCCCTGCCACCATCAGCAGCAAGAAGGCCCAAAAGAGCAACGCCCAGCCATCGGCTGCAACGTCGCAGAATGAGGCAACGGCAATACCCGCCATCAGCGGCACCGCCAATCTCAACAAAGGGTTATTCCCAAGAAAATCGCCGGCTACTACCCCATACTACAATTCTCGCAAAGCAGTAATAACAGCCTCGGGATTCTCGGCCTTGAAGACAGCGTTTCCGGCAACAAGCACATCTGAACCTGCCTCTGCCAGCAATTTGCCTGTTTCCACATTCACTCCACCATCAACCTCAATCAAGGCATGTGAACCGGTGGCAGCTATAAGTTCGCGCAGTTCCTTCACCTTTTCGACTGTGTGAGGAATGAACTTCTGTCCGCCGAAGCCGGGATTTACGCTCATCAGAAGAACAAGGTCAAGTTCGGCAATAATATCCTTAAGCAGCATGACAGGAGTAGAGGGGTTAAGTGTAACACCCGCCATCATGCCAGCATCCTTTATCTGGGTAACAGCTCTGTGAAGATGGGTGCAAGCCTCATAATGTATATTCATAACCTTTGCACCAAGAGCCTTCACTGCCTCAAGATAGTTCATAGGGTTGACAACCATCAGATGAACATCGAGTGCCTTTGTGCATCCTTTCGCCACATACTGCAACACAGGAGGGCCGAAAGAGAGATTAGGCACAAACACGCCATCCATAATATCAATATGCAACCACTCGGCTTCGCTGCGGTTAATCATATCAAGGTCACACTGTAAATTTGCAAAATCTGCCGACAACAACGACGGCGACACTATCTGACTCATATTAATTTCCTGTTTTTGAGAGTTCTTTCTGCGAAGATAGTGTTAATTTGCGATGTACACACCCACTGCAAGCGAAAATTTATTGAAGATATTGAAAATTCAGGAGAGTTGTAATAATTTTGCCAATCGACACAAAAAGATAAAGAGTATGGAAACAGCACTTATAGCAATTGTCACACTGCTGACAGGTACAATAATCGGCTACTTTATTGCCAATCGCAACAGACGCAGCATGGAGACGGAAATAGAGAAACTTCGCTGGCAGGTTGAAAGCGAGAAAAGCAATGCAAACACGCTGCTGGCAAACATACAGAAGCAATCGGACACGCTGCTGGCCGAAAAGGAAAAAGCGACAAACGACAGACTGGCAGCTCAGGAGGAGAAACATCGCGAAGCCTTCGCTGCACAACAGTCACGCTTCGACGAAACATTGGAAAAGGTGACAGCACAGCTGAAAACCGCAACCGAAGAGATGCTCAAGCAGCGTCAAAAGGAGTTTGCCGAGAGCAGCAACAACAACATAGGACAGATAGTCACCCCACTGCGCGAAACTATAGAAAAGATGAAAGAGGCCATGAACGACAGCACTCTTAAACAGACTGCCATCAGCAGCGAAATGAAGGCCAACATAGAGAACATGATGCGTCAGAGCGAAGCTGCCAGACAAAGCACCGACGAGCTTGCACGTGTATTCAAGCGTCAGAGCAAGGTACAGGGCGACTGGGGCGAATGGGTACTCGAAGAGCTGTTGGAGTCGCAAGGTCTTACACGTGGCATACACTACGACACCCAGAATGTGATACGCGACGCTTCGGGCAATGTCATCAAGTCAAACTCGGGCAGCAGCATGAAGCCCGATGTTATAATGCACCTCGACCAGAACAGAGAAATGATAATCGACTCGAAAGTGTCGCTTACATCATTCATGGACTATGTAAATGCCGAGAGCGAAGATGAGCGCCAGAAATACCTGAAAGCACACATCGAGAGCCTGCAGAGACATGTGAAGGAGTTGTCTGTAAAAGACTATTCATCATATATTCAACACCCGAAAATAAGGATGGACTACGTAATAATGTTCGTTCCCCACAGCGGCGCACTATGGACAGCTTTGAACGCCCAGCCCAATCTGTGGCGAAAAGCGATGGAAGCGAACGTATTCATAGCCGACGAACAGACACTGTTTGCGGCAATGCGAATGATAAACCTCACATGGACACAGATAGAACAGGCACGTAACCACGAACAGGTATATTTACTTGCGAACGAAATGCTCGAACGCGTCGGCCAGTTCATGAAACGATACGAGGATGTAGGCAAGGCACTTAAGAATGCAAACGAAGCATACGACGAGGGCAAGAAAAAGCTCATTCCCGGTGGGCAGAGCATTATACAGACCTGTGCAAAATTGGAAAAGCTGGGTGCCAAACAGAGTGCAAGACATCCGCTGCCACAGATAGAGGCAATAAAAGAGAAAACCGAATAGTCCCACTCAAAAACAAGGACACAAAAATGCCCCATCAGATAGTTATTATCTGATGGGGTATTCACTATTTTTCATCTCTTTTGGGATTCTTGGGGAACCACCCCTTCTGCACCCTTTTGCGCTGTTCGAAAACCTCGCCAATGCTCCAAAAAGAGGAGAATGCCACCACTCCCAGCAGGATTGACAAAATGGTATCTGCGACAAGCAGCGAGGCTGCACACGAAACTATTCCTGCCAACAGAAACAGCCACCAACTTTTAACTCCGAGATAATATTCGGCTTTGATAACCAAAGGATGGAAAAGTCCTATTATCAAAAATGTTGCAACACCTATTATAAGTCCGAAAAAGTTCAATTCCATAACAAACAGGGATTCTATTACTTCCAAACAGCCTTGTCAACCTCGGCCTCAACTTTTTTCTCTATGTCATCGGGCAGAAGATGGAAAAAATCTATCCCGGTTACGCGCTCCACCTCGTCAATAGTCACAGCATGTTCGGCAAGATTCTTTGCACCCTTCTTATTCTCGAAAAGATAACCCACACCTTTATATTCATCGTAATATTTTGTCAACAGCACCTTGTAGAATCCATCAGGAACAAGCACTCCATTCTCGCCTATTGTTCCATATTTATTATTGTTTACCACAGGACCGCAGACAATGTAGATGTTACCAAAATAGCGTGCATACTCACGACACTTCTCTTCAAGTTTTTTCCAGGTTCCGGTGTTCAGTTTATGGTCCTGAGGGCAGATGTTGCTAAGATAGAAACACTCATCCATCACCTTTTCGCTCCATTTCATATCCGCAGCCGGTGCCATATGTCCTTTGTCCCAGCCCGAGTTGCGATAATCATCGGCATCGGCCTGCAAGCCCTTAATTTCAGGGTCTTTGGTAAAATGTTTTGCACGAGGCTCGTCGCCCTCTGTTTCAAGAGCTGTAAGCTCGTAGGCCACCCAGTTGGGAAGAAGCCTTTCGCGGTTATACGACAAGGTGTAGCCCTCGCGTGCAATCGTCAGTCCAGAACCGGCAGATGACATTACCGGTATTTCAAGTTTATCGATATGCCCAACAGTTGACGTTTTTGTACCTCTGCAATGATAGAGGAAAAAGGCAAAGAGCCCCAGTACCAGATATATCAGAAGTTTATAGCCATTAGTTCCACCGGCATTTTTCTTTTTGTTTTTTGCCATAATAAGTTTTTGTTTTACGTAGAGGTGGCAAAGATAGTTAGAAACGAGCGAGAAATATGAAACTTGTTTCAATATTTTTCACAGCGAGTGCACTCTATTTTAGATTTAAAATCAAAGATAGCTAAAATAGCAGAGAGAGCAGAGCCTGCCACAAGCAATTTTATATATCGAATATGTCAAATCCATAAAACCAATCATGTTTTATGTTAAACGATGATGAGCATTGGCTGTTTATTAAAAAGGATAACACCACACAATCCTAACAACAGATGTATATTTTTATCCAACATTTGTAACTTTTGCACACATTGTGTTACTTTGTGCAAATTAATTGTCGTATTGGTTAAATTCGCCTATCTTTGCAGTAGAAAAAGTACAAACTTGTATGACAAAGATTAAAGATAACTGCATTTTGATTACCGGCGGTGCATCAGGTATCGGCCGCATAATGGGACGCATGGCATTGGAGAAAGGTGCCCGTTGCCTTGTGATTTGGGACATCAACCAGGAGAACATAAACAGCACCGTTGCCGAATTCGGCAAGCTGGGCCGCGTAGAGGGCTACAAACTGGACGTTTCGGACAGCAATGCTGTGAAAGAGTGTTTCGCCCGCACCGAAAAGGAGTGTGGCAACGTAGACATTGTCATTAACTGCGCAGGTATAGTCACAGGCAACAAGACTTTCGACAAACAGAACATCACTGACATAGAACGTACGATGAGCATAAACTCTGTTGCCCCCATGACCATTGCCCTCCAGGCATTACCCGGAATGCTTGCACGCGACAAGGGGCACATCTGCAACATTGCATCGGCAGCAGGTATGCTTTCCAACCCCAAAATGTCGGTATACGTAGCCAGCAAATGGGCAGTGATTGGCTGGTCGGACTCTGTGCGTATCGAGCTTAAACAGGCCAAGAGCAATGTTCATATTACAACCGTTGCGCCATATTTTATAAACACAGGTATGTTCGACGGTGTAAAATCGCGTTTTTTCCCCATACTCGAGCCCGAAGCAACATCAGCAAAAATCATTCGCGCCATAGAGAAGAACCGCGATTTCAAAGGTATACCTTTCGGCTTTCACTTCATAAGATTGTGTCAGGGATTGTTGCCTACTTCGTGGTTCGATTTAATCTTTGGCAAATGGGTGGGAATATTCTCGGCCATGGATCATTTTACAGGTAGAAAAAAGTAAAGGTCGCAAAATATATCTATTTTTGCGCCATAAAACAGAAGAGATGAAGATAGCAAACAATTCCTCGGAGAGTATCAAGAACATAGTAGCAGCGCAACGCGAATATTTCGCATCCGGTGCAACATTGCCATACGAATTTCGTCGCCACCAGCTGAAGAAATTTCAGGCAGCCCTGAAAAAATGGGAGGAACCACTGTGCCAGGCATTGTGGAACGACCTGCACAAGTCGAAAGAAGAGGCAATACTGACAGAATTGAGTATCGTCAGCGGAGAGGTTAAAAACCATCTGAGCCACCTTAAGTCGTGGATGCGACGCAGCTGCCGCACCACTCCGCTGAAGATGACACCCTCGTACAGCCGCATCGTCAGCGAGCCGTTGGGCAATGCACTGATAATGTCTCCGTGGAACTACCCCGTACAGCTGTTGCTGAACCCACTGGTGGGCGCAATTTCCGCAGGCTGCACAGCAGTGCTTAAACCCTCGCCCTATGTTCCCGAGGTTTCGACTGTGCTTCAGAAACTTATCGAGGAGACCTTCGACGCACACTACATTGCAGTAGTTCAGGGCAACAGAGAGGTAAACAAAGAATTGCTTGAACATCGCTTCGACATAATTTTCTTCACCGGCAGCCCCTCACTTGGCAAAAAGGTGATGGAGGCAGCTTCGCGTCATCTTACACCCGTGGTGCTGGAACTTGGCGGCAAAAGCCCTTGCATAGTGGACAAAGAGGCCGACCTTAAAATCGCAGCACGCCGCATTGCGTGGGGAAAGACCCTGAATGCCGGACAGACATGTATAGCCCCCGATTATCTGCTGATACACTCATCGCTGGCAGAGAAATTCCCGGCTGCGTTCAAGAACGAGCTTACCCGACTGCATGGCGAGGATATACGCCAAAGCCGTCACTTTGTACGCATGGTCAGCGACAAGGCCTTTGAGCGCGTATCGGGTTATTTGAAGGAGGGACGCATCGTATTGGGCGGAAGAGCCATCGCTGCAGAGAAATTCATAGAGCCCACATTGCTTGCCGACGTAGACCCTGCATCACCCGTAATGCAGGAAGAGATATTCGGTCCGGTGCTGCCGATGGTAACATTTGAAAACACCGAGGAGGCTATAAGTTTCGTAAACAAACGCGAAAAGCCCCTGGCGCTCTACTATTTCGGCAGCAAGGCAAAAGGAGACGAGGTAATCAGAAGAACCTCATCAGGCGGTGCCTGCATCAACGACACCATCATGCACATAGCCAACGAAAATCTGCCTTTCGGCGGAGTGGGAAATTCCGGAATGGGACACTACCACGGACGAGAGAGCTTCAACGCCTTTTCGCATAGCCGTGCAGTGGTTATCACCCCCACATGGCTCGACCTTCCTTTCCGCTACATGCCATACAAAATGTTTGAGCTTGTAAAGAAAATATTGTAACACAGTCTGTCGATTAGCACAAATAGCCGAAAGTTGTTTTATAAATAGAGTTAAAAGGCGGCAGTTTTTTCCAAATTTTATCACTTATTTACAAAAATGGCGCTAACTTCGTAGCTTAAAAGTGAATTTCGGCTATACACAAACAGCCACACACGAGAATGAAGCGCATCAGACAGACAGCCATTGCAATATTATCACTGTTGTTACTGACAGCAGCGATGCCGAATACTGCCTTTGCACGAAGCAAAGGAGGCTTCACTCTTGTGATAGATGCCGGCCACGGCGGCAACGACCCCGGTGCAATCGGACGAAAGGCCAAAGAAAAGACCATCAACCTAAACGTAGCACTGGCACTGGGCAAGATGATAAACGACGCCTACCCCGAGGTAAACATTGTTTACACCAGAAAAAACGACAAGACAGTTCCACTGGTGGAACGCGCAGCAATAGCTAACAGAGCAAAAGCCGACCTCTTCATCTCCATACACACCAATGCTTCCAAGTCGCGCAAGGCACGCGGATGCGAAACATTCACATTAGGTTCGGGCAGCAGCGCCGAGGCAAAAAAGGCCGCCATGTACGAGAATGAGGCAATACTGCTGGAGGACAATTTCAAAGAGACATACAAGGGATTCGACCCACGCTCCACAGAGAGCTACATAATTTTCGAACTCATACGCAGCCACGACATGGAGAAGAGCATACACTGCGCCGAGGCCATACAGAAGAAGATGGTGGGACGCAGCAAATTGCTCAACCGCGGTGTATCAAATGCCGGTTTTCTGGTGCTTCACCGCACAGCCATGCCCAGCATATTGGTGGAGCTGGGATTCATCAGCAACACCACCGAAGAGCAGTTCCTTATCTCAAAGAATGGACAAAAAGCCTTGACACAAGGTATTTTCGAAGGTTTTTCGGCTTATTACAAACAATACGGAGCTGCAAAAAAAACTACACAGGCCGCACCCCCTTCCAAAAAGCAAGAAAAGAGAGAAACAACCGAAGCAATTGCAACGGCGCCTGATGATGTAAACGACACAGAGGCACCCGTATTCAAGATACAGATACTTGCCTCCGACAAAAAACTTGCAGCAAAGGACAAGCAGTTGAAAGGGCTGAAAGCCGACTATTACAAGGAAAACGGACTATACAAATATACTCATGGTGCCTCAACCGATTACAACGAGATTGCGGCATTAAGAAAAAAGATAGCACCGAAATTCAGCAAGGCATTCATAATAGCCTTCCGCAACGGCAAGAAGATAAACACCCAGGAAGCGATACAGGAATTCAAACGAAACAAGAAATAGGGTGTAACACAAACAGCGCTTATCATTTAAAAAATAATTACACTAATTCATACAACCCTCAAAAGATTATGAAAAAGATATTCTCACGAGAGGTACTCATAGGAGCAACCGGCATACTCGCAATAGTCATAATATATTTCCTTATAAACTTCTTCAAGGGAATAAACCTCTTCAAACCCGACAACCACTACTATGTAAAATTCCCCGATGTATGCCAGCTTGTAAATTCGAGTCCGGTATTCATTAACGGATATAGTGTAGGAAATGTGCGCGATATCAACTACGACTACGAGAACCCAGGAAACATAGTGGTTACCATTGAGATTGACGAACGCATGAAAGTGCCCGAGGGAAGCTACGCATCCATCAACACACACATGCTCGGTGGCACAGACATCTATCTGGTATTGGGAAAAAGCAATAAGATACTTTCACCCGGAGACACCCTCGCAGGTATTCCCGACAAAGGCATTGCAGCCATTGCTGGCGAAAAGATACTGCCTGCTTTCGACAAAATGATGCCCAAACTCGACACCATACTCACAAATTTGAACATAGTACTTGCAAATCCGTCAATAAACAACACCATAGACAACTCGGCACTTCTCACCGAAGAACTAAGAAAGACAACAGAGAGCATAAACAGACTGTTGAAAAACGACGTTCCTGCCATCAGCGAGCGCATGGTAAAACTGGAAGACAACCTTCTTGACGTAAGCGGTAAATTGAAACAGATTGACTACCTCGAGCTTAGCGCACAATTGGAAAACACGCTGAAAAATGTACAGCAGCTGACAGAGTCGCTAAATTCAAAAGAGGGCACAATGGGAATGTTGCTGAACGACACAACCCTCTACCGCAACCTCTGCACAACCTGCGAACAGGCAGAATCGCTGCTCGTCAACCTGCGCGAAAAGCCCCAACGCTATGTTCACTTCTCGCTTTTCGGACGAAAGAACAAGGAATAGACAAACGGGAAGAGCAGTAAAGCATATTTCACCACTGCCGCGACAATCGGGCTCTGCATAAAAGAGAGTTCCATGTAATCGAGTGAGGCAAGCAGCAAAGCTGCCGGTACAAGCGCCACCAGCGACGAAGCATGCAGACGTATGTAGCAACATGCCGCATCAGCTACGTCAGCCACGCTGCGAAACGTACCGTAAACCACCCCGAAAGCAACAGAGACAAAGAGTGCCACAACAAAAAGAACAAACAAGGCACCCGACGCCATTGGCGAAGTCACAAACGAACCATCTATGCCACTTGCCAGACTAAGAGGATATAACGTACCCGACAGCAGAGGCAATACTACAACCACAAAAGCGATAAATGCAGCCCACAGCGCGCGGCGCGACCTAACGCTCCTGTGTCCGTAAGCCATACGCAACAACAGTTGAGGCAATCCACAGCTGCTGAACAAACCGGTTGATATCAGCAACAGAACAATGACGCCCCATGGCAACGATGATATACTATCTGCCGAAGTACGCAAAAACCAACGTACACCATCGGTCGAAGCAAGAGCAAAATCCACATCCTCGCCCACAAACAGCGACACAATCCCCGACACCCACGAGCAGAGCCACACTGCCATAAGCAGCAGGATGTAAAGAACCACCGGCAGACTATGTGACCTGATCCTATTCATCTGCTTCGAGATTCTCAATGTTAATAAGATGCAACTCTATGGCACGTACCACAAGACGTGTAACATTTATTCCACGCTGTTCACTCTCGGGGAAAAGACGCGACACAAGGTCGGCCTGACGCTTCTCAAGCGACTTCACACCAAAGGGCATGCTCTTGAGATTGGCAATCATCTCCTTTGTATAACCGAGCGCAAGATGCTTCAAGAAGCACTCGTCGTAGCGGTCAATATCATACTCTATAACCGAACGGCGATAGGAGTGTTCGCGCAGAACCTCGTCCCTGAAACGACGCACGATTTTTTCCAGTATAGGCTGATTAAAGACAAAACGCTTACCCGACATCACATTGCGGATTTCATGCTTCGTCAACAGTTCTCCGGTCTTTAGCACAATGCCGTCGGCGCCTGCATCAAGCACATCCACCCACAACTTCTCGTTAAGCAGTTCGCCGGTGAAAATAAGCACTTTCACATCCTTATACAGACGTTTCATTTTTGAGCATATTTCCACCCCGACAGTAGTCGAGCCGCCAAGACCAAGGTCAAGAAGCAGCAGGTCGGGAAGTTGCTTGTCCATCAGCGGCCACAATTCCGACTCGTTACTTGCAGTACCTATGATGCACGCTTCGGGAATTTCGCTACGAAATATCTCCTCTGTGCCTTTCAGTTCCAGTTTGGCATCTTCGACTATTATAACATTGAATTTTGTATCCATAATATACTATTTATATTTCACATCCATAATCAGGAAAAATCAGCATGGCAGGGTGAAACGTATCATTGTACCATCGGCACAATCGACAGTCTCTATGCGTCCGCCATACACTCCCACATAATCCTCATGCATGCGCACAATCTCTTTGGCTATAAGATAACCCACACCCGACAAGCCCTCATCATCTGACGACAGGTTTACAGATGACGGCACAAACATTGCATCCATCTGCTCCTGCTGCAAATGGCGTCGGCAGTCGACAATTTCGACTAATGCACTCTCGCCACCAAACACCAGGCTCATACGCAGTTCTCCATCCTCAGGCACAGCAATCAACTCCTCAAAGAGAGATTCAAGAAGGAACAAAATCAACTCTTTATCGCCAAGAAGCGTACCACTGCAATTGCCCAGGCCCAAAGAGAGTGACAACCCTGCACGACGGGCGCGACGTTTGACAAACGACACACACTCCTGTGCAAGCTCATCAAATGCCACACGCGATGGGGTAAAGCCATTGAGTCCTGCCTGATTGCCGGCACAGGTTGTAAGCACCCCGTAGACCGAACTGTAATATTCCAAAAGTTCGCGCATGGCAGCAAGGCGAAGAGTGCGCTCATCCGCATCACCACCATCCTGCATAAACTTACCTATAAGTTCCCGTATGCGACTCGGGTAATATATAGTTTCGTGCTTGATCATCGAGAGACAATTGTCCATTACTTGATTCTGGACATGCAACATATTCTCTTCGAATTTCATTCGTTCGCTCTCCTCCACAAGTTCGTCGAAGCTGCGATACTCCTGTGCCATGCTCACTGTCGAATGATAGCCGACAGAGGCCATATAACGCGCTGTCAGTTCCAGTGTCAGTCTGTCGTTGAATGAAAGACGGCGCTCTGTTTCGACAGCTATTGCACCAATACAACGATTCTCGTCACCCAATGAAACAAGCAACGGAAAGGCTGTCACCGTACCGTCTGACGCAGTGTAGAGCGTAGCTGTTGCAAGCGACTTTTCCAATGAGAACTCGACACGTTCGTCACCCGACAGAGAGGAGGAAGCAGAGAGCAAAGTGCGACCTGTAGCAGCATCGACAAAGGCCACTCTGACGGCAGAAATGCGCATAATCTCACTCATGGACTCCTGCAATTCCTTTGCAAAGATATTGACCAGCTGCCGAGCATCGGGACGTTTGCCATCGACCGCACGCAACAGACGCCTGTTCACCTCAAGAGCCGAATAGAGGTTCATTCGGTTTATAAAATTATGTCTGAAATAGTACAACAAGAGGGCTGCGACAAGCGACAGCAACAGTGCCACACTGAATGCAATTGTAGCCTGGCGCAGATTAACGACACGCCGCATATCTGAATAGTGGGCTGCAAGCGTCTTATCCTCGTGAACCAGTCGATGCAGCGAGGTGTAAGCGCTATTATTATAGCGGTAATCGTCCCAGCGTTGCAGAGCAAGCAGTGCCACTGCAATCTCGTTGCGAACATCAAGCAGATTGTAGTAAACTTCATCTACAAGCGAATCTACAGCGAAACCCTCGCGCCACCATCCTACCTCGGCAGCCTCGCCCACACCGCAGAGCGTTAAGGTATCGCCACTGCCTCCCTGCGAACGATAAAAGTCATTCAGTTCCTCAAGAGCTAGGACTGCATAATCCAAAGTGCGGCTATATTCACCTTTGACATTTGAAAGATATACTGAATCGGCAAGGGCTGTAATATGGCCGGTTGCAAAAAGAGAGGATGGAACGAGAGTAAATATCAGTAGCAACAGGCGCAACACACCCTTAGGCAAACGGAACGAGAAACGACTGCCGCTCCCCGGAACACTCTTTATATCCATACGGCATACCGAGAATATGGAATCCGTCTTTTTATACTTCTCAATAATACCCTTGCAGTTCATAAGTCCAAAGCCACTACCCTTGTTTTTTGCGGCAGCAACACCAATTGTGGAAGCATCATAGACCTTTGCATCCAGAATCTTATGTATATCCTCGTCGGACAATCCCACTCCCGTATCACTCACAGCAATCTCGACAAAACCGTCACCGCCGGCAGCCTCTATGCTGACAGTACCTCCTGGGCCTGTGAATTTCGCAGCATTATCAGCCAGAGTATTTATCATAAACAGAGTAAGAGCCTTGTCAGCCTTTACCACAGCACCATCCGAAGCGACCTTCAACGTCAGTCCCTTCATGGCAAAAGCCTGCGAACTTTTGCCTATAATTTCCAAAAGTTCCTGCACATCGAAATTCTCGATACAAAGATTAAGTTCTCCATGGCGCATCTTAATCCAACGCTCAAGGATAGTATTATATTCACTTATCTTTTCGGCAAGCTCTGCCATATATGCCAGACGTTCATCATCGCTGACAGCAGAACTGCTACCTGCAGCAAGCATATTGAGTTCGTTTGCCATACGGTCGAGATAAGGTCTTATTCCATTGGCAACGGAGAGCGATGCACGCTTGGTAACATTTTCCCGTTTATGCTCCGCAAGGGTGAGGGCGCAAGCAAGGTTCTGTTCCTCGAGACGCAAACGTTCGTCACCCATCTCCACAAGACGCCTTGCCTCGATACGAGCCACGCGCACATACGGCACAAGAAGTTCCATTATGGCGCGTTCCTCGCCATTCAAAGGCGCATCACACTTCACACACAGCATTTCGGTTGCGCTATCGGCCAGCGAATAGGCATAAACATTTTCACTGTCAGATTCCGCTGCCGAAATATCCACACTGTGAAAAGCACGAAGAATGGCAGCGAGTCTGCTGCGGAGCAATGAAACTATCGCTTCATCCACCTCATCAACATCTGCAAATTCACGGGAAAGAGGAAAAGCTGTCAGTTCACGGCACAGTTGCAGCATATTCATCAAAGAGTCAGTAAAGCGTCTGTTTCCTTTGCGCCAACGGCGAACCAATAGCACAGCAACACATACCGCCACAACAAGCACTGCCAACAGTGCAATAACCCAACGTGACATAAGAGCAGCACTGCGGGCAGCACTGTCTATTCGGCTCTGAATTTCACTGTTCTGACGGGTGACATGCAAGAGGTCAAGGAAACTGTTACGGTTCACGTCAGATGCCTCTTTGTCGCCAAGGGCAGCATAGGCACACGATAGTTCATTGCGTATAAGCAACATACACTCCGGAATATTCACAACATTGTGCAAGGCCATACGCTTAAGCTCAACCGAATCGTCGGCCTGGAAAAGTTCGTATAGCGGCAATGTGTCAATATCGCTGTAAAATTCGGAATAGTAATCATTTATCCTATACAATGCTTCGGCAGAAACATCGAGTGCTGCCAGATAGTCGCCACTATATGTGTGACACGAAGCAAGCACGGCCAATGCCTTTATCACCATATAGCGGTCGCCATAAATGGCAAAATCCTCGACAGCCTTTTCGGCAAGCAGTCGAGGCAGTTCCTCTACCTGCACAGAATCACTGTTTAACCGCTCGATGCGACCGGGGGACAAGCGTTGCAATGAGTCAAGCACAACTCTGTCGCGCAACAAAGTGGAGAGCATCAGTTCATAATGCCCCGACAACCACCTGTAGCCCTCGGAGTCGGCACGCATTTTTCCACGATAAAGTGTAGAGAAACGTTCGTTCAGTCCATTCCCACGGAAAGAGCCGGTAACAAGACCTGCATTAAGACTCATAGCTGTGTCACCGACAAGAGGAGCATCACGCAACACCTCTTTTGCCGCTATCGAATAATCCTCATACAGTCCCATAGATGCAAAATAGTTGGCACTGATTACATTATAGTCGAGACACAACATTCGGAAATGTTCAGCCAACGAAGCGTGATGAAAATCCAGTTCTTTTTCGATGCGCGACATACAACGTCCGGCACCTGCACGATAATCATAAAATTCCCTATTAGCCGAAACACGATGACACAGACGCATCATACCGATGAAAGCCTCCAGACGGTCAAGTTCGTTACAAGCGGAAGAGATTACACTGTCGTACAAACTGCGCGCACGCATATAGTCCATATCCATCATTGACACATAAGCCTCGGAATTCTTAATCAAATGCGGGCATCCCTCAATTCCATCAAGGGCAGCACACAAAGAATCCTTATCGCTGAAGCGCAGAGAGGTAAGATGAGAATACAATGAATCGCATCCATCGGTAGCCGAGGAGGAGAAATTCATGCTGCACGATGCAAGCATCACCTGCAGCAGAAGCAACATAAGCTGAACACGAGAGAGCATTGACATCATTCTCTTTATCTTATCAGATGCTAAGATAATACAAGTTGTGGAATTTCAGAAACATTTCCACAGCAATTGCTTTTTACCATAGAGCAGACGCCCAAAAGGTAAGGAATATGTGCAATATATGGGCGATTGGATAGATTTAGCTATAACAAAAAAGACCACTCTGTTTAAGAGTGGTCTTTTAATATCATAAAAGGATTATATCCTATTATTCTGCAGACTCTTCAGCAACAACTGCGAAGGGGATCTTAACTGCAACCTCTTTGTGAAGTTTCACTGTTGCTGTGTAGTTTCCAACCTCTTTTGCAGCCTCAACTGAGATAATCTTACGGTCGATCTCGAAACCGAGCTTAGCAAGCTCCTCAGCAATCTGGATAGAACCTACTGAACCGTAGATAACACCTGTTGCACTTACCTTTGTTGCGATTGTCAAAGATACGGGAGCAAGTTTAGCAGCCAATTCCTCAGCGTCAGCCTTAATCTTAGCCAACTTGTGAGCGCGCTGTTTCAATTCCTCAGCCAATACTTTCTTTGCAGAAGGTGTAGCAACAACAGCCTTACCGGTAGGAATCAAATAGTTACGTCCGTAACCGTTCTTTACCTTAACGATATCATTCTTGTATCCAAGATTGATAACATCTTCTTTAAGTATAATTTCCATATATTATTCCTCC
>CAJGDX010000021.1 GCA_904502185.1 uncultured Bacteroidaceae bacterium | reverse complement strand
TTGAGTGGTACTACAACACAGCCAAACGTGCAGCCGACCTTCAGTTGCTCGTTGACTACCACGGTTCATACAAACCCACCGGCATCACACGCACATACCCCAACATGCTTACATCGGAAGGCGTTTACGGTGGCGAGCAGAACAAATGGACAGACGACCTCTCACCCGAGCACAATGTGACACTTGCCTTCACACGTATGGCATGCGGTCCCATGGACTACACCCCCGGAGCAATGCGCAACTCAAAGAAAGGCGAATTCGTTGAGCGCTACTACATCCCCATGTCACAGGGCACACGCTGCCACCAGCTTGGCATGTACGTAGTATTCGAATCACCCCTTCAGATGCTCTGCGACCGCCCCACAAACTACGAGAAGGAGCCTGACATGATGAGATACCTCGGCCCCGTCCCCACAACATGGGACGAGTCAGTAGCTCTTGACGCATGCGTAGGCGACTATGTAATCATGGCACGCCGCAAGGGCAACAAATGGTGGATGGGCGGCATGACCGACTGGACATCACGCAAGAAAGAGGTTACACTCGACTTCCTCGAGGCTGGCAAGGAGTACACAATGACAATCTGGGAGGATGGTGTAAACGTTCACAGAGATGCAGAAGACTACAAGATGAGCACACGCAAGGTACGCAAAGGCGACAAAGTAAAAATCAACTTTGCACCCGGCGGTGGCTTCGCTGCAACTATCGAATAATAGTACAGAATAAGAAACAATTAAGAGGTTGCTCCTGCAGGAGCAACCTCTTAATTGTTATATCAACTGAAGAATTATTTACTGACATTCAACATCCATTTACCATTTTCGTCCTTAATGGTATCGAAACTCTGTTCATCCTCGGAACCATCGCCCCAGAAAAGTTTTGCTACCACTTTGGCTCTGTCACCCTCCTCGGAAATCTCTTCACTCACAAACTCCCAGCTTTTCAAGCCCTGTTTCATTTCAATTGTCTTTGTCATCTTGCTGGAAAGTAGAGCCACCAACTGCTCTTTCTGTTCTGCAACAGTTCCACTTTCGTTGTCTTTCAAATAGATAAGATCAACATAGCCTTTCGTATCACCTTTCTGTATACATTTAAGTGTTGCCTCGGCCACGCCGGTAGGAGTATTTGCAGAGCCACATCCTACAAAAGCATACATAATGGCAAACATTGCAATCAAACCAAACATTGTCTTTTTCATAAAGATTTATATTTAAACTGTTAATAATTATATTTAAACTCATTTTGTCAAAAAGTAACGATAGTCCGCAGCCTGCCCGATTCAATAAAATCCGAAGGAAAAATAACATCATCATATTCTATGGCAGGAAGGTTTACACTACGTCTTCTATTCTCAGTAATCGATACACCTGAAGCCTTTCTGTAAACAAACTCGACCAGTTCCGAACAATACATTTTTGTCGTATCGCGTATATCGTAATCATGGTCGAACAGAACTCTTCGACGGTAAATATCGTATGCCGCCGATGCCGCTTTCGCAGCAGCCACACTGTCGGCAGATCTCAACACACGCCCATTATTTGTTCTGATGGAAGAGAAAAACATATCGGGATAATCCATTTTCACTCTGTCTACATCGCCTTGAAAATCATGCTCATCGGGTACAGCATGCACTATCATCGTCACACCGGCAGAGTCAACCACTATACCCACATGAGAATAGGCACTACCGCCATCGGCATACCTTACAACCCTGCCTGTCACCCCATTGCCACAACGCAAAACAACGTCACCCGCTTTCAATTCCACGTCAGGCAAAAGCGAACATTCCTTTCTTTTTGTACAAGCCGTACAAAATAGAAGCGACACAAGAATCAACTGTAAAGGTCTCAACTTCATACCATTCTTTTCAAAAAGACAGATAAATGAGTGAAGTAAATTTCATATACAGCATACAGCAGCAGCTATCTGTTTTATTTTTTTCAAACATAAACATAAACAAGGAGAATACATGTTAAGAAAATAGAAAAAATTTTAAATCTTAAGCAAACAACAATTCTTGTAGTTTTAGAACAACCGACACACGTGGTTTAATCATAAAACATCTTTACTATAAGTTCTAAAATTTAAAACAATTTTACGATATATAAATTTGCATAGCATTTCCAGTTATCATTTATTTGTTGTATCTTCGCCAAATAAACCCAAAAGTAAAACTACAAAAACAAACAATATGAAAAAAATTCTGCCCATACTTATTCTTCTGCTTACATCGACCATGGCATCAGCTCAATTGTTCAAAGGCAGAAACGCTACACTCGACAAGCCCGAATATCAGGCAGGTACAGTACCTGTCGTAAACGGCAAGGTAGTATTTGAAAAGGAGATCACAGCAAAAGGCAATACCCAGGAGGTAGCACAAAAGGCTCAGCAATGGATAAAGAGCCGCTTCTCGCGTCCCCAAATAATAAAATTCAAGCAATACGACAGTGAGACTCCCGGCACACTCACCGTAAAATCGGAAGAATACATCACCTTTAAAAGCAAGGCATTTGTTCTCGACCGCACACGCATTACCTACTACCTCGACATTACAGTACGCGATGGCGGTTGCACAGCCAAGATGCACAGAATAACATACTGGTACGACGAGGAGTACAAGGATGGTGAGCACTTCACAGCCGAAAGCTATATCACCGACAACGAAGCGCTGAACAAGAAGGGCAAGCTGTTGAAAAAACCCGGTAAGTTCAGAGTGAAGACCATCGACCTGAAGAACGAACTTTTCGCAGAGCTTGAGAAAGCACTCAACTAATCATTTAAAGCCATAAACGTGAACACAATAGACAAGATAAGATACATACTGAACACCCTGTTTCTGATAGGGGCAGTAGTAACAATGATATTCTATTTTGCATTTGACAGCCGCGAACCGTTTTTCTATGCCGGAATGACCTCGTTAACATTGAAAATGGCGGAATTCATTCTCCGTTTCATCATCTGAGCCATAAATGAAAAAAGTATTAACATACATAATCCTACTCCTAATGCCTTGTGCAAGCATGCTTGCACAAGGCATCAATGACAATATAGAAAGAGGCCAAAATGAGACAGGCTTCGGCAGTGGTGGTGCATACAACAACCCATTCAAACGCAACAAAGCAGACAGCACAAAAACAGAACTAATAGTTCCGCACGAAATACGCCAATGGCACATCGACGAACTGCTGGGCGAAGTAACCCCCACCAACGCCGACACGCTGCAGCATCTCTATCAGAACTGGCACAAGACCGACGGTATGAACGGAGAATACAACTATCTGGGCAACATGGGTTCACCCCGTCTGTCGCGCATATTCTTCCACCGCACCGAACTGCCAGAATACAATTTTCTGAAGCCTTACGACTATTTTATAACCCCGATAAACAAGTTCTACTTCACCGACACAAAATCGCCCTACACCAACCTAAGCTACAACGAATCGGGCAACAAGATAACCGGTGACGACAGATTCAGAGCATACTTTGCCACCAATGCTGGCAAGAAGTTCGGAGTAGGTTTTCTCTTCGACTACCTTTATGGACGAGGAAGATACGACAACCAATCGACAGCGTACATCAATTTCTCGCTGTACTCATACTATCGCAGCGACAAATACAACTACCACCTGCTTGCAAGCCGCTACCACATAAAGTTGGCCGAAAATGGTGGAATAACCGACGATGCCTACATTACCAATCCCGAAAAGACCGAGGCCGGAAACAAGAACTTCGGTTCCGACGACATACCTGTATACCTCGACCAGACATGGAACCGCAACGAGGTCTACTCGGCATTCTTTACACATAACTACAATTTCGGAATCTACCGCGAACGCATGGTAGAGAGCGGCGACACAACCACTGTAAACAGCAACGACACGACACAAATAGCACACAACACAGAGGTTGAAAGCATAACAGAGTTTGTACCTGTCAGCCGCATCACACACACGCTTGACTTCAACTCCGACGACAGAAGTTTCATCAGCTACTCACAGCCCAAGAGCTACTACGCCGACACATATCTTCGCTACGACTCAATAGACAAGACCAAAGACCTGAAGATAAAGAACACTCTTGCTTTGTCGCTTCTCGAAGGATTCAACAAATGGGCAGTAGCAGGCCTTACCGCATACGCCACATACGACTATCGCCGCTATACCTTGCCCGACACATTGCCCACCGACCCCACAGAGATACGCGCAAAAGAGAGCGAATACACCCTGAGTGTAGGTGGAATTCTGCAACGCAGCAAAGGCAAACATTTCAACTACAAGCTGCGAGGCGAAGCAGCCGTAGCAGGCGACGACCTTGGCGCATTCCTTCTCGAAGCCGACGCACGCATGGACTTCAAGTTGTGGAAAGAGAATGCCTATCTGAATGCCAAAGCCTTTATAAAGAACAGCGACCCATCGTTCTACTACAAGCACTACCACTCGGAACACTACTGGTGGGACAACGACCTTGACAAGGAGTTCCGCAGCCGTGCCGAAGCAACCATCGGCATCGACAAATGGCGCACCAAACTGTCGTTGGGAGTAGAAACAGTGAAGAACTATACCTATCTTGCCAACAACTCCATTTCGAATGCGGCAGGCGATGGTTACCTCAACCGAATATCAGTGGCACAGGAGAGCAGCAATATACAGGTGATATCAGCAACCCTCAAGCAGGACTTCAAGGCCGGCATTTTCCACCTCGACACTGAATGTACATACCAGAACAGCAGCAACAAAGAGGTACTGCCACTCCCCGACTTCAATGTGTATGCCAACATGTACATCAAGTTCAAGATAGCCAAAGTATTGAACACCGAGTTTGGTGCCGACGCCCGCTACTTCACATCCTACTATGCCCCCGACTACTCACCTGCACTCGGACAATTCTATCAGCAAAACCAGAAAGACAAGATAGAGATAGGCAACTACCCGATAGTGAACATATATGCCAACTTCTTGTTAAAACAGACACGATTCTACGTCATGTACCACCACATCAACGAAGGGTTGGGCAAGATGAACTATTTCCTCGCACCACACTACCCCATAAGCCCCAAGGCACTGTGGCTGGGACTATCGTGGAATTTCTATAACTAAAGTCGGTTCAATAAGTTAAGAGCAAATGAACAAGATAATCAAATGGGGGTTCATCGGTTGCGGTGAAGCCACCGAGAAAAAGAGCGGTCCAGCCTTCAACTGTGTCAAGGAGTCAACCGTCGTAGCCGTAATGGGACGCGACCCCGAAAAGACCAAGGCATATGCCAAGCGCAACCGCATATCGAAATGGTACACTGATGCTCAGGAACTTATAGACGACCCCGAAGTAAATGCCGTCTACATAGCCACTCCCCCATCGTCGCATGCAACATTTGCCATAATGTCGATGAAGGCAGGAAAGCCCGTATATGTAGAAAAACCCCTTGCAGCCAACTACGAGGACTGCGCCCGAATAAACCGCATATCTCAAGAGACCGGCGTACCATGCTTCGTTGCCTACTACCGCCGCTACCTCCCATATTTCAACAAGGTACGCGAACTGCTGCCACGCATAGGCAAAATTCTGAACGTGCAGATACGTTTCGCCGTTCCACCGCGCGACCTCGACTTCAACCGCAGCAACCTGCCATGGCGAGTAATTCCCGACATTGCCGGTGGCGGATATTTCTACGACCTTGCGCCACACCAGCTGGACCTGCTTCAAGATATGTTTGGCTGCATACTGGAGGCCGAAGGCTACTCCACCAATCGAGGCGGACTTTACAAAGCCGAGGACACAGTCAGTGCATGCTTCAAGTTCGAGACAGGTATCCCCGGTTCTGGTTCATGGTGTTTCGTGGCCCACGAATCGGCACGCGAAGACCACATAGAAATCTTTGGCAGCACTGGCAGCATAAAATTCTCGGTATTCACGTTCGAGCCCATCCATCTGTACAGCAGCGAAGGCCACGAAGAGATACAGGTACCCAACCCACTGTACGTTCAGTTGCCACTTATAAAAAACATTGTCGAGCACCTGCAACAGCGCGGAGTATGCACATGTGACAGCATCAGCGCAACCCCCACCAACTGGGTAATGGACAAGATACTGGGAAAAATAATCTGATAACAAACACGCTGTAAACAAATATCTTATGACATACAGCGACAAAAGAGGCACCAACAGCACATTAAAAGTATTGGCACTGCTGCTGATACTGTCATACTCGCATGTCCTCTCGGCGCAACACGTCATAAGCCTCGACTCAATCGATGTTCTCAGATACCCCGGCTACATCATCGACTACACCAAAAAGGGAATAAGATACACCAGCGATGCCATCGACAAACACCTCGATGAGAAAGATACCTGTTACATCACCCCCAACCTCTACAAAGCAACGCTGATGCTGCAATACAGCAACTGCTACGAATACTACAGATTCTCGGCACGCAAAAGCACACAAAGCATCACCTTGTCGCCCGACAACAGCAACAAATTGGGAGTATATGTCGGTTGGAAACGAATATTCCTCGGATGGTCGTTCAACCTCGACAGACAAAACACAAAAGACGATTGGAATTTCAGTTTCTACACGGCAAAAGTGGGCTTCGACATTTTTCACCGCCGCACCGGTGATGACTTCAAACTGAGAAAAATAGCAGGCTTCAAAGACCCTGTCAGCGGCAATGAAATTATCCCGCAGCAACGACTGTTCGACGGAATATCTGTTGAGCAGACAGGGCTTAACCTCTATTACATTTTCAACAACAAGCTCTTCTCGTACCCAGCGGCGTACAGCCAGACAACCAATCAACGCATCAGTTGTGGTTCGCTGATAATGGGACTCAGCTACTCACAACAGTCGTTTCACATGGACGTCAGCCGCTTCGAAGAGAAAATAAGGGAAGTCATGCACCCCTCAATGAACTTCAACCGCATAAAATATCACGATTTCAGTTTTAATGCTGGTTACAGCTACAACTGGGTGTTTGCAAAAAACTGCCTTGCCAACATATCCCTAACCCCAGCAATAGGCTACAAACATTCAAGCATCAGCAGCGACGACAACAGATCGATTATCAACAACATCAACATAGATTTTGTTTCGCGTGCCGCAGTAGTCTACAACAACACCCGATACTTTGTGGGTGCATCATTGGTGGCACACACATACACCTACCGCAAGAGTGCATTATCCATCGTCAACGGATTCGGAGTACTGAACATCTACTCGGGTGTAAACCTATTCAGGGACAAAAAGGAATAAGCCACCATCATTTACCCGAAGTACCACTCTCCAAAATACTGACAATGGAGAAGAGAGTGAAACAGATAGCCCCAAGACCGCCAAGCACCCTTGCCGGAATATAATAGACATCATTGACGCTTGCCATTTCAAAGAGAAACAGTGACATAAACAGACACACCAATGCTGTCAGAATGGGAATAAGCGGGATTCTGTTAGCCAGTTTGAATGTACGACGCCAGACAAGAGCAAGCAAAATAACCTTACTGGAGATGCTGAGACACACAAGCCCGAGCCCTATCATAATGTAGCCGGTCACCGACAGGGAAGTAGCTCTTCCGGTAAGCAGAACCACACCCCAAAGAACAGAGAGCAGCCCCATTGCCACAACAAGAAACGGATAGCGCCTGCGAGATGAGTCGGCATAATCATTACATATCTGACGCACAATGGTAAAGACCAGTGCCACAAGCGAAGTACAGATGCATGCAAGACCGGCCATCACATGTCCTGCGATGTGCGCAGCTACAGAGTAAGGAGAAAAATACAACAGCCACGCAGCCCACAGCCATGCAACAACAGCAGAGAGAAGCGGCAGAGCCATCAGCACACCACGTTGGAATGGGGTGAATGCTGTAGCCGGAACAATAGTGTCGTTGCTTGCCGCATTTTCGGGAATGAGAAGGAAACGTGTAGAAGCGGTAGCTGTTGTTGCCACACACACTATAATCAGACTTATGCCACAAATGACATGACCGGCAACAAAGTGAGCCACGCTCGTTCCCTCATTCAAATAATGCCATCCACCGGCAAAAGTTGCAACAGCCGCAACATATCCCAACATAGGCAAAGCATAACGCGCCACAGCATTGTAGGTGTTAACAATCTGTCTTATGATGGTTGCAGCCGTCGCGAAAAGCGCCACGCATATCATACCCAGAGCCACCAGCACCGGGCCAGCCACATATCGTTCCATCGTGTGGCTGTCCTCCAGCACAAGGCTGCCGAATGAGAAACAAAAGAGAGCTGCAAACACAGGAATCAATCTAAAAAGCACACTTATTCCGTAATTCATAATCATTAATTTTTAATTGGGGATTCTACTATAATCCCTCAAAAAACAGATTACGGAACATTATGTTCAAACACACCGAACAGGAGTGCTTCTCAGAGGAGAGAAACTGCTAAACTTTCAGTTCCCAGCCATTGTCGGCATGATAAATCATCTGTTTGGTCATACCTCCGTCGATGCAGATATTCTCTCCGGTGATGAACCCGGCCTTGTCCGAACAAAGGAAAAGCACCATATTGGCAATATCCATCGGGTTGCCCACACGACCTACAGGCTGTTGAAGAGCATCTGCTCCCCGGTAAACGGTGTAAGCAGTATCTATCCATCCGGGAGAAATGGAGTTGACCCTTGCACGACCGGCAAGACTTACTGCAAGAGCATGAGTCAAAGCATGTATGCCACCCTTTGCAGCAGTATAGCTCTCGGTCTGCGGCTGACTCATTCTGTCCCTCGAAGAGGAGATATTTACGATGGAAGCGCCTTGCGCCAAATGGGGAGTAAGTAATTTCACAAGATAGAATGGCGCAGCAACACCCACACCGAGTGCATACATAAACTCCTCGTAAGAGCAGTCGTCGATACCCTTCATCAGTGGCAACGCATTGTTAACTATAAAATGCACCTCTTTGTGGTTTTTCAGTATTTCGGCTACAAAGTTTTCAAGAACAATTTTATCTGATATATCCCCCACGAAGTGATCCCCATCCTGTTTGTCAATCACATAGACATGTGCGCCACCCGTACGGAACTCGTCTGCAATGCATTTTCCTATGCCATTGGCACCACCTGTTACAACTACTACTCTATTTTTGAATGTATCCTGCATATTCATATTATCATAAATTTTACGCATCGTAAATATTGCATAAAACTTTCTTTCAGACAAGTATTTCACATATTATTTCAACATTTATGTTGGATTAATTCAGAAGATATTATTACCTTTGATTTTAAATAGAAAACAGACAGAATATGATTGACATTTTTATACCACTCGAATCAACAGAATACGACTTTTCGCAACTGGACAAACTCGTATCATCGAATATAGTAAACAGAGTATTTTTCTGGTGTGCAGCAGGAACAAACATCACAGTTCCACAGTATGCCGAAATTGTAGAAACAGAATCATTGTCAGACACTTTACTGTTTGAAAAGATGGCAAAAATGGCAAACTCCGACTACACACTTTACGTAGCAAAAGAGGGAGCTTCGATACCATCATGCGAGATGCTCGGACGAATGGTGCAGGCAATGGAAACAGAAGCCTCGGTAATGCTGTACACCGATTACCACAAAGAGGTAAACGGCACATGCGAAGAGGCTCCCACCATAGACTATCAGTGTGGCAGCCTGCGCAACGACTTTGATTTTGGCTCTGTGCTGTTGCTGCGCACTTCAGCGCTTAAAAACTATCTCGAGGAGGCCAAAAGTTATTATAAGTTTGCCGGATTCTATCAGATGCGCCTGGCAATGAGCCGTTTGGGAAGACTCACCCATTTCAAGGAGTACGCATACAGAGAGCTGGAGAACGACAACAGAAAAAGCGGCGAAAAACAGTTTGATTATGTGAACCCAGCACAGCGCGATGTGCAGATAGAGATGGAGGCCGCCTGCACCGAGCATCTTAAGAGCATCGGTGGCTACATGCGCCCCGGCAAGTACGAAGATATTGACCTCTCACAGGGTAATTTCCCTGTCGAAGCATCGGTCATCATACCTGTACTCAACAGAAAGTCCACCATTGCCGACGCGGTAAATTCAGTCCTGACACAACAGACAAACTTTCCTTTCAACATAATAGTTGTAGACAACCACTCCACTGATGGTACAGGCGAAATTCTCGACTCGTTCGACGACGAGCGCGTGGTGCATCTTATCCCCGAGAGTCGCACTCTGGGCATCGGAGGCTGCTGGAACTATGCAGTCAACAACGAACAGTGCGGACGTTTCGCCATACAGCTCGACAGTGATGACCTTTACAGTGGCCCCGATACACTGCAACGCATTGTCGATGAGTTCTACAAAGAACAGTGTGCAATGCTCATAGGCACATACCGCATATGCAACTTCGACCTCGAGACACTGCCCCCCGGCATCATCGACCACCGCGAATGGACCGAGGCAAACGGCCGCAACAACGCACTGCGCATTAACGGACTGGGTGCGCCACGAGCCTTCTACACCCCCATCATACGCGAAGTAGTATTCCCCAATGTCAGCTACGGCGAAGACTATGCTGTGGGGCTTCAGATATCACGCCGTTACAGAATCGGCCGCATATACGATGTACTTTACCTCTGCCGTCGTTGGGGAGGAAATTCCGACGCTGCACTTTCGCACGTAAAGGTAAACATAAACAATTTCTACAAAGACTCGCTACGAAGCGACGAGCTGAAGGCACGCATACGACTCAACAAAGAGATGGCAGGCCCTTGTCGCCGTGGAATTTCGAACTTTTTCGACAAGCAGCTGAGTTGCTGGCCGGAGACCACCGCACGCTACCACTCTTTGCAAAATGTCAAGAGCAAGAGCTTTGCAAATGGGCTTAACATACAATTCAACCCCGAACGCATAAGGTCGACAGGCGCGGCAGTGGATGCCAAAAGCATTGCCGAACGTCCCTGCTTCCTTTGTGCATCGAACCGTCCGGCGCAGCAACTGCAACGTGACATTTGCGGCACAATGGAGATTCTTGTCAACCCGTTCCCCATACTGCCCGAGCACTACACGATAGCCACAAAAAAACATACTCCCCAAGCGATTGCCACAATGTTTGCAGATATGCTGTTCATGGCTAAACGCTGGCGAGGAATGGCTGTTTTCTACAACGGAGCAAAATGTGGAGCCTCAGCACCCGACCACGCCCATTTGCAGGCAGTGCGTGCTGCGGATGTTCCGGTGCTTGGCAAACAGTGGATGAAAAAAATATGGAGCAATGCCACCCTTGCGTTTGGTGAGCAGAAGAACGGAGTGTGGTTCTCGACTGCATACCCTGCCCCCATGTTCATACTGAAAGCCGAGTGCGAAAAAGAGGCTGAACAGCTGTTCGCATCGCTGATGGGAAGCCTTCCTCGCAACGAAGGCGAGGCTGAAGCAGCTGTCAACGTAATTGCAACCTACAAGATGAACGAAGGCTGGAGCATTATTGTATTCCCCCGCCGCAAGCACCGCCCCGACTGCTACTTTGCAACAGGTGCCGAACACCGTCTGGTAAGCCCCGGAGCATTGGATATGTGCGGAGTGCTTATCCTTGCCCGCGAAGAGGACTACAATGCAATGACCGCTGAGGAGGCATATTCGATACTGCAGGAGGTATCACTGCCTGCCGGCGACTGTCTTACGGTTATCGAAACCTTAGCAACAAAAAGATGAGAACAATAGATGTAGGCATACTTTTGGCAGATGTCATCGGTTTTTCGCTGAATGGAACATTTCTGTGCAACGGCACTGAAACAACAGGAGAAAACAGCGCTACCGTCGACGGCAACAGAGTACAATGGGCAGGCAACAGCTATGACAGACTAATATTCACTCCACAGGGGAGCGATGCCAATTTTACGCTTCACAACGTCGTCATAGGAATAGATTTTCACTGGGAACGATGCGAAGAGCAGAGTTTCAAAGGCGAGCTTCATCTGTTTGTCGAGAAGGGCAAGGTGAGAGCCGTAAACAGAATTGCAGTAGAGGAGTACCTTACAAGTGTAATATCGTCGGAAATGTCGGCAACCTCGTCGTTGCAGCTGCTGAAAGCACACGCAGTAATATCGCGCAGCTGGCTCTACGCACAGCTCGACAGAAAGTCAGCAGGTGGCGACACTGCAGCTGTATATGGATGGAAGAACGACAACGAAATAATCAGATGGTACGCCCGCGACGACCACGAACTGTTCGACTTCTGCGCCGACGACCATTGCCAGCGCTATCAGGGAATTACAAAAGTGATAAACCCCGATGTATTGCGAGCTGTCAAAGAGACCGAGCATAAAGTACTCGCCTTCGAAGGGCGCGTCTGCGATGCACGATTCAGCAAATGCTGCGGAGGAATCACAGAGCGGTTCTCGGCATGCTGGGAGGATGAATCGATCCCCTACCTTGCCTCATTCAGGGATACAGACAGAGCAAGCGAACCATTCGATGCAAGCAGCGAAAAGGCTGCAAGAGAGTGGATAGAAGGCACACACGAAGCATTTTGTTCGGTTGCCGACACTGCAGTACTTTCGCAAGTGCTGAACGGATACGACCGCGAAACAAACGATTTTTATCGTTGGACAGTGGAATACACATCAGAAGAGCTGTCGCAGCTGATACAAAAGAAAAGCGGCATCGACTTTGGAGAAATATACGAACTTACACCCATAGAACGCGGAGCATCCGGACGCATCGTACGTCTGAAAATCAGAGGCAGCAAAGCCACTGTCACAGTAGGCAAAGAGCTTGAAATACGCCGATGGCTCTCAGCCTCGCACCTGTACAGTTCGGCATTTGTAGTAGACAAGAGAACAACCAGCGACGGCGAAACAATTTTCGTACTTAAAGGCGCCGGTTGGGGACACGGAGTAGGTCTGTGTCAGATAGGAGCAGCAGTAATGAGCGAGAGGGGTTACGACTATTCGGCAATACTAGCACACTACTACCCCGGCGCAGAACTAAAAAGCATAAACGACATAAATTAATGTTTACTTTGGGGATGTAGTGTCTAGTGGTAAAACCGACCGTAAACTAAAAGATTTTACACCAAATATCAACCAAGCAAACACAGAAAATCAAATCGGATTCACACTAATTGAATTTCCTGACAAGAAATTTGACACAACGCACAAATAAACGTCCGTACAATCCCCAATAAATCAAAACAGTTTCTTAACTTTGCAGATTAAGAACCGAACATATCACATATGAGCGATAATAAAAAATATCTGTTAGGCATGACCATGGAGCAATTGCAGGATGTAGTTGCACAGGAGGGCATGCCACGCTTTACAGCCAAACAAATTGCCGACTGGATATACAAGAAGAGAGTAGATTCCATCGACAAGATGTCCAACCTTTCGGCAAAGAACCGCGAGAAGCTGGCAGCTTCGTACGAAATAGGCATAAAGCCACCGGTAGAGGCTATAAAATCGGTTGACGGCACCATCAAATATCTCTTTTCGGCAGGCGAAGGAGCCTTTGTCGAGGCTGTATATATTCCCGACGGCGACCGTGCCACACTATGTGTTTCCTCACAGGTAGGATGCAAGATGAATTGCCTTTTCTGCATGACCGGCAAACAGAGCTACACAGCCAATCTTACAGCAAACGAAATTCTTAACCAAATATACGCACTGCCCCAGTTCGATAAACTCACCAATCTTGTATTCATGGGAATGGGCGAACCCTGCGACAACCTTTCGAACCTGTTACAGGCAATCAGAGTGCTTACCGCCGACTACGGAACAGCCATGAGTCCCCACCGCATCACAGTTTCAACAGTAGGACTGCGCAAAGGGCTTAAACCCCTGCTTGATGCAGGCGACTACCACATAGCTGTCAGTCTGCACCACCCCATCCCCGAAAAACGCAGCGAACTAATGCCTGCCGAAAAGGGTTATTCAATAAAAGAGGCGATAGAGTTGTTGCGCAACTACGACTTCAGCCACCAGCGCCGTCTGACATTCGAATACATCGTATTCAAAGGTGTGAATGACACGCTCTACCACGGACGCGAACTATTGAAACTACTCGAAGGACTCGACTGTCGCATAAACCTTATACGCTACCATGCAATACCATCGGTGCCGTTGGAGGGAGTAGCACTCGAAGAGATGACAAAACTGCGCGACTACCTTACAAAGAACGGAATATTCACCACCATACGTGCATCACGCGGCGAGGACATTTTTGCAGCTTGCGGAATGCTATCAACCCTAAAACAGAAAAACAAACAGTAAAAAAGTCACAATATGAAAAAGATTTTATTTTCACTTCTTTTCGTAGCATTGGCACTTGTAGGTTGCAACAATGGAAACAAAGGAGTTGCCTTCTTCAAGCAAACATCCGTTGGAATGCCATATGAGTTGTTGGTCGTATGCGGTCAGGATCTTTGGGATTCATCTGTGGGAGAGACTATGAAAGAGATACTCAGAAGCGACATTCCCGGACTGCCCCAGCCCGAATCTTCGTTCCGCGTATCGCAGACAAGCCACGGAGCTTTCACACAGATATTCAAGCCATTCCGCAACATCATCGACGTGCAGATAGACCCCAAGCTCTACACACAAACGAAGTTCAAATACAGCAAGGACAAATATGCTGCGCCACAGATGGTGCTGACTATTCAGAGCCCCAATGTACGCGAGTTTGAAAAGTTCATAAAAGAAAACGAGCAGACGATACTGGACTTTTTCACATCTGCCGAAATGAACCGCGAACTTGATATTCTGAAAAAGAACTTCAACAGAGCTTTTAACGACTCGGTACAGAAGAAGTTCGGATGCGACATAAACATACCTCCTCACCTCACAGGCATCAAGAGCAGCAAGGATTTTCTTTGGGCATCTGACATGAACACAGCGAAAGAGGCTATAAGCAGCGTAGTTGTATACAGCTTCCCCTACACCGACAAAAACACCTTCACACACGAATACTACATTGACATGCGCAACAAGATACTGGGCAAATACATTCGTGGTGGACGCGAGGACCGCTACATGACAACAAATGCCGACTATGTAACAGTGAAGGACAAAGCTTTCCGCAACAGATACATGCAGGAGGCACGTGGTCTTTGGGAGATGGAGAACGACATGATGGGTGGACCGTTCGTGTCACACTCGTTCGTGGATGAAATAAACCAGCGCGTAATTGTAGCAGAGGCTTTTGTTTATGCCCCCGGCAAGGACAAAGGCAACATGATGCGTCAGCTGGAGGCTGCAATATTCTCGCTTAAGCTTCCTGCCGACAAAGAGCTGGAAAATGCAATTCTGATACCCGAAATAATTATAGAGGACACAATACAAACCGACATAAAAGAGTAATAATATGAGCGAGCAACGCAAGATACGCATAGGAATCACACAAGGTGACATCAACGGCGTAGGATACGAAGTGATACTTAAGACATTCGCCGAACCCGAAATATTCGAGCTATGCACCCCCATTGTCTATGGTTCACCCAAACTGGCAGCCTACCACCGCAAAGCGCTGGAGTTGCCCACACAATACAATGCCATTGAAAATGCGTCTGAAGCAGAAAATGACAAACTTAATATCATCAACTGCAACAACGACGAGGTACACATAGAGTTGGGTACAGCCACAAAGGAGAGCGGGAAAGCAGCATACGAAGCACTCGAAAGAGCCATCACCGACTACAAAGCCGGAGAGATTGATGTGCTTGTCACCGCACCCATAAACAAGGATGCAATACAGGGCAACGACTTTAATTTTCCGGGACACACCGAGTATCTTCAGGAACGCATGGAGAATGACGAAAAGGCATTGATGATACTGTGCAGCGGCGACCTGCGCGTTGCGCTTGCCACATCACACATCCCCTTGCGCGACGTTGCAGCAGCAATCACCCCCGAGCTGCTGGAAGAGAAATTGACACTCTTCAACAACAGCCTTAAAAAAGACTTCAACATCAACGCTCCCAAGATTGCCGTTCTTGCACTCAATCCCCATGCAGGCGACAATGGAATTATTGGCAACGAAGAGCAGGAGATAATCAAGCCCACCATCAGCAAGATGAACAGCGAAGGAATCCTATGCTACGGTCCCTTCCCTGCCGACGGCTTTATGGGCAGCGCCAACTACACACGTTTCGACGGCATACTGGCAATGTACCACGACCAGGGACTTGCACCCATGAAGGCACTGGGAATGAACGACGGAGTAAACTTCACAGCCGGATTGTCGATAGTACGCACTTCGCCTGCACACGGTGTTGCATACGACATCACAGGCAAAGGCTGTGCCGACGAAAACTCATTCCGTCAGGCCATTTACGCAGCCATAGATATATACCGCAACCGCAGAAACGACGAATATGCTCACCGCAATCCCCTGCGCAAGCAATACTTCGAGAAACGCGACGACAGCAATCGTCTGAACCTGCAACAGGCCGACGAAGAATAGTAAACAACAGACTATGAAATTTGCCATAATATCGGCAGGCGAAGGGTCACGACTGGCACAGGAGGGGGTAACATACCCCAAACCTCTTGTGCCATTGCAAGGCACCCCCATCATCGAACGACTGATAAAGATATTCGCCGGGCACAATGCCGAGTCAGTAAATATCATCATCAACAGCCGTCAGCCCGAAACGGAGGTTCTGCTCCACAAACTGAGCAAGGAGTACCCCGTAAACATTGTGGTGAAGGACACCCCAAGTTCGATGCACAGCCTTTACGAGCTGCGCCATCTGCTGCGCGGAGGAAAATTTTGTCTGACAACCGTTGACACAATCTTCAACGAAGATGAATTTACAGCCTATCTGAAAGAATTCGAAGAGAGCAACTGCGACGGCATAATGGCAGTAACCTCGTACATCGACGACGAGAAACCTCTGTATGTAGGCACCGACAGCAATATGAACATCACCGGTTTCTACGACACTCCGCACCCCGAGAGCCAATATATTTCGGGTGGAATATACGGACTGAATGAAAATGCCCTCGACATACTTGAACAGTGCATTGAAGAGGGACAGTCGCGCATGCGCAATTTCCAGCGCCGGCTGGTAGCCGACGGACTGAAACTGCGTGCCTTTCCCTTTGGTAAAATCATAGATATCGACCATGCCACCGACATTGAAAAGGCCGAAAAATTAATCGCCGAAAAATGAGAATCGCCGGAATACCAAGAAACCCCGAACACTCGCCCAACATGTCCGACAAGGACATGAAACTATTCTGCGAAATTTCGGAAAGGCTCAAGGAGAGAGGGCACTCCGTTGAGATTGTCGACAATGACAACATCGATGGAGTGTACGATGCAATATTCCATATGTCGCGCACCGACGAGACACTGCAAAAACTTTCGGATTGCGAAAAACGGGGCATCAGCGTCATTAACTCACCGAATGGAGTAAAAAACTGCTCACGAAAAACCTTTATGGAAATTTTCGGAAGCAACGACATCAAGCAACCGCCATACTGTGTAGTAACTCATTTGACAGACACAACCATGCTGAAATATCCCGGCTGGCTGAAAAAGAGTGAAGGATGGTCGGCGCACATCGACGATGTACAGTTCGTGGCATCGCCACAGGAGGCAGACGAAGCACTGCAAAGGCTTTCAGCACGCGGACACAGCGAAGCAATATACTGCGAACACATAAAAGGCGACCTGATAAAATTCTACGGAGTACGCGGAACTGAGTTTTTCCGCCACCACTACCCCGACCCCGAAACAACAAAATTCGGACTTGAACGGATAAACGGAAGAGCCGAAAAACACCCATTCGACCACAAGCAGCTGCAACAGACAGCCTTCCAAGCAGCAGAAGCATTGCAGATTGATGTATTTGGCGGCGACTGCATTGTGACCCCGAATGGAGAAATATACATAATAGACATGAACGATTTTCCCAGTTTTTCGGCATACAGAGAGGAAGCAGCCGAAGCAATAGCCGGAATAATCGAAAAAAGAGCAGAAAGAAATGAAAGAATCAGACCTTAAAGCATACAAATCCACAATAAAGTCATACGACACAGAGGAGTTTATCGACCTGTGCATCTATCGTCCCTACGGCTACCACTGCGCACTCTTTTTCCGCAATCGCGGCATACACCCCAACGTGGTAACAATCTTCTCGATATTCCTGGGAATAGCTGCCGGAATCTGTTTCATACAGACGGAACTGCGATGGAACATTGCGGGCATACTGCTGCTATTGTGGGCAAACCTTTACGACAGCACCGACGGACAGCTGGCACGCCTTACAGGACAAAAGACACGCTGGGGACGAATACTCGACGGCTTTGCCGGCGATGTATGGTTCTTCTTCATCTACCTTGCCATAGCCGTACGCGAAACATTCAGCCCAATACCCTTTGCGCCCGAATATCAGTGGGGTGTGATAATATGGATACTGTGCTCCTTCTCGGGATTCTGGTTGCACGGCTCGCAATGTCAGCTTGCCGACTACTATCGCAACATACACCTCTACTTCATCAACGAGGAGAACGGCAACGAGTTCCACACATCTGACGCCGAACGCAAGCGCAACAACGAAACACCATGGAAAGGCAATTTCTTCTGGAAGATATTCCTGAACGCCTACGTTGCCTACACAGCCAACCAGGAGCGAATGACACCCGTCTTTCAACAATTCATTGCAAAGGTAAATGCAAAATACCCCGACGGTATCCCAGCCACCCTGCGCGAAAAATTCCGCAAAGGCAGTCTGCCTTTGATGAAATACACCAACATATTGACATTCAACAGCCGCGCCATATTTCTATGGTTCGCAATGCTCATTGGTCAGTTGTGGCTCTATCTGTTTTTCGAAATAGTAGTATTGGGAGCACTATTCATATACATGAAAAGCCGCCACGAAAGACTCTGTAAAAACCTGATGGCAGAAATCGACAACGATTATGAAAAACATTAAAGGTATAATATTCGACTTTGGCGGCACCATCGACACCAACGGCATACACTGGAGCGAAGTAATACGCTCGCAATATATGAATGCCGGTGTCGAGATTGACAACGAGACCTACCGTGCAGCATACGTACACGGCGAGCGCACACTTGCCAAAAACCGCATAATAACCCCGCAGCACACATTCCTGCGTCTGCTCGAAGAGAAGATAGCCATACAATTCGACTATCTTAAAAGCATTGGAGCCATAGAGGCAGAAAGTATCGGCAAGCAGCAGAAAATAGTAGAAGGATGCTACAAACAGACAAAAGAGACAATAGCCTGCACCTGCTCCACTGTGCAGAAAATATCAGGCAGCTACCCCACTGTGCTTGTAACCAATTTCTATGGAAACATGCCGGTCGTGCTGAAAGAGTTCTCACTCGACAAATATTTCAACTCAATAGTCGAATCCTCGGTAGTGGGCATACGCAAGCCCGACCCACGTCTCTTTGCCTTGGGTGTCGAAGCACTGAAAATGAGCAGCGACGAGGTGCTTGTTGTCGGCGACTCCTACCGCAAGGACATCCACCCTTCGCTGACACTCGGCTGCAAAGCCGTATGGTTGAAGAAAATATGCTGGGAAGATGAACCCATCATTGAGGGCTATGAACCTACAGCCATCATCAGCGACCTTTCCGAAATTACAGGACTGCTCGAGAAATAGTTTATTATTTATTATTCACAATTTTGAAAAATTTTGTCCAGAATTTTCAAGAATAAAAAGAAAAGTATAATTTTGGGCCTTATATAATTACCTATAAAAGAACTGCAAAATCTGTTCATACAGACAGAGCGTCAACAACGAATACAAACAACAACAACAACAATATGAAAAATCTAAGAATGTTGACAGCAATCCTGGTATTGCTATGTTCGGTACTGACAGCATCGGCACAGAACTATGTAACCCCCGTCGATTCGGGTATCTATCGCATCGTTAACCTGAAGTACAACCTTGCCATGGCAGAGGATTTTACAAACGGAGGAATGATTTGCGACGAAATAGGTGATAACAACGATTGTATCCAATTGTGGCAGATTTTCAAAAAGGGCACAGGATGGACTTTTCAGAACCTCTACACAGGCAATTTCATAAAATCTGCAGGTTCGTTCTACACCCAGGTACTTACAACCACAACCCCTTCGACATACTATATGAAAGAAAATTCGGTAATGTCCAAGAGCTACAATATTTGGAACAACACCTCACAGGATTACAGTCTGCACTGCGACAATGACAACAACATCGTACCATGGTACAAAAGTTTCAGTGGTGTAACCCCATCGGAATGGGGCTTTGTTGAAGTAGAAGTTGCCGACAGCGTGATAGAGGCTTCACGTGAAAAATACCTGATATATAAAGATATAACAGACAACGGCGCCGAGCATTACAATGGTTATATGGAATTCTTCTCGGATGCAGCCTGTACAACACTTAAACCCGAATACACATCACTCAGCGATGACGAGCTGCGTGCAGCTATGAGCGCATACGGTGAAGAACTTACAAACATCGCCCTTAAAATAAAAAACAACACTTGGAAAGAGTATGAAAAATGGTTCCGAGTGCACACCTACGAACCCTACTCCGACGTTGACGAATGGGCCAAACGTCTTATAATGACCACATACTCGTATCTGAGCAATCCCACCGGAATTTACGCAAATGCCTGCGACATGTTATATGTGTTTGTCGGCAATGATATACCCGAAAATGCAACCTTGCAGATTGACCGCGTTTACATGAACGCAGTTTCGGGTGTGCGAAGCGAACTGAAAAAGGGTATAAACATTATTCCAATTGGTCGCAGCAACTCGATGCTCTACATCCTGTACACGGTAGATACCACAGGCGACAAACTACTTGCCGACTACGACTCGCTCGACATACACATCGAGGGCGGTGTTCTCAACGGATATTGGGACAGAGATTTTCATACAGACGCCGACTGGGTGAAAATAACCAAGAACCTTGCAACCTACAAATACATACAGGTAAAAGGTCACAAGGTTATGCTCAACATGGACAAGAAGACCCTGACAGCTTCAAACTGCGTTCCCCAAAAAATAACCGAATGTATCGGCTGGTGGGACACCATGACAGAATGGATGCACGAACTTATGGGTTTCAACATGGACGGCACTCTCGAAAGGTTCAATAACCTGCACGTGGCACGTACCCGCGACGAAGCATCCACAATGTCATCAGGCGCATACAACACCAACTACCCCCCACACACACTCGCAGAAATAATGTCCTACGAAAAGATGATGAACGGATGTAATTTCTGGGGACCGGCCCACGAAATAGGACACGCCAACCAGAAAGCCATCAACATGATAGGTAACACCGAGGTTAGCAACAACTTGTTCTCGAACATGGTACTCTATAAATTCGGACGTTACATGTCACGAGGCGGCATCATCTCCGAGACATCGGCCAATTACGAAAATAAAGTACCCTACTCCTACCAGTTAAACATTAACTTGATGCACACCACCAGAATGTTCTGGCAGCTCTATCTCTACTATTACGTGGTAGGAAACAATCCCGAATTCTTTCAGCGCCTGTTCATCGAACTGCGCAAAGACCCTCTGAAAAGAAGCACATCTACGCTCAACTATGGCAAGGACGACCTGCTGAAGTTTGTTGAGAAATGTTGCGAAGTGGCACAAGAGGACCTCACCACCTTCTTCGATGCATGGGGTTTCTTCGTACCCATGAACCGAATGGTTATCGGCGACTATGGCGACTATACACTTACATCGACACAGGCGATGATAGATGCCACCAAGGAGAAAATATCCAAATACCCCAAAAAGTGCGGTGCCATTGAATTCATCGAAGACCGCATAGTACACTACCCCCGTACCGACGGTGTCGAAGGCAACCGTCTTGCAATCGACTACAATGTAGGTGAAGCCGGCGACCTGGGACAATTCACTGCATACCTCCCCGACTCGATAAAGACAAAAGCAAAGGGCTACATATATTCCAAGTTCGGACGCGAAGTAACCTTCAGCAAAGGAACAGGCGCGGTAGGATTCAGATTCTACAGCACCGAGGACAGTCTGCTAAGTTTCTGCAACACCCTTAAATACACACTTCCTGAGAACATCGCATCACGCGAACTGAAGATTGTTGCAGTATCAGCCGATGGCACCGAAACAGAAGTTGTGGACGTATATAGCGGCAGCGAAGAGGAGCAATTGGCAGCACTCAACAGTGCCATCGAACTGGGACAGCAGTATATAAGAATGAAAGATGCCACAGGCAAGAAGGTGGGTTACTACCACACATACGCACTGGAAAAACTGATAGAATACCACACAGCAGCCAAAGCGGCTGTCGCCAACAACGACCAGAGCGTTCACACATACGGTCAATGGGCAAAACTGCTCTCTAGCGAATTTGACAACATACTCAACGACAAATATGCCATTGTCAAACTAAGTTCAAAGAACTACTACAAACTGACCAATGCCAAGTACATGAAATACACCGCTTACTGCAAAGATGACGGTACAATGGCATGTGCCATGACATCAAATAAATCCACAATGCTGGCCTTCATTCCCATCAGCAACAGCGAACTGTTCTACCTGAAGACAGGCGCAGGAAAATACATCGACTATATAGCGCAGAGCAAGGACGTCACAGCAAAGGCAACATCAACCTCTACAGCAGTGAAATTCAAGCTTCATGAGATTGGCAACGGCAAATACGAAATACAGAAAGAAAACACCGGATATGGTTACCTGCATTGTGCATCCAACTACAAACTTGTAGGATGGTCGGGCGACCAGGCTCCGTCGCAGTGGACAATCACCTGCGTCGAGGACAACGAAGCAACAGAGAACAGCAATGCCCTGAATACTGCATTAGGCAATGCAAATGCCCTTATCGACATAATTGTGGACAGCACAAAGAGTACATCCGACAACATCGTGCTTTACAGCTATGTGGAGGCTACCGACAGCAAACTGCCCGAGTATGTATCGCAACTCGTTGCAGAGATTGCAGCAGCAGAGGCACTTATTGCCACACGCCCCGCAGTTATGTACCCCGACCAGACAAAGAAGCTTAACGAAGCAATTGCATTAGTAAAAGCATCGTACACAATCCCCACCGGCATCGAGGACATCACCGTCGATGAGGCAATAGGCAACAACGCCATTTACGACATCAACGGCCGTCGTGTCAAGGAAGTAAAACCCGGAGCAATATATATTGTCAACGGCAAAAAAGTACGCATCGCAGACAAATAGCACCAACGGTAAATAACGATACCAAAAAACAGCTCCATTGCCTTCCGGCAATGGAGCTGTTTTTTGGTGTATGATATAATCATATGTTACACAAGATGTGCAATATGCTCTTCGCGGTCGCCATACAAAAGGTCGATAACAGGAATCTCAATCATAGTGTAGCAACCGGGCTGCTGTTTCGTTGTAGCACGGGCTGCGCACACAAGCACCTGACCGGTGAGAGCGGGGTTGTTGATACGCATGTTAAACTCGAACAACTGGTTCTGTGTTGTACCCGAAACACCCTTGCGAGTAAGGTTCACACCATGTCCCATGTCAAGCAGTTCGTTCACACAAGGAACCTGAATAACATGTGTCTCGTCGTTTACAAAGTAAGCATCAGCCTTGATAGCCGCAGCAACTTTCTCAAACTCATAGCCCTCCTTAACCTCGATATACACCATACGGCGGTGAATACCTGTACCGGTGGGAATAGTCATAGACAAAGCCGCCTGAACACCCTCCACTGCCTTGACAGCAACAGTGTGTCCCATGCTCATACCGGGACCGAAGTTAGTGTAAGTAATACCATTGGGAGCAATAGCCTGCAACAGAGTTCTTACCACAGAGTCGCTTCCCGGGTCCCAACCTGCCGAAATAACGGCAACTGCACCACCCTTCTTAGCGCTCTCGGCAAGCGAACGGCGCAAGGGAACAATCTGTGAATGGATATCGAAACTGTCGACAGTGTTAATTCCCGCCTCAAGAATCTGCTTCGCATACTGCTCTACGCTTCTTGTAGGGGTTGAAAGGATAGCAACATCAACATCCTGAAGTTCGCTAATCTCCTTCACCACCTGATATTTCTCAAGTTCAGCAGGTACATTTTCGGCACCCGAACGGCGTACGATACCCGCAACCTCAAAGTCAGGCGCACTCTCCAGCGCCTGCAACGCATATTTACCTATATTGCCATAACCGACAATAGCAGCTCTGATTTTCTTCATATTTTTATATTTTTCGGGGCGAAGATACAACAAAGAAATGAAAATAGATGCAAAACAATGAAAGAATGTTTTTACCACCATATTTACCATCTGCCAACCAAACTGACATACAATTACTGCCCCCTTATCAAAAACACCGCAAGCAATACAAGCTTGTATAATCACAACACCAAGTAAAGTTTCAGAATAGCCGTATATGTTATTTTTTTTGCGTATCTTCGCACTTTAAAACGAAAAACACTATGATATCAGTTGATGGATTGACCGTCGAGTTTGGCGGAACAACGCTATTTAAAGACATATCCTTTCAGATAAACGAAAAAGACCGCATAGCCCTGATGGGCAAGAACGGAGCAGGCAAAAGTACCCTGCTGAAGATTCTCGCAGGTGTACGCCAGGCCACACGAGGCACCGTTTCGGCCCCCAAAGATTGCGTCATTGCCTACCTGCCACAGCACCTGATGACAGAGGACGGCCGCACCGTGTTCGAAGAGACCACACAGGCCTTCGCCCACCTTAAGGAGATTGAGCAGGAGATTGAGCGTCTGAATGCAGAAATGATGGAGCGCACCGACTACGAGAGCGATTCATATATGGCGCTAATCGAAAAGGTGACAGCCCTCAGCGAAAAGTTCTACGCAATAGACATGACCCACTTCGAGGAGGATGTGGAAAAGACCCTATTGGGATTAGGATTCGAGCGCAGCGACTTCGACCGCCCCACAAGTGATTTTTCAGGAGGATGGCGCATGCGCATCGAACTTGCCAAACTGCTGCTCAAAGACCCCGACGTGCTGCTGCTCGACGAGCCCACCAACCACCTCGACATCGAGAGTATCCAATGGCTCGAGGAGTTCATAAAGACCTCATCGAAAGCCGTGGTACTCATCAGCCACGACCGCAAATTCGTGGATGCCATCACCACCCGTACAATAGAGGTGACAATGGGACGCATCTACGACTACAAAGCATCGTACAGCCACTATCTGGAGCTGCGCAAGGAGCGTCGTGAGCAGCAGCAGAAGCAGTACGAAGAGCAGCAGAAGATGATACGCGAGACCAAAGAATTCATCGAACGCTTCAAAGGAACATACTCAAAGACACTGCAGGTGCAGAGCCGCGTGAAGATGCTCGAAAAACTTGAACTCATTGAGGTTGACGAAGAGGACACATCACAGCTGAGACTGAAATTCCCCCCATCGCCCCGCAGCGGCAGCTACCCCGTACAGTGCGACACCGTAGGCAAGAGCTACGGCGACAAACTTATATACAGCAATGCAAGCTTCACCATCGAACGTGGCGACAAAATTGCCTTCGTAGGCCGCAACGGCGAAGGAAAGTCCACAATGGTAAAATCCATCATGGGCGAGATTGAATATGACGGAAAAATCACACTCGGCCACAACGTGCAGATTGGCTATTTCGCGCAAAACCAGGCCTCGCTGCTCGACGACGAACTGACAGTGTTCCAGACCATCGACGACATTGCCAAGGGTGACATCCGCAACAAGATACGCGACCTGCTGGGCGCATTCATGTTCGGCGGCGAAGAGAGCAGCCGCAAGGTGAAAGTCCTCTCCGGCGGCGAACGCACCCGTCTGGCAATCCTGAAACTGATGCTCGAGCCTGTGAACCTGCTCATCCTTGACGAGCCCACCAACCACCTCGACCTTAAGACCAAGGATGTGTTGAAACAGGCCCTTCAGGACTACGACGGTACACTCATCGTTGTCAGCCACGACCGTGATTTTCTTGACGGCCTCGTGACCAAAGTCTATGAATTCGGCCACAAGCGTGTGCGCGAACACCTGAGCGGAATCTACGAGTTCCTCGAAACCAAGAAAATGGAAAGCCTGCAAGAACTTGAAAGAAAAAGCTGAAACAGTTTTTAAATAGACAAAAAAACAGTACATTCGCAAAAAATTAACAAAATACACAAACAGTTATGTTGAAACGCTATTTTACCATTTTAATGCTTGTCGTATTTGCGGTAACCCTCAACGCCAAAAAGAACGACATAGAAAAGATGCTCAAGAAGATTGAGAAAGTCAGCAGCTTCGAAAAAATCGAAAAGACAGACACCCTGCGCAGCTACTACTCACTTAAATTCACCCAACAGCTCGACAAGGACAATCCCCAGGCAGGAACCTTCGAACAGCGCATTCTGTTGGGACACCGTGGATGGGACCGCCCCATGGTCATCATCACACAGGGCTACGGCGGTGGCGGCAGCTTCTCTTCCAACCGTTTCTACGAAGAGTTGACAACCCTCATCGACGCTAACGTACTCTTCGTTGAGCACAGATACTTCGACGAGTCAACCCCCACTCCCTGCAACTGGGACTACCTTACAATCCCCAATTCAATGGAGGACTATCACGCCATCACCACTGCCTTCAAAGAGTACTACAAGGACAAATGGCTGGCAACAGGTATCAGCAAGGGCGGTTCAACAGCAATGTTCTATCGCGCATATTATCCCGAGGATGTAGACGTATCAGTACCCTACGTAGCACCCTTGTGCGTAGCACTTGAGGATGGACGCCACGAGTCGTTCCTCGAGCAGGCAGGCACACAGGCACAGCGCGACGCAGTCAGAAACTTCCAGCTGCTGCTTCTCGAGCGCAAGGAGGTATACATGCCCCTCTTCGAGAACTATTGCAAGCAGAAGAAATACACATTCCGTCAGCCCCTCTCAGTCATCTACGACTACTGCGTACTTGAATACGCATTCTCATTCTGGCAGTGGGGTGCTCCTGCAGACAAAATCCCCACAATGGCAGCAGGCGACGATGCCATCTTCAAATACTTCATGTCAAGCTGTGACCCCAGCTACTTCTCACGCGGCAACCGCCTCGACTCATTCTCGGTACAGGCTGTTAAGGACTTCGGTTACTACGGCTACAACATCGAGCCCTTCAAGAAGTACATCAAAGAGCCCCTTCAGGACTACTACAAAAAGATTATGCTCAGCGAAGAGTGGTACGACGTAGAGTTCGACGGCAGCACACACCGCAAGGTTGTGGACTTCCTCACAGAGAACGACCCTAAGATGATATACATCTACGGTCAGTGGGACCCCTGGACAGCCAACGGCGTAACATGGCTGCGCGACCGCAACAAGCAGAACATCCGCATCTTCATCGAGCCCAACGGCAGCCACAAGGCACGTATCGGTACAATGCCCGAGGCTACCAAGAAGGAGATTCTCGATCTTTTGCAGGAGTGGACAGGATATCGCAAGTAACATGCATAATCCGGCACTGATACTCTCGAATCTTACCATCGGATACACCGATGGCAAGTCAAGACATCAGGTTGTCGACACGATAAACGCATCGCTCTTCGACGGCGAGCTTGTATCGTTGATAGG
>CAJGDX010000020.1 GCA_904502185.1 uncultured Bacteroidaceae bacterium | reverse complement strand
GGCTGCATCAACAAGCTGCCAGCACTCCTCAACTGTGTTTGCGCTGGGAACCTCGATTGCAACGTGCTTGCCCTGCTCCATAGCGTAGAGGGCTACGGGTACGTGCATCTGCCATGATGTAGCGATGTAAACGAGGTCGATGTCATCGCTCTCGCAAAGCTGTTTGTAACCTTCGTCACCGCTGTAAATTTTTGCTTTGGGCATACCAGCCTTGTCAAGGTAACCCTGGCAACGTTCAGCTCTTTCAGCGTATTTGTCGCAAAGACCGTTGATTGCCACACCTTCGATGTTTGTGAAACGCTGAACAGCGCCGGGACCGCGCATACCGAGACCTACAAAACCTACGCGTACTGTCTCAAGGGGCTTAGCGCGGAACTCGAGCATGCTTTTCTGGCCGGGAGCGCGCTGGGGCTCGTCAAGAACGATTACGCCATCAACAATTTTGTAGTCTACACTGGCTTTGAACAGATTGGCTTGTTGGCTGTTCTGGGGACAGCTGCAACCTACCATGATGAACGCTACTGCAAAAAGCAATGCGCTCAGGATTGTTTTTGTCTTTTTCATGTCCTGTTTGTTTATTGTTATTGTTTGGTTTATATGTGCTTTGTTTAGAAAGGGGGTAGTTAACTCCCTATTTTATGTTTTATTTTGCAAATATACAAAATTATTCATTTGGCGGGTTTATTAATTACTTTTTTATATAATTTTTGCAAAAAATGGCTTGTTGTTGCGAAAATCTGCGTAAATTTGACAAATTGACATTTTAAATTAATTATATATGGCAAATTATGTAATAGGTATTGACCTTGGTGGTACCAACACCGTCATTGGTCTTGTGGATGTTAACGGCAAGATTCTTGCCAAGGATGATTCGGTAAAAACCCAGAAATATGCCGAACTTAATGATTATGCTGATGCTGTTGTTGCGGTAATCAATAAACTTGCGCAGGATAATTCAGTGGCTATGGATGATATTGAGGGTATCGGCGTTGGTGCCCCCATGGGTAACTATTATAGCGGTGATATTGAAAATGCTGCCAACCTTCCCTGGAAGGGTCGTGTGCCTCTGGGACGCGTGTTGACCGAAAAGAGCGGCTTGCCCACAAAGGTGACTAATGATGCCAATGCTGCAGCCATTGGTGAAATGAAGTATGGTGCTGCCAAAGGTATGCGCGACTTTATTGTGATTACTCTTGGCACAGGTGTTGGTAGCGGTATTGTTTCGGGTGGCAACCTTATCTATGGTCACGATGGTCTTGCCGGTGAGCTTGGTCACGTTACTGCATACGAGCGCGAAGGTCGTCAGTGTGGTTGCGGACGTATCGACTGTCTCGAAACTTACGCATCGGCTACCGGTTTTGTAAGAACTGCAAAGGCGTGGCTCGAAAAACGCGACGATGCTACATTGTTGCGCAATGTTGCTCCCGAGGAACTTACATCGAAGATGATTTACGATGCAGCAGTTCAGGGCGATGCTTTTGCCAAGGAGCTTTTCGAGTTTACCGGTGCAATCCTGGGTGAGGCATTCTGCGACTTTATCGCATTCTCTGTACCTCAGGCAATCATTCTCTTTGGTGGTCTTGCAAATGCAGGTGAGTTGTTGCTCGCTCCCATCAGAACCCGTATGAACGAAAAGGTTGTTTCATTCTGGAAAAACAAAGTGGATATTCTTCAATCGAGCCTCTCAGGTGCTGATGCAGCTGTTCTTGGAGCTTCGGCTTTGGGTTGGAAATAATCAGACAGAGAATAATCAGTATAATATGAGGTGCGCTTTTTTTTAGAGGCGCACCTCTTTTTTTTGACCTGACGGCTGTAGTGCGACTCTCTTTTGCGCTATAATGCTAATAAAATTCCCTATATCTTGCTCTTGTCTCGCTAAAATTTAGTAATTTTGCACTAAAATGGAAATATTGGAGTTAATAGGCAGGTTGTGCAAGCGAAAAATTGCATAAATCCCGCCCTTTACTGCATTGCATTTTGAGTACAGAATATGAAGCACTTCTGTTTCGTGCAGTTGGAATAGATGAATGGATGGAATGTGCTTCGCATGAATAATTTTAATAGATTTTTAAAACGGCTTCTTATATGAAGAAGATAAGGAACTTTTGCATTATTGCTCACATCGACCACGGTAAGTCTACATTGGCCGACCGTCTGTTGGAAACAACTAAGACCATTCAAGTGACTGAAGGTCAGATGCTCGATAATATGGATCTGGAGCGTGAAAGGGGTATAACCATCAAGAGTCATGCCATCCAGATGGAATATATATATAAAGGAGAGACATATACTCTGAACCTTATTGACACTCCGGGACACGTCGACTTTTCGTATGAGGTGTCACGCTCGATTGCTGCGTGCGAGGGCGCTCTGTTGGTGGTGGATGCTACTCAGGGTGTGCAGGCTCAGACTATTTCCAACCTTTATATGGCTTTCGACCACGGATTGGAGATTATCCCTGTTATCAACAAATGCGACATGGCAAATGCAATGCCCGAGGAGGTGAAGGATGAAATTGTCGACCTGTTGGGATGTGACAGAGATGATATCTTGCTTGCTTCGGGAAAGACAGGTATGGGCGTTGAGGAACTTCTCGAGGCAATTGTCGAGCGTATTCCTGCTCCCGTTGGCGATGAAGAGGCACCTTTGCAGGCGCTTATCTTCGACTCTGTGTTCAACTCTTTCCGCGGAATCATTGCATATTTTAAGGTTGTGAATGGCGTTATACGCTCGGGCGACAAGGTGAAGTTCTTCAATACAGGAAAAGAGTATGTGGCAGACGAGGTAGGTGTGTTGAAAATGGATATGGTGCCTTGCAAGGAGTTGCGTACAGGCGACGTAGGATATATTATTTCGGGTATAAAGACATCGCGCGAGGTTAAGGTGGGTGATACAATTACCCACATTGCACGTCCGTGCGACAAGGCTATCGCGGGATTCGAGGAGGTGAAGCCAATGGTGTTTGCCGGTGTATATCCCATCGATGCCGAGGACTATGAAGATTTGCGTGCATCGCTTGAGAAATTGCAGTTGAACGATGCCTCGCTGACATTCCAGCCCGAGTCGTCGGCAGCTCTCGGCTTCGGTTTCCGTTGCGGATTCCTTGGACTTCTGCACATGGAGATTGTACAGGAACGTCTCGACCGCGAATTCGATATGAGTGTCATTACAACCGTTCCCAACGTTTCGTACATGGTGTACGACAAGCAGGGAGAGGTGCAGGAGGTTCATAATCCCGGTGGAATGCCCGACCAGACACTTATCGACCACATCGAGGAACCTTATATAAATGCAAGCATCATTACCCGTGCCGAATATATCGGTCCCATTATGACACTCTGTTTGTCGAAACGAGGTGAATTGCAGAAACAGGAATTTATCACCGGTAACCGTGTGGATATACGTTTCCTTTTGCCTTTGGGCGAGATTGTAATCGACTTCTACGACAAACTCAAGAGTATGTCCAAAGGATATGCTTCGTTTGACTACCATCCTGCCGGTTTCCGCACTTCGAAACTCATTAAACTGGATATTCTGTTGAATGGTGAGCCAGTGGATGCACTTTCTACCCTGACACATATTGACAATGCCTATGGCCTTGGACGTCAGATGTGTGAAAAGTTGAAGGACCTCATTCCCCGTCAGCAGTTTGATATTGCGTTGCAGGCTGCCATCGGTACAAAGATTATAGCCCGCGAGACAATCAAACAGGTGCGTAAGGATGTGACCGCAAAATGTTACGGTGGTGACGTGTCGCGTAAACGTAAACTGCTTGAGAAACAGAAGAAGGGTAAGAAGCGCATGAAGCAGATTGGTAATGTTGAGGTGCCGCAGAAGGCTTTCCTCGCAGTACTGAAACTGGATTAATTTTTTTGAATATATAATAGCTTCGCAGAAGCAAAAACAGATAGAGATATGGGATTTTTCAGTTTTTTCTCTAAAGACAAGAAAGAGGTTCTTGACAAGGGATTGTCAAAGACCAAAGAGAACTTTTTCGGAAAGATTGCCCGTGCAATAGCCGGAAAGACTACCATTGATGATGATGTACTCGACAACCTTGAAGAGGTGCTTGTGACATCGGATGTGGGTGTTGATACAACTTTGAAGATTGTTGACCGTGTGCAGAAGCGTGTGGCTCGCGACAAGTTTATGACTACCAGTGAGCTTAACAACCTGTTGAAGGATGAGATTGCTGCTTTGCTCACTGAAAATAACTCGCTTGACTGCGAGGGATTCGACTTGCCTACAACTCCCGGAAACCCCTATGTTATTATGGTTGTGGGTGTGAATGGTGTAGGAAAGACAACTACCATAGGTAAATTGGCTCACCAGTTCAAGAAGGCAGGTAAAAAGGTTTATCTCGGTGCTGCAGATACTTTCCGTGCGGCGGCCGTGGAACAACTTGTGGAGTGGGGCCGTCGTGTGGATGTTCCCGTGGTTAAGCAGAATATGGGTGCCGACCCTGCATCGGTTGCGTATGATACATTGGCATCGGCAGTGGCAAACAATGCCGAGGTTGTAATCATCGACACAGCCGGACGTCTGCACAATAAGGTCGGTCTTATGAACGAGCTTACAAAGATTAAAAATGTAATGAAGAAGATATTGCCTGATGCTCCAAATGATGTGCTGCTGGTTCTCGACGGTTCAACCGGTCAGAATGCCTTTGAACAGGCTAAGCAGTTTACGAAGGCTACTGAGGTTTCGTCGCTTGCAATTACCAAACTCGACGGAACAGCAAAGGGTGGAGTGGTCATCGGCATCAGCGACCAGTTCAAGATTCCTGTAAAATACATAGGACTGGGTGAGCAGATGGATGATTTGCAGGTGTTCAACCGTTACGAATTTGTAGATTCACTGTTCAAATGATAAAGAATAGAGTTGATGTTATTACGATGGGCTGTTCCAAGAATCTTGTCGATTCGGAACAGCTCATGCATCGTCTTTCGGAGTGTGGTTACGAGGTGACTCATGACTGCGAAATGCCCGAGGGCGAGATTGCCGTGATAAATACTTGCGGCTTCATTGGTGACGCAAAAGAGGAATCCATTAATATGATTCTTGAGTTCTGCCAGCGCAAGGAGCAGGGCGACCTCAATCGCCTCTATGTGATGGGTTGTCTTTCGGAGCGTTATCTCGATGAACTTAAAGAGGAAATATCGCTTGTTGACAAGTTTTACGGCAAATTTGATTGGGGCGCTTTGGTCGAGGAACTGCAAAAGTCATATACCGACGATGCAATGTACAAGCGCCATTTGACAACTCCTTCGCATTATGCCTATCTTAAAATATCAGAGGGATGCAACAGACGTTGTGCATATTGCGCCATCCCCATCATCACCGGTTCGCACGTTTCGCGCCCCATGGAAGAGATTCTCGACGAGGTACGCTATCTTGTGGCAAAAGGTGTAAAGGAGTTTCAGATTATTGCTCAGGAGTTGACATACTATGGCAAGGATTTGTACCATCGTTCGGCAATAGCAGAACTTGTGGAGCGTATCTCCGATATTGAAGGGGTGGAGTGGGTAAGACTGCATTATGCCTATCCCACCAATTTCCCTGATGATCTGCTGCGTGTAATTCGTGAGCGCGACAATGTGTGCAAATATCTTGATATTGCACTGCAGCATGTGAGTACCAAGATTCTGAAGAAGATGTTGCGTCCTGTGACAAAGGAGGAGACTTATGCTTTGGTCGAAAAACTTCGTCGCGAGGTTCCGGGTATCTGCCTGCGTACTACTATGATGGTAGGATTCCCCGGTGAGACTGACAAGGATTTTGAAGAGCTGGTGGAATTTGTGCGTTGGGCCAAGTTTGACCGTCTTGGTGCTTTTGCCTACAGCGAAGAGGAGGGTACATACGCGGCACTAAATTACAAGGACAGAGTGTCGAAAAAGAAAAAACAGGAGCGTCTCGATATTCTCATGTCTATTCAGCAGCGAATATCAACCCACCTGAATGACGAAAAAGTTGGTCAGGAGTTCAAAGTGATAATTGACCGCGTAGAGGGCGACTATTATGTTGGCCGTACAGAGTATGATTCCCCTGAAGTAGATACAGAGGTGCTGGTGAATGTTGCCGATGGCGACCTTTGTATCGGTGAGTTCTATAATGTGAAGATAACCGAAGCTACCGAATTTGACCTTATGGGTGAGGTTGTGAAGTAGTAACCGTAAAATGTATAATTAACCCGTCATAACATAGAGTGATGAACAATAAGGAATTTGTTGCAACTATTGCCAAAAAAACAGGACTTTCTTCCTCGGAAACGGCAAAATACATAGATACGCTCGTGTCGGTAATGGTCGAACGATTGAAAGAGAACGATCAGCTGAATGTGTCGGGTTTCGGAGTCTTCGAGGTTAAAATGCGAAAAGAGAGGGTGTCGGTGAATCCAAAAACAGGACAGCGCATGCTGATACCTCCCAAATTGGTTCCCGCCTTCCGTCCTAGCGCAAAAATAAAGGATAAAATTAAATAAGAGGAGGCACAATCATGGATATGAAATTGAACCATTCTGACTTCAGTGCGCTCTTCGCAAAAAGTCTTGGAATATCTCAAGCCGACGCCGAGGCGTTTACAAAAACTTTTTTCGATACAATTGTCGAGGGTCTTGAAAATGAGGGCAGCGTTAAGATCAATGGCCTGGGAACCTTCAAGATTGTAGAGGTTGAGAGCCGTTCAAGTGTGAATGTGAACACCGGTGAACGTTTCGAGATTAAGGGGCACAAGAAGATGACTTTCCTGCCTGCCGATTCGTTAAAGGATACAATAAATGCACCTTTTGCAATGTTCGAGCCTGTTGAGGTTGACGATGAACTTGTAGATGATGAGGATGATACGGCGAATGTCACAGATGAGGATGTAGCTGATGTTGTCCAAGAAGTTCAACCTGCCGAGGTTGTTCCCGAGGTTGTACCTGTATCTGAAATAGAGGAGGAGATGCCTGCCGAGGCTGAAACTGTGGTCGCTCCAGTTGTAGCTGAATACGAAGAGGAGATGCCAATGGAGCCTGAGGAGTCTGCCCCTGCCACAGTGAAGGTGAAAAGTGTTCCTGCGACAGAGAGTATAGCCCTTGAAGTTGCAGTAGACGAACAGCCTGTTGATGCAGCTGATGTTGCTGAAGCAGTAGTGGATGATGTACTTACCACGGAAGCACCTGCTGCCACTGTTGAATCTGTCGAGGTTGCTGCAGAGGCAGAGAAACCTTCTGAGCCGGTAGGTGAATCTGATTCGAAGCCGTGTGCCAGAAGCAATGGATATGATTATAACACCACTGCGTCGAAGGAAAAGCGCAGCAGCAATGTGCGTCCTGTTATTGTGGCGCTGCTGGTGTTGTTGCTTGTGGGTGGAGGTTTTGCAGGGTATTATTTCTTCGCTAACGGGCCTGAAACTGCAAATAAAACAATCATTGCCGATAAGAGAGAGCCTGCTACCAAAGTTCAGCAGGTTTTATCCGATACATTAAAGTCGGCTGCAGTTGTTGCAGAAAAGGATACATTGAGCGGTGTTGAAGTGCCGACAGAGAATGAATCGACTATGCAACAGACTGAATATAAGTTTGTGGTAACAGCAGCGCTTGAAGGTCGCAATCTTGCTAATATTTCAGTTGTTGACACCGTAGACTACAAAATGGTTGGTTATGTGTGCGAGCATAAAGTGGAGATAGATGAAACATTGATTAAAATCTCATTGAAACATTATGGCGACAAGCGATTGTGGCCATACATCGTGGCTTATAACAATATGTCGCGTCCCAATGACCTTGCATGTGGAATGTTGCTGAAAATTCCAAAATTGATTCCTGTGAAATAGGAAAATGTGAAAGTGATTATGAAAAATCCATAAATTCAACAGTGCTTAAGTCACTTTTGAAAAATTTAACATTGGTTTTTAACTAAATGGCTTAATTTTGAGGCCGTTTATTAAATGACAATATTTTAAACAGTTATTAAATTAAAATAAAATAATAGGAATATATTTATGAATGGTACTATTGACATTCGTGAATTGAACGAAATGATTGAAAAGCAGAGTGGTTTTGTAACTAATCTGCAGACTGGAATGAATCAGGTAATTGTTGGTCAGAAACATCTTGTGGAGTCGCTTCTGATAGGACTTCTGGCCGATGGTCATGTGTTGTTGGAGGGTGTTCCGGGTTTGGAAAAGACTCTTGCAATAAAGACTCTCGCAAGCCTTGTGGATGGTGACTTCAGCAGAATACAGTTTACTCCCGACCTCCTTCCTGCCGACGTAATAGGTACAATGGTGTATAGCCAGAAAGAGGAGACATTCAAGTCGAACAAAGGTCCTGTGTTTGCAAACTTCGTGCTTGCCGATGAGATTAACCGTGCTCCGGCAAAGGTGCAGAGTGCGCTTCTTGAGGCTATGCAGGAGCGTCAGGTGACAATTGGCAAAGAGACATTTCAGTTGCCTCAGCCTTTCCTGGTGCTTGCTACCCAGAACCCCATCGAGCAGGAGGGTACATATCCTCTGCCCGAGGCTCAGGTCGACCGTTTCATGTTGAAGGTAATCATCGGTTATCCCGAAATTTCTGAGGAGAAAAAAATCATACGTCAGAATATAACAGGTGAGAAAATCACCGTTAAGGCAATCCTCAAACCCGAGGAGATTATCGAGGCACGCAAGGTTGTGCGTCAGGTCTATATCGACGAGAAGATTGAACAATATATTGCTGATATTGTCTTCGCCACACGTTATCCCGACAAGTACAACATGCGCGAAATGAAAGAATTTATTTCGTTCGGCGCTTCTCCCCGTGCATCTATTAACCTTGCACTTGCTGCACGTGCATACGCATTCATCAAACGTCGTGGATATGTAATCCCCGAGGATGTACGCGCTGTTGCACATGATGTGCTTCGTCATCGCATCGGTCTCAGCTACGAGGCTGAGGCCAACAACATGACACCCGACGAGATTGTAAGCAAGATTCTGAACAATGTAGAAGTGCCCTAACGGTCAGTTTCCATGGAGACGAGTGAACTCATAAAGAAGGTTCGCAAAATAGAGATAAAGACTCGTGGATTGTCCCACAATATTTTTGCGGGACAGTATCATTCTGCCTTCAAAGGACGAGGAATGTCTTTCAGCGAAGTGCGCGAATATCAGTATGGCGACGATGTACGTGACATTGATTGGAATGTAACGGCCCGTTTCCACAAGCCTTTCGTCAAGGTCTACGAAGAGGAGCGCGAATTCACTGTCATGCTGCTGGTCGACGTGTCCGAAAGTTTGGCTTTCGGAACCATAAAGCAGACCAAGCGTGATATGTTGACGGAAATTGCAGCTACACTGGCATTTGCGGCCATACAGAATAATGACAAGATTGGTGTGATATTCTTCTCGGACAGAATAGAGAAATTCATCCCTCCTCAGAAGGGACGCAAACACATACTTTATATCATTCGCGAACTTCTGGGTTTTGTCCCCGAGAGCAGCAGGACTGATGTTAAAGTGCCGTTGGAATTTCTTACAAACGCCATAAAGAAACGCTGTACAGCATTCCTGCTGAGCGACTTTATTGCGCCCGCCGATTACAAGAACGCACTGACTATTGCCAACCGCAAGCACGACGTTGTTGCAATACAGGTGTACGACCGCCGTGTGGCTGAACTTCCCCGAATAGGATTGATGAAGGTGCGCGACTCGGAGAGTGGCGAAGAAATCTACATTGATACATCTTCTTCCAAGGTACAGAAGGCTCAGCGCGAATGGTGGCGCGAACAGTGTGAGGCAATCTCCACCATCTTTGCAAAAAGTCGTGTCGACTCGGTGTCTGTCCGTACTGACGAGGACTATGTAAAGGCTTTGATGTCTATGTTTGCAAAAAGAGGTTAGCTCTTGGAGTGTGTATACACTATTACGAACTATAAATGAAAATGAAAAATAAGCTGATATTATTTCTATCGATACTCTTCTCTGTCATCTTCTGTGGTGGCGCAGAGGCGCAGAATGTAACTGTAAACGCAGAGATTGATTCTGTTCAGCGACTCATTGGCGAACAGGCAAAAATCACGCTTGAAGTTACAGCCAACAGTGGCAGCAATATCATAATGCCTACATTCGATAAGGAGATTGTCGAGGGACTGGAAATCATTCATAAGTCACAGCCGGATACTCAATATCTGAACGACAGAAAACGTATCGAAATTAAGGAGATTTATACAGTTACCTCATTCGACTCGTCGTTGTACGTGATACCTCCATTTGAGGTGATGATCGATAGTGTACCTCACTTCTCGAAAGAGTTGGCATTGGCTGTTTACATGATGCCTGTGGATACTTTGAACCCAGACGCATTCTTCGGACCAAAGGATATATGGCGAACAAGTTTGACGTGGGACGACTATGATGACGTATTTTGGCTCTTTTTAGGCTTCATTGTCATGGGAGCTGCATTTGCGTGGGTATTGATTCGTTATCTTAACAACAAACCTATTATACGCATAGTCAAAATAAAGCCCAAACAGCCGGCTCATGTGGTTGCCCTGAATAAAATAGAACAGATGAAGGGCGATGAGAGATGGCGTGCAAGTGGATGCAGCAAAGAGTTCTACACAGAATTGACTGATGCTGTCCGTGAATATATGAGCGAGCGTTTCGGCTTTAATGCTATGGAGATGACAACCGCGGAGATTATTGAGAATCTGCTGGTTGCTGAGCATATATTGAAAGAGAGTGGCGATGATACAGTAAAGGAACTGGAAAGTGTACTGGTGATGGCCGACCTTGTAAAATTTGCGAAGTTGGAGTCGCCAATGAACGAAAATGATAGAAACATGCTCTGTGCCATTGAGTTTGTGAATAAAACAAAATTGCCCGAGAGCGAAATTGCTGCTCAACCCACTGAGAAAAAGGTTGTCAACTACCGTTCACGCAGAACCAAGATGTTGCTTCTGTTCTCAGTAGTGCTGCTCAGTATCGTGGCTATTGCCCTTTTGGTGCTGTGTATAAGAGAATTATACTATTTGATTGCGTAAATAACAGAAAATATGGTTTTTTCAAATATAGGATATTTCTTGCTTTTCATTCCCCTCATCGGGTACGTAGTATGGTATCTGATGGCCGGACGTCACAAAGTACCTGCCATGAAGGTTTCTACTGCGTCGCATTTCATCAGAAAGGGAATAAAAAGCTATAAAAACTATCTGATACACTTGCCGTTTGCACTCAGAGTGCTGACGTTTTCCATGGTTATAATGGTGCTTGCACGTCCCCAATCGACCAATAGCTGGCAAAATGCAGATGTCGAGGGTATTGATATTATGTTGGCAATGGACGTGTCGACCAGTATGCTGGCTATGGATTTGTCGCCCAACCGTCTCGAAGCTGCCAAACAGGTTGCTGCCGAGTTTGTGAACGGACGTCCCAACGACAATATAGGTCTGACAATATTTGCCGGTGAGAGCTTTACCCAATGTCCGTTGACGGTAGACCACACTGTGATGCTTAACATGCTTAATGCTGTTAAGTGTGACATTGCTGCTCAGGGTATAATTGAAGATGGAACAGCCATCGGAATGGGTGTTGCGAATGCTGTCAGCCGTTTGAAAGAGAGCAAGGCGAAATCGAAAGTTATAATCCTGTTAACTGATGGTTCAAACAATCGTGGCGAAATTTCACCTGAAGCTGCTGCCGAGATTGCCAAACAGTTCGGTATAAGAGTATACACCATCGGTGTCGGTACAAATGGCGAGGCTCCTTATCCCTATGGCGGACAGGTGGTAAATGTTCCGGTAGAGATTGACGAAACAACTTTGAATAAGATAGCAACCATCACTGATGGCAGTTATTACAGAGCCACAAGCAATTCTGCACTGAAAGAGGTGTATGAGAAGATTGATAAACTGGAACGTACGAAACTTAGTGTTAAGGAGTATAGTCATCGCGAGGAAGAGTATGCGCTCTTTGCTATTATTGCTCTGGCATCGTTGATGCTCGAACTATTGCTTCGTTTCACACTCCTTAGAAGAATACCATAAAAGCTTTTTCTTATGAGATTTGCAACTCCTGAATATTTATATCTGCTCCTATTGATGCCACTGCTTGTAGCAGTGTACATATATTCCAACTACCGTCGCCGTAAACAGTTGAAAGAGTATGGCGATGTGGAGCTGTTGAAGGAACTTATGCCCGATGTATCGCAGTATCGTCCGACAGTGAAATTCTGGTTGGCGACTGTGGCTGTGGCATTGCTTGTCGTGGTGCTTGCGCGTCCTCAGTTCGGTTCAAAAATGGAGAGTGTCACTCGACAGGGTATAGAGACTGTTATTGCACTCGATATTTCAAATTCTATGCTTGCCGAGGATATTGCACCCAACAGATTGGAAAAGTCAAAAAAGATGATCTCCAAGCTTATCGATAAATTCGAGAACGATAAGGTTGGATTGATAGTATTTGCAGGTGATGCTTTTGTGCAGCTACCCATTACCAACGATTTTATTTCGGCAAAGATGTTCCTTGAGACAATCTCTCCATCATTGATAAGTCGCCAGGGAACAGATATTGGCGCGGCTATTAATTTGGCAATGAAGAGCTTTACTCCTGAAAAAGAGGTCGGAAAGGCTGTAATCGTAATAACAGATGGCGAGAATCACGAGGGTGGAGCAGAAGAGGCTGCAAAGGCTGCTGCCGAAAAGGGAATCTCTGTATATATCATGGGAGTAGGTTCGCTTGAAGGTGCGCCAATCCCCGCTGAGGCATCAAACGACTATCGTCGCGACAAGGATGGTAATGTCATTGTAACGAAGCTCAACGAAGAGATGGGACAAAATATTGCAAAAGCCGGTAATGGTGCATACATACGTGTCGACAATACCAATAATGCTCAGCGTCTGTTGGAAAAAGAGATAGATAAACTGGCTAAAGCAGATGTTACAACCGAAGTATATAAAGATTATGACGAACAGTTTCAGTTTGTTGCATGGATTGCACTCATACTGTTGGTGCTGGATATTCTGATACTTCCTGGTAAGAGCCGTTTCACAAGAAATTTCAATTTGTTTGGTGATAATAAATAGTCGAATATGTCAAAAGTAATGTATTCAATAATGGTTGTGTTGATGCTCTTTGGAGTAAGCACACATCTGTCTGCGCAGAGAGATTATCGTGACTATCTTCGTGGAGGCAATAAACATTATACCGATAGTCTTTACGAAAAAAGCGAAATACAATACCGTAAGGCACTCGAAAAAGATGCGAATGGTGTCGATGCTTTTTATAACCTTGGCAATTCGCTACTGATGCAAAGTAAAGCCAAAGATGCGATGGATCAGTACAAGATTGTTGAGAAAAAGGTTGACAAAGCAGACAAACTTGCTCAGATACATCATAATATGGGTGTCATCCATCATGGAAGCAAGAATTATGCAGAAGCTGTTGAGGCATATAAGCAGTCACTAAGAGAAAATCCTAATGATGACGAGACTCGCTATAATCTTGCTCTTGCAATGCGTAAGCTGAAAGAGCAACAGCAGCAACAGCAAAATCAAGAACAGCAGCAGGAACAGCAGCAGGAACAACAAGAGCAACAGGAGCAGCAACAACAGCAGCAGGAGCAGCAAGAACAGCAGCAACAGCAGCAGGAGCAGCAGCAACAGCAGCAACAGCAGCAGGAGCAGCAGATGTCAAAGGAGAATGCTGAACAAATTCTTCAGGCTGCCATGCAGGACGAGAAAGATGTCCAGGAGAAGGTGAAAAAGATGATGCAGCTTCGTGGACGTAAACTCGAAAAAGACTGGTAACTTTGCAATGCATAACAGTAAATCAGGTATATTAAGTTAATAAAAGAAAATAAATACTATCTTTGTCGCACTATGAGCGTCAAATGAAAGATGTTTCGAGATTTAAATAAAAATGAAAAGACTATTATTTGCAATAACATTACTGCTAACCACATTGACAACGTTTGCCGACGAAGTATCATTCGTCGCATCTGCACCCAATGCAGTGGTTGTTGGTCAGCAATTCAGATTGAGCTACGAAGTTAATCGTGGCAAAGCAAAGGAACCGCGTGTGCCGGCAGTTGACGGATTTACGGTACTTTACGGACCGACACGTTCATCGGGATATTACAATAATAATGGTCATGTTACTCGGACAACAACATATACATTTACCATGCGTGCCGAAAAGGAGGGTACTTTTACTTTCCCGACAGTGACAATAGAGGCTGATGGTGAACAGGTGACCTCCAATCAGTTGACAATTAAAGTTCTTCCGCCCGATAAGCCTGTTAACAACACTGCATCCCAAGGCAGTTCGAATACGTCGGAAATCTCAGGCAATGAACTTTTTATGACAGCTACGCTCAACAAGACCAAAGTAGTTGAACAGGAGGCTGTCGTATTGACCTATAAAGTCTATTCTACCGTCAACCTCACTTCGCTCAATGGAAAAATGCCCGATCTTAAGGGATTCCACATACAGGAGGTTGAACTTCCACGTAACAAGGAGTGGCGATTGGAACATTACAACGGACGCAACTATCGTGCATTGACATGGAGCCAATATCTGCTTTTCCCTCAGCAGGTAGGGGAGATAGAAATCCCCTCAGTTGTGTTTGAAGGAATAGTGCAGCAGTATGTCCGCAGTGCCAGTGCAGATCCTTTTGACATGTTTTTCAACGGTGGAACCCAGGTTGTTGAGGTTAAGAAAAATCTTAAGACTCCAAAACTTAAACTCAATGTCGAAAGCCTCCCTTCGGGTAAGCCTGATGGCTTTTCAGGTGGTGTGGGCGAGTTTACTATAAAATCTGGTATCAGTACCACTGAACTTAAAGCGAATGAAGCAGTTACTTTGCGCGTAACAATTTCGGGAGCCGGAAATATGAAACTTTTAAAGACCCCTGAGGTTCAGTTCCCCGCAGATTTTGAAATCTACGACCCCAAAGTCAGCAATAACTTCTCGGTTAAAAACAACGGTCTTTCCGGAAATAAAATAATCGAGTATCTTGCTATTCCCCGTCACGCAGGTGTTTACACGATTCCTTCTGTGAAATTCTCTTATTATGATATTAAAACTGCATCATATAAGACTCTTGAAACCGAGTCGTATACGCTTAATGTTGCAAAGGGTAGTTCAAAGTCTAATGAGGTTTCTACAAGTTATGTCAGCAAAGAGGATCTTAAGCTCCTTGGAAAGGATATACGTTTCATAAAAGGCGGTACTCCAACTTTGCAGAAACAGGGCGAATATCTCTTCGCATCTTTCCTCTATTGGTTGTGGTACATTGTTCCTTTCCTGCTATTTGTCACATACATAATTGTCTATCGCAAACAAATGGCCGAAAATGCCAATCTGACAAAAGTGCGTACCAAAAAGGCTAACAAGGTTGCTGTCAAGCGTATGAAAGTAGCGAAACGTCTTCTTGCTGAGAATAACAGCAGCGAATTCTACGACGAGATATTAAAGACTCTTTGGGGATATGTGAGCGACAAACTCAGTATTCCTGTTTCTCAGTTGTCGAAAGACAATATTGCTGCACGCCTTTCTCAACGTGGAGTTGACGAGGAACTTGTCAAAGAGTTTGAAGCGCTGCTCGGCGAGAGTGAATTTGCTCGTTACGCTCCCGGCAACCCCGGAGAGAAAATGGATAAGGTTTACGCAATGGCTCTTGAGGTAATAGGTAAACTTGAAAATTCAATTAAGAGATAAAACAGGGAATATAGTCATGAAAAAAATAGTATATCTTTTATTGCTTCTTCTTGCTCCTGTGATGGCGCAGGCAGAGGGTGTTTCTGGAAAGATTGCAGCTGATAGTGCCTATGTCAATGGCGACTATAAGGCAGCCATTGAGGCTTATGAGGCTGTTTTGGCTGACGAGGGTGAGGCTGCCGATGTATATTATAATCTTGGAAATGCTTATTACAAGAGTGATAATATAGCAAAGGCCATAGTTAATTACGAGCGCGCACTCCTGCTTAACCCCTCTGACGAGGATGTTGCCTTCAATCTTGAACTTGCACGCAGCAAAACTGTCGACAAGGTTGCCACCGTACATAAATTTTTCCTTATGGAGTGGCTCGAGGCAATAATTAATCTCATGGGTATGCAGACGTGGTGCATCGTTGGTGTTGTTTTCTTTCTGCTGATGCTGCTGACTGCGCTTGTCTATCTTTTCGGTAAAAGTATATTGCTCAGAAAAATATCTTTCTTTACAGCGCTTTTTGCTTTGTTTGCCACTGTTTTTGCCAATATGTCGGCCTATCACCAATATTACTATCAGACCAATCGTGCAGAAGCAATTCTGATTCAGCCGAGCGTAACAGCAAAAAGTACTCCCGGCGAGTCGGGTATCGACCTTTTTGTAATCCATGAGGGACGCAAAGTGACGATTGTCGATGATTCGATGCAGGGGTGGAAAGAGATAGAATTGGAGGATGGAAATATTGGATGGGTGCCTGCTTCGGTAATTGAGCGCATCTGATAATAACTACTAAACACGGGGAATATGTTTGATTTGGAACAATTGATAGATTTCGATAAGCATCTGTTGCTGATGATGAATGGCAGCGATTCGCTCTTTTTTGATGGCGTGATGCATGTTTATACAACAACAGTTGTGTGGATTCCCTTTGCACTCTCTCTTGTCTATCTGCTTATCAAGAATAACAGTTTGATGAATTTCCTTGTGTTGCTGCTGATGGTGGCGTTGGTAGTAGTGCTTACAGACGGAATAACCTCAACAATATGCAAGCCGTTGTTTGCTCGTTTCCGACCTACTCACGACCCGGAGATAATGTATATGGTGGATATTGTGAACGGCTATCGTGCCTACAAGTATGGCTTTATGTCGAGTCATGCTGCAAATTCCTTCGGATTGGCGATGTTTGTGATGCTGCTTGTCAAGAACCGGCTGCTGAGTATTTCGCTTATCGTCTGGGCGCTTATAAACTGCTATTCACGCATATATTTAGGTGTTCACTATCCCGGTGATATTGTTTGTGGAATGTTGGTGGGTATTCTCAGTGGATTGGTTGTCTATCGCTTGTACGATTATATTCGCGACAAGATGAGGAGCGGTAATCGTGGCTGGATTTCAGATAATTATACCAAAAGCGGATACTCGGTATCGGATATTCATTTCATGCTGATGGTGCTGTATGCAACCTTTGCAATGATTCCTGCGATTGCTTTTATTACCTTGCAGTATAAATTAATTTAAGAGTAAAATGGTTGTTTTTCATAAAATAGTCTGGGGATTCTGTTATCTTCTTTCATTGCTCCCTTTCTGGTGTCTTTATCTATTCTCCGATTTTATCTATCTGATAGTGTTCTATTGTATACGCTATCGTCGTAAGGTTGTTTCGCGCAATCTTCGTAACTCTTTTCCCAAAAAGTCTGAGGCTGAGCTTCGCATGATAGAGAAAAAATTCTATAAGACTCTTTGTGACTATTTCATGGAGACTATCAAAATGCGTACAATCAGCGAAAAGGAGATTAAACGCCGTATAGTGTTCCCCGGAATAGAAGAGGTTGACAGATTGTGCGAACAGGGAAAGTCGGCAGTGGTCTACATTGCTCACAGCATGAACTGGGAATATATTACTTCGTTGCCGATGCATCTGAAAACTCCCGGAGTGCAGTTCGGACAAATTTACCATCCGTTGGAGAATCCATATTTCGACAAGGCCTTCATCGACCTGCGCGAACGCTTCGGTTCAATGTCTATTCCCATGGCGCACACTCTGCGCAGGATTGTGGACTTTAACCGCGAGAAACGTCGTTTTGTGATAGGCTTTCTTGCCGATCAGGTACCTACATGGGAGGCTATCAACCACTGGGTAAATTTTATGCATCAGGATACACCGGTCTTTACCGGCACCGAAAAAATAGCCCGTCGTGTGGGTGCTTCGGTCTTCTATCTCTCGATGAGCCGTGTGAAGCGTGGCTATTTCAAGGCTTCCATCATAAAAATGACCGATGATGCTTCAACTACAGAGGAATTTGCACTGACTAACGAATACTTCAAATTGATAGAGAAAGACCTTGAGCGTGAACCATGGCTATGGCTGTGGACTCATAAACGTTGGAAACGTACACGCGAAGGCTATGCACGTCGTGAGCAGAAACGTGCAGAGGATAAACGTCGATTGGTTGAACGTGAAATGCAAAAAAGAGCTGCTTCGGAGGGAAATTCATAGTGAATAGCATCCTGTTAACAATTTAAGAACGTTTTTTACACTTTGTAATGTAAAAAAACTCTTGTATATTTGCATGATGGTTGACAAACTTTAGTATACCTGCATAATTGCACAATTTCTACGATGAGCAAGAAGAGTCTGTTATTTTTGATAAATCCGATGTCGGGCGTTAATAGAAAACGCTCGATACCTGCCATCATAGATTCTTGCATCGATAAGAATAAGTTTGAATATGCTATTGCTGAAACACAGTATGTGGCTCATGCTAGTGAACTGACCAAAAATGCAGTGCAACAGGGGGTGGATGCGGTAATTGCTGTTGGTGGCGATGGCACTGTCAACGAAGTTGCACGTTCGCTTGTAGAAACAGATACAGCCCTGGGTATCCTGCCATGTGGCTCGGGCAATGGCTTTGCACGCCATTTGGGTATTCCAATGGATATTAAAAAGGCGATGGATTTTATCAATCGTTCCGAATTTGTAACTGTCGATTATGGTAAGATAAATGGTGTCCCGTTTTTCTGTACCTGCGGAATGGGCTTCGATGCCATTGTTAGCCGTAGTTTCGCCAAAGGTAAGCATCGCGGTTTTATCAGCTATATAAATAAAGCATTCCGCGACCTTGCAATCTTTAAACCTGAGGTGTACGAGATTGAGGCAGAGCAGGGTGCAGCCAAAAATAAAGCGTTTCTTATTGCTTGTGGAAATGCTGCGCAGTATGGTAATAATGTTTACATTGCTCCGCAAGCTTCCATGAAGGACGGACTCCTGAGTGTGACTATCATAGAACCATTTTCAATTGTAGATGTGCCTATTCTCATTGGTCAGGTGTTGGGTAACAATATAGACCAGAACAGCCACATAAAGACAATGAATACCAAGTGGCTTAAGGTGCGTCGTAAAACTCCCGGAGTGGTGCATTTCGATGGAGAGCCAATGGAAATGGATGCTGAACTTTTTGTCGAGGTTGTCCCTAATGGAATGAAGGTGCTTGCTGTGCCCGACTGGGACGGAATGTATCGCCCGGTGCCCATATATAAACAGGTCTTCGAATTGTTGCACGGTTCGTTTGTGAATGTCGATTTTGGCGAAAAAATAACTCTGCCGTGGCAGTATTCCGATAAAGGTAAAGATAGCAAAAGTGGCGGGAATATTTAAATTCCCGCCACTTTTGCTATCTTTTCATTAAATGCCACTGTGGGCTTCATTGCTTAGATGTTCTTTTTCTGTACAACCTTGCTTCCGGGTGCTACATCTTCCATCAGCCAGATGTTTGCACCAATGACAGAATCCTTGCCAATGGTGACGCGTCCGAGAATTGTTGAATTTCCGTAAACAATCACATTGTCTTCGAGTATCGGGTGACGAGGAATTCCCTTTATAGGGTTGCCTTTCTCGTCTACGGGGAAACTCTTTGCACCCAGCGTCACACCCTGATAAAGTTTTACGTGGTTGCCAATGATACATGTCTCACCGATAACCACTCCTGTGCCGTGGTCGATGGCAAAGTAATCGCCAATGGTTGCACCTGGGTGAATGTCTATGCCGGTCTCGCTGTGGGCAAGTTCGGAAATAATACGAGGTATCAGCGGCACTCCTATTTCTATGAGTTTATGTGCCATGCGGTAGTTGCCTATTGCTTTAATTGCAGGGTAGCAGCTTATAATCTCGCCGTAGCTTTTGGCTGCAGGGTCGCCATCGTACATTGCAACTACGTCCATCAGCAGTCTGCGGCGCAGTTCGGGCAGGAACTCAACAAATTCCACTGCCATGGCTTTTGCCATCTTGCGACGTTCACTCTTTCCTTCGACGTTGGCGAAACAGAGTCCTGCATGTATCTGTTCGCTCAGCAGGTCGTAGACTTTTGCAATGTTTAGTCCTGTTCTGTACTGGAGAGTGGAGTCGTCCTTGTATGCTTCGCCGAAGAATCCGGGAAAAACAATGGAGCGTACATGTTCCACGACATCAGCAAGCACTCTGCCCGAGGGCATAGGCTCGCCGTCGTGCTGACACTCGGCCAATACTTTGCTGTGTTCGCAATTTACAAGTGCGTTTACTGTTGCAGGTAACACCTGCACTATGCTTTTCTTTTCCATGAATCGTTCAATTTTCTGTTTCTGTTCTTATCTGTCGAACAGGTCTGTCGACAGATAGCGTTCGCCGCCGTCGGGCAGCAATACTACAATATTCTTTACGTTGCATTCCCCCTTGCGTACAATCTTTGCAGCTGCGCTAAGTGCTGCCCCCGATGAGTATCCAACAAGCACTCCCTCGCTTGTGGCAAGCTGTCGTGCGGCATTTATTGCCTCCTCGTCAGTTACGCATATTACCTCGTCAACAACTGTTGCATCGTATATCGAGGGTATGAATCCTGCTCCAATGCCCTGTATCTTGTGAGCACCCTTTTTGCCACCGCTGAGAACCGGTGAAGCAGCCGGTTCGACACCAACTACTTTTATATTTGGATTAAGCTCTTTCAATCGTCGGGCTGTTCCGCTTATAGTGCCGCCGGTGCCTACGCATGCTACAAATATGTCGACCTTGCCGTCAGTGTCGCGCCAAATCTCTTCGGCTGTAGTATTGTAATGTGCTTCGGGGTTGGAATTGTTCTCAAACTGTTGCAGAATGACTGCTCCTTCGATAGTGGCACACAATTCCTCGGCTTTTGCTATTGAACCAGCCATTCCTTCGCTTCCCGGGGTGAGCACCAGCTGTGCGCCGTATGCCTTGAGCAGGCTCATACGTTCGCGGCTCATCGTGTCGGGCATTGTCAGTATAAGATTGTATCCGCGTGTGGAACATACGAATGCCAATCCTACGCCGGTGTTTCCGCTGGTGGGTTCTACTATGGTTGCACCAGGCTTTAATATTCCGCGCTTTTCTGCATCAAGCACCATGAAGAGTGCTGCTCTGTCCTTTACGCTGCCGGCAGGATTAAAATACTCCAGCTTTGCCAATGGCGCGCAGTCGAGTCCCTCGGCACGTGCAAAATTATTGACCCTCAGCAGTGGGGTATTGCCAATAAGTTCTGTTATTACATTTGCTATTTTTGTCATAGCGCAGGTATTTTTTTAAGTTCGTTGTAGAGCCGCTGTACGGGTAGTCCCATCACATTGAAATATGAACCTTCGATATTTTCCATTCCAATGTATCCTATCCACTCCTGTGCGCCGTATGCTCCGGCTTTATCCATCGGCCTGTATTTTGTTATATAATATTCAATCTCTTCATCGGTGAGTGTGGCGAATGTAACGTTTGAACATGCAACGAAACTATGTTGTACGTTTTTCGTTGTTATCGTCACTCCTGTGTAGACGTTATGTGTCTTACCCGACATGTTGCGCAGCATGCGACGTGCTTCGTTGTCGTCCTGTGGCTTTCCGAGTGCTTTCCCGTCCAGCCACACAATAGTGTCGGCCGTCACCACAAGTTCGTCGTTGCCCATCATGGGACGATAGGCATCGGCTTTTTTTCTGGAGATATACAAAGGTATCTCTCCGCCCTGAAGCTCGGCAGGGAAACTCTCGTCTACGTCGGGTAGTGCGCGTACCTCAAAAGTAACGTCCAAACCCTTTAATAGTTCATGTCGACGGGGTGATGCCGAAGCCAATATTATCTTGTATTTGCTCAGATTGTCAAGCATATTATTCCGTTTATTTTTTTACCATCCAAAGGCGTTTGCCTCGTCCAGCCATTTTCCCTGCGCACGCATCACCTGCTCGATGACGTCGCGTCCGCATCCCTCACCGCCTTTAACGGGTGATATGTATTTTGATATTCCTTTAATGTCGGGTGAAGCATCGGCAGGGCAGCAGGGTAGTCCGCACATCTGCATCACTTCGTAGTCGGGGATGTCATCACCCATGTACATAACCTCTTCGGGTGACAGTTCGTACATGTACATGAAATCCTCGAAAATATCCTTTTTGACAGATGCACCTATGTATACATCTGTAATTCCCAGTCCGTGGTAGCGCACCTTGACAGCCTCGGTCTTTGCGCCTGTAATGATAGCTACACGATAGCCTGCCTTTACTGCCAGTTGCAGCGCATATCCATCCTTTATGTTTACTGTGCGCATAGGCTCGCCGGTGGGGTACATCGGGATAGTCTCTTTGCTCAGTACTCCGTCAACGTCGAATACCAGTGCTTTTATTTTTTTAAGGTCGTAATTTATCATAATTGTTTGTTGTTTTTTGCTTTTTCTGCAATATAGCTGCTTACAAGTGCATAAATTTCGCTTTTTGTGCCGTCGAGCATTGCCAGTTGTTTGCGCATTATTGTCTCGTCGCCGCGGCGTGCCGGTCCGGTCTGAGCCTCTTCGGGTGACAGATGGTGTAGCTTGGCAGCAGTCTCGTCTATCAGGGGAAGCATGACCTCAAAGGGCAATCCCTCTTTTTCGAGAATGTCGTGTGCCATGGAGTACATTGCATTTGCGAAGTTGCAGGCATATACGGCTGCAATGTGCAGGTATCCGCGTTGTCGGCTTGTGGCGCGGTAGACCATTGGAGACACTTTGCTGGCCAATTGCTCCAGTGCCGGGTATACTGTTTCAGCGCATGCTTCAATGAATATTCCCACGTGGCTGAAGTCTACCTCTTTGTTTTTGCTGAAGGTCTGCATGGGGTAGAATACTCCATAGCGTCTAGCGCCGGCCTCGGCCCATATATCCATGGTTACACTGCCGGCTGTGTGTGCAAGCAGCGCATTGCTGTATCTTTCTGTCAACTGCTTGGCAACGTGGGGCAGCGCATCGTCGCTGACGGCTGTTATGACGATGTCCGCGTCGGGTAGCATCGTAATCTCCGTGGAGTAGGGGCAACCGAGCTTTTCGGCAAGTGCCGAGGCCGAGGCCTCGCTTCGGCTCCATACTGCCACCGGGGTAACACCTGCTCTGACGAGTGCTACTCCCAAACATGTTGCAAGGTTGCCTGCTCCTGCAAGTATTATGCGATTATTTTCCACCGAATGTTCCGACATGAACCTTTTCCCACTGCATTTTCTCATCGTCGAAAGGCTTGCTTTCGCGTTCTTTGTGTCCGATGGCTACTATGGAAAGTACTGCGTAATTTTCGGGGATTGCAAGCAGACGCTTTACATTCTCATCGGCAGAAATACCCTCTGCGTCGAATCGTTTGCGCACCTGTACCCAACAGCTTCCGAGTCCTAACTCCTCGGCTGCCAACTGTATGAGAATTGTTGCGATTGAGCAATCCTCCACCCATACATCGGTCTTGTTGGTGTCACCGATGACAACAATGGCAAGCGAGGCACCTTCGAGAAGTGCAGCGCCCTGCGCTTTGCACATCGATAGCTGTCGGAGCATCTCTTTGTCCTCTACCATGATGAACTCCCAGGGGTTTACGCGGTGTCCCGATGGTGACATCAGTGCGGCTTTCATCAGGTCGCACACTTTATTTTCGTCTACGGGCTGCTCGGTGAATCGGCGGCAGCTGCGTCTTGTTTTCAAAAGTTCTAAAAAGTTTTCCATCTGTCAGATAGCTTGTTAAGGTTTGTTGGCGGGCTTTCGAGTGCCACACCTAATGGAAACGCAAAAATATAACAAACTGATTAAAAACACAAGTTGAGCAAACAAAAAGAGTCTGTCGCATGTTTTTCTTTGTAAAAGAAAAGATGACGGATGGAACGTAATGGGAAAATCTATACAGTCGTAGGTGTTCGGAAAATAATAGTCGAGGGTTGTTTCTCTCCTGCCAATAAAGTTCGGCAGGTTCGTGGTGCTGTTTTTTGTTGCGAGGTGTTTCGCTCTCGCCCCGGATTGTATTCACATAGAATGCCTACGCAGACTTTACCAAGATTTTAAACTGTTTTTTTCAGATGTTCAGCCCAATTATTGTCAGTGGATTCTATACCCATTGTTATATGTATTTACTGAAATTCCGGGCGAGGCATTGTTTATACCTCACCCGGAAATCTTGTATGTTTACAAGCTTCCTACATGGTGCGTCCAAAGTCTGTTTGCACCTCACATTCAATCAGTGCAAACCTTGCATCCCCTCTTACTGTACCTGCAAAGGCAAAGGTTATATACTTGTAAGCCCTTGAACTTAGAGAACGACAGACAAGGTCGCGCACAATCCTTCTGTTATCAGCCGGAGGAGCAGCCCTTGTCACCGGTGCCGTACACTCCCTTCCGCAGATAACCTCCCATGCAACCCCATCGCGGCTGCCCAGCAGATAGAATCCCAATCTGTCGCTGAAGAATGTAGCTCGCAGCGCACTTCTACCCACTCTCTTTAACCCCGTAGTGCCGAAAATGCAACCTCTCGTCACCATCACCACAGGGACATTCTCCACATTCTTGTCGTAATTGTCAAACTCGCATCGCACATGATACCTCTTAGGACCATCAACATATGTGTTGTGCAGAATAAGCCTGTCGTTATACTCAATTCTCGACGAGTAATTTCCATCTGCGCTGCTCCATGCCTGCGATGCCATGTTGTAGACATACACATAATTGTAGCCATCGTTGCAGACATACAACAGGTTGGTGTTATGGTCGAAAGCCACAAATGCCCCTTGCAGATACTCTGTAAACCTCTCTATGTTGCGTATAGCTTCCTTGCCCACGATTCCGCAGATACGTTCCACTGCATCACCCGTTTTTCGCAGTTCGGGGGTGTCAAGCCCTGCAATCCCATCAGAGATATTCACCGTTTCCGTTCCGCTGATAATCATCAGTCCCATGCTCGTCGGGAACACAACACCATAAGTCGTTGCCGTCACTCCTCGTCCATTTATGCACTTCTCGCGCGAGCAAGGCACCTGCGACAGGTAACTTCCCACTCCCGAAGCATCCACCGTCATCACCCACACGCCATCCTCGGTGAACACATACAGCGGATGCTGACCAAACTGTCCTTGTGACACAGCCATGGTGTTGCTGCACACAGCCATTATATTCCCATCAAAAGAATATGTGCTTTTCAGTGGGAAGAATAGCGGATTATCTACCTCAGATAGTCGCATGACATTTCTTCTTGTAAATAGTCTGTTGTCCGCCACACCTTTCAGGGTAAAACCAACGATGTTTCCATTGCTGTTTAAGGTTGTGCTGACCTCTGCCGAGCCAACCGGCGACCATCCTTCGCCATCTATCCTTATGGGCTTTATTCCTACGAACGAACCGCCATCCTTTTTCAGTGTGACAATTATTTTTTCTCCACCCTTCAATTCTGTGATGTTGCCCAATATGTAGTCCCACTCGGTAATCTCCACGCCTCCAATGAACAGTTTTATTCCCAGCCATTGTAGCGAAACACTCTCCTGCAAAGTTGTAGAATCTTCAAACGTTACCTCCATTGTCCATCCTTTTTTTTCTGCGTTGTAAGTGAATGTGTAGACACCTGAAAAGTCATTGCGCTCGTCATATTTCAGTTTCAGGGCAGAGATGAAATCATTATCCCTTCCATTCTTTTCAATAACCACTTCGAATGTTTCTGCCATCTCCTGCATCTCCTTGCTCACCGTAGTTTCGTAGCTGTTGCCCTCGGTCGATTCGTTCAGGAAATATGCCTCGTTCAGCGCAGAGTGCGCCGTCAGTGGAAATTCCTTTGAAACAAGTACACTGCTGTTCCATTTATTTATGTAGGCAACATAAAGTTTCATGCTCTTTGCTCTGGCGTCGGGGTAGTGCAGCAGCGGTGGCAGAAAATAGTCATCGCCCTGCTTGAACAGTTGCGGAGCAGCAATGTTTCTCACTACAATTCTTTTGCCTTCGTCTGTTTCAATGTTTACAGCAACCGTTATTTGTGTGATGTTTTCCCATCCTCGTCCGGCATATTTGAAGTTGTCGTATGCGTCGCAGAATCTCTCCTGCACTCCCACCAGGTGCAGTTTGCCATTGTACATGTATATCTGTTGGATGCCGCTCAGTTCATGCGCTGTTTCATTCATTGGCAATCTCTTTTGTACAGCCATCAGTGACGGCGAGGTCGTTTCCAGCCTCCATGTCTCTTTCCAGTCAATGTCATATTCTGCAATCTTGTAGTAAAGTGCTGCGTTTGACACCTCTTCCCTTATTTTCGAGCCGCTTTTTACTGTATATTTCTCGTAACTGTTGCCGGTTGTAAGCTCAACTGTGGCATTTCCTGTAACGTCATAGTTCGACACAAACTCTTTCTTCAAATCGCTGTTGTCGCTTTCGTGTCCCATGATTGAAGGGGTGGCAAACAGGTCGAAGCCTACAATTACATCGCGCCACCTTTCTGTGTCGCACTCCTCCGGGGTGAATGTGGGAATAAAACCTCTTACCGAAGCGAAATATTTCGACCTGCTGCCACTATCTTTGGGAATGGAGATGAAATTCATATTATCCTTGCCGATGCATACGCTTTGTCCCTGCCATGCGTAGGTTGCCACGGTCGTCAGACTTTCAATATCCTCTACATAATAAATTGGCGAATAGGCAATGTAGCTGCCGTCGTATAGCCTTGCAGCCATCCTTACCAGAATCCTGTCGACAAATGCCCCTTGCTGGTAAAGAGCATTCAGGCACTCGTCGAAAAACCCTTTCGACACGTTCGACCACTTAAGCCCTTCATCTGTGGCACTGACCTCTGCGCTGTCGGCATAATATTTGTTTTCTGTCAGAGTGGTGCAGTGAACAGGCCTGATACTGATATTCAGCCTGGGCAGTTCGGGCAATCTTCCAAGATAGCGGTAATTGCCGTCGTACATTGCATAGCGCACCGTTCCATCCGCACAGTACATCACCACCATGTTACCCATGAAAGCCAATGACTTCACCGAGCCATCAACCTGCCCGTCAATGACATTTATCCTCTCATTGTTCGAATTGTTATACACACCATTGGTACGCACCGACAGCCACCGGTCTGCTTTCGGGTGGTAATACTCATCATAGATACTTTGCGCCACTGCTGCACTTTTAGTGGGAGGGGCAATCACCTTAACACCTCCCTTGTCAATAGTCAGGTTGTGCAGCACGGCACATTCCCCATCGCGGACAGCACGCGCCTCGCTGCCATCCGTCACTCCCAGTATGGGAACAGTAATCTTTTGCATACTCTTTTTTAATGGCAAAAGTAACGTCGGGTGGTGCGGTGCAATGTGCGAAATTGACACTTTTTGTGCAATGCGAGGGCGTGTTGGCCTGTTATTGACGAATTATTGGTCGAAAAATTATATAAATCACTCGGAAAATGATAAAAAACAACAGAAAAGTTTCTTCAGGTTAAAAATATTAGCTATCTTTGCAGCCGATTTAGTCCGTAGGGGTAGAATAAGTCGTGCTCACGGTGAGTATGCACCTCACGGAATCCACAATAAAAGCGATAAAAATAAATGTACGCAATTGTTGAGATTAACGGACAGCAGTTCAAGGCAGAGGCTGGTAAGAAGCTGTTCGTGCACCACATCAAAGGTGCTCAGAATGACACAACCGTAGAGTTCGACCGCGTATTGTTGGTTGACAACGACGGTGCAATCACAGTAGGTGCTCCCACTGTAGAGGGCG
>CAJGDX010000019.1 GCA_904502185.1 uncultured Bacteroidaceae bacterium | reverse complement strand
TATATGATGTCTGCAATTTCCAATGGCTGCAACATCAGTATGGTGGCGGCTATCAGTAAGGTTCTGTTGCTGCATCGGGCAAACAGTGGAAGCACAAAGCCTACGAGCGCGTACAGCACAAGAACTTCGGCTGTGAAGAAGGCTGCGTTGAGCTGTCCCCACAGAAAAAGCAACAGCAGTCGCCACATGAAGCGCAGACGAAAGTCGACGCCTTTTTCCTGCAAACGGCTATCCTGTATGTAGAAACTGAATCCGAACAGCAGTGCAAATATTCCGTATGCTTTTCCTGCCAGCAGGAATGTAGTGGAATCCCATATTGCTGTGTTGGAGAATTGCAGCCACGTGCTTTCAGTGTGCGGAAATTTATAGAAATTGAAGTGCTCGAGGCAGTGGAGTATGACTATTCCCATCACTGCCAGTCCGCGCAGAACGTCGGCTACGTCTATGCGCTCCTGTTTGATTGTGTTCATAGTGTTTGTGTTTTTCTGATAGCTGCCGCAGGTTGTCTTATAAGTTGATTTTATGGCTGCGTCAGAGAAATTAACGCAGCCATAAATATTATTGGATTGGTTCGTAGCGATGAATCGCCACGAACCAATTTGCAGAATATCTTTTTAGTAATTCTCTTTTCTTACTTCGAAGAAACTCTGAGCATACTTGCAGACGGGGCATACTCCGGGTGCTTTCTTGCTGACTACAAGGTGGCCGCATATGCGACACTCCCACATAACCTGTTCGCCCTTTTCGAACACCTGCTGCATCTCAACGTTTCTGAGCAGTTTGCGGTAGCGCTCCTCGTGTGCCTTTTCGATGGCTCCCACGCGACGGAAACGGGCTGCAAGCTCTTTGAATCCCTCTTCTTCGGCATCTTTTGCAAAGCGTTCGTACATGTCGGTCCATTCGTAATTCTCACCCTCGGCTGCGTGAAGAAGGTTGGCTGCTGTGCCACCGATTCCACCAAGCTCGTCGAACCACAGACGTGCATGCTCCTGTTCGTTGCGTGCTGTCTGCAGGAAAATAGCTGCCAGCTGGTCGTAACCTTCGCGCGATGCAACCTCGGCAAAATAGGTGTATTTGTTGCGTGCCTGACTCTCACCGGCAAAGCCTTCGAGCAGGTTTTTCTCGGTCTTTGTACCTGCATATTTGTTTACTTTGGGAAGCTCCTCAACTATTTCGTCGAAATAGGTTGCAGGCTTTTTGCAAACGGGGCAAACAAACTCTTCGTTGATATCTCCTTCGTGGACGTAGCCACAAACTTTACAGCGATTCTTTTTCATATTTATATTATTGTATATGTTAGTTGATAAATTTCCCAAATTTAGGAATTTTAATTGGATTTCAGAGGTATTATTTGAAAAAACAATCCTTCTACGTTTTTGTTTGTCGCAAGATTTTAAACGTTGTCAAAAAAAATGTATTAATTCTGCATGAAATTCGAGGATTTTGATTATATTTTTGTGTTCAAAAAAGATTATGCTAAACAACAACGAAAATTCTGTTGGCTCTTTGCGCAAGCAGGCCATCATTAAAACCTTTTTTGACACACTCAAGAGCTATCGCAAGAGCGACCCTTTTGTGAATCTTGAACAAATCATCGAAAAAGCGGCTGTTGCCGCTGCTCCCCGTTTCTTCGTGTCTTTTGAAAATGCGCGTCGTTTCGTGTCGATGCTTGTCCGCAAGAAGAGCCTGCCACTGGTTAACAAGAACAAGATTGCCATGTACAAGGAGTTGTATCGACGCTACAAGAAACTGCGTCAGGAGGATGCCGAGAATCCTGTCATTCACTACACCGCACTCGAAAAGATTATTGAAGAGCCTGCGCCGTCGTTCTATCTCGACACCGAAACTTTCCGTTGTCTGCTCTACAAGGCTTTGCGAGAGAGAAATCACAATTTTGCTTTCTGCAAGCTGGGATTGTAAGTTATTTATGCTGTCTTAAAATATTATTACTATGAAAAACAGATACAATACTATCATCGTCCCTCACTACAATGTAGAACAGCGACTTTTTACATACAGTTACTATGTGGGTGAGGCGCGTCGGGCAACGGGGGTGCCGCCTCAGCAGACCTCGGGCATGCAGGCTTCCAGCGACGACCGCGCACAGATTCTGGACCATCTGCATATGGCTCTGACGGATGTGACAAGGTTTATGAACCGCTACTTCCGCATGTGCAGCTACGAGGTAGGGGCAGATGCTTCGCACGAGGGTTACGAAATGTATAAATTCATGTTTCTTGCTCCCGAACGTTTCCCCGAAAATATGTTACCCCAATTGCAGCAGTGTGTCGAGAGCTATCTTGTCATGCGCACTCTGAGCATGTGGATGTTGCAGCATAAACCCGATGAGGCTGTGCTCACTGCTGCCGAGGCGGACAAATTGCTGGTGCAGTTGCGCGAACTGATGAATCTGCGCACAAAGCCGCAGTCGACTAAAAGAACAACAAGAAAAAACATTGAGATATAGTGCGGATATGGAATACGAAATTATTATAAAGAAAGAGGAACTTTTGCATCGCATGAATCTGCGTACACACTACCATGCGGAGTGTGAGAAACGTCGCGACCCTGATTGCGACGTGGGGGAGACATCTGTCGACGACGAGGAGATTATCGACACTTTTCTGCATAACAGCATAAATGCCATTGTGGTGGAGCAACGGGAGCGGTTGAAGGATATTTGCTACAGAGTGACAGATGGCTATCTGAGTCTGAAATTTACTACTGTTGTCGAGGGACGCGACAATCTGTTGCCTATGCTCAAGCAGGCGCTTACCGATTATCTGGTGAATGAGCTTCTTATTCAGTGGCTGTTTATTCGTCAACGTGCGTGGAGCGATTCGTATGTTGCTATGCGCAGCGAGCATTATAATCGTGTGAGGGATATTTTTGCATCGTTCTACAACAGGAGGATACGTCGACGTTCCACAAATCTTGCGGGTATATAAGGATTTTTCAAAATCTTTTCGAAACCGCAAATGAAATCATTTACGATACTCATTGCTTCATTGATGCGCATTAAGCGTTTAGGCAAACGGCGTCAGTGGTTTGCGGAAATGTGCGAGGACTGTTTGAACGTTGGTTATATGCGCTTGCGCAGATAACCGAGTGAGTTCCGCAGCGCCCGCAAACCATCAGCTTCGTTTGCCGTTAAAAGCGCGTCCCATGCGCAGAGCTTTTTGCTTCTTTTTGTCGGCACAAAAAGAAGAGAACACCGATAAATTTGATGATAAGAACTACTAAGATTTTAGAATTATCTAAATTAATTTAAAGAGTATTTGAAGACGGAGGATTTCAAAAATCATTGCTAATTATATAGCTTAATAGGGTTAATTCATACACTATCGTTGAATACAAAACCAAACATCAAATCGTGGTAAACGAATTCCTCCTTCGTCAGTATATACACATCAAAATTATATCAAACTCAAGTAAAAGATTTTAGATAATGAATAAAGAGGAAATTATAAAAACAAATCTCGAACGACTAAGGAAAAATTATGCTCCCTACAACCCAGTTACGGGTGAGGGGTCGACATCCGTCGAACGCGAATGGGTGGAGATTGAAGGCTTTCCTCTGACGCGCATGAATCTGCCTTGTGGGTTGTTGCAGGTGGAACCCATTGCCCGGCTTGTGGAGAAGGGTGCCGAGGCCTTTCTTGCCGAGCGTGGCAACAAGTCACCTGGGCATCGCGACATTGTTGCGCTGTGGCTCGAATTCTGTCGCGAACGTATAAAATATGATTTTGAATATTGGGCAAAGACCATGGCTGTGATTTCTGACAAGGGTCGTGGCAGAGATATTCCCTTCACACTCAATCGTCCCCAGCGTCTTTATTTACAGGCAATGGAGAGCCTGCGGCTGAGTGGTCGCCCCATAGACATCATTCTTTGCAAGGCGCGTCAGTGGGGTGGCTCCACCCTCACACAGCTCTATATGCTGTGGATACAGCTGGTGCATCGTCGCAACTGGAACTCCGTCATTTGTGGCGATGTGGAGAAGCAGTCCTCCATTGTTGCCGGCATTATGGCAAAGGTCATCAACAACTATCCTTTGTGGGCAACGGGCGGCAGGAAACTGACAACCACTCCCTACCAGGGTACGCAAAAGACAAGGGTCATCAGTTGGAGCAACAGCCGCTATTCGCTCGGTTCGTCGCAGAAGCCCGATTCGCTCAGAAGTGAGGATATAAGCATGGCGCATCTGACCGAGGTGGGGTTGTGGAAGGCTACCGCGGGGCGAAAACCCGAGGATCTTGTGCAGTCAATCTTCGGTTCCATTGCCGGTGGTCCCTATACAGTGAAGGTGATGGAGTCTACTGCCAAAGGTGTGGGTAATTTCTTTCATCGCACCTGGATAGATGCTGTGGCTGCGAAAAACAATTTTACTCCCGTCTTTGTGCCGTGGTACACGATAGATATTTACAGCAAACATTTGAACGAGGCTGACTACTCGTCGTTCATCGATTCCATGGACGACTACGAGCATCAGCTTTTTGCGCTGGGAGCTACACTCGAAGCCATCGCATGGTACCGTGACAAACGGCGCGAAATGCCCGACGAGTGGCGACTCTTTTCGGAGTTTCCATCCACAGCGAACGAGGCCTTTCAGAGTACCGGACGCCGAGTGTTCAAAATATCATACGTCAAGAGCATCAGAGAGGGGTGTGTGGCACCTGCGTGGCGTGGCGACATTGTCAGCCGTGAGAAGTGGGATGCCGAGAATCGCCATGCAAAAACAGAGATTCTTTTCGAACCTTTGCAGCCGGGCGAACCTGCCGACGAGAATGTGCTGAGTGTGTGGCTTATGCCTGACACACAGTGCCACTACCGCGACCGCTACATTGTGACGGTGGATGTTGGCGGTGTGTCCGAAAAATCGGACTATTCCTGCATTCTTGTAGCCGACCGTCTTTCTATGCTCGAAGGCGGGCTGCCCGAAATTGTGGCCTGCTGGCACGGACACATCGAGCATGACAAACTTGCATGGAAGGCTGTGGAGATTGCCCGTGCCTACGACAATGCCCTGTTGGTAATCGAGGCAAACACCCTTGAAACTGAGGGCACCGAGGGCGATAATTTTGAGTATATTCTTAACGAGGTAGCAGGAAAATATAGTAACCTTTACAGTCGCACATCGTTGCAGGAGATACGTCAGGGACGTCCGCGTCGCTGGGGCTTCCACACTAACCCCTCGACAAAGCCAATGGTGATAAATTTCCTTGTAAAGGCTCTGCGTGACGGACTCTATGTAGAACGCTGCATTGAGACTACCTACGAGCTCGACCTCTACGAACTTAAAGAGAATGGAAAGGAGATGGGGGCTGTCGAGGGTAACCACGACGACAGGGTGATGGCAACCGCTATTCTTGTGTGGATCTGCTACAACCATCCTCTGCCTGCAAAAATATATGCCGAAAGGCATACGACTCGACGGAACAAGATTGTGAGTGAGGCGAGTATATAACAGATGTGAGTTTCCACTGCGTGTGCAGTGGAAACTCACATCTGTTGTTGGTTGTCGGAATGTTTTTATTCTTCTCTCAGTGCATCGGCAGGTATTATGCGTGTGATGCGCCATGCAGGTATGGCAGCGCCGATAACAGCAATTGTCGCTATGAACAGATAGCTTGCCACCGACACAACAATAAAGTGCGTCACAGGCTGGTTGTGTAGATAGGCACTATTTGTGCCCTTGCTGATTATTGCAAGTTCCTTGAGCGGGTCGGCAAATCCATTGACGTGCAGATAGTGCATGACAAATGGCATTGACACAGCAAATGCAACGGTTGTCAGCAGCAGCGCTTCGCAAGCAAACTGGTGTATGATTCTGCTGCGCGACGCACCGATACCACGCATGATTCCTATGTCGCCACGCCGTTCGGCAGTGCGTATCCAGAAACTGCTGAACAGCCCTAAGAAGGCACAGAACAGCGCAAAGGCCGACAATCCCGCACAAAGCCTGTACTTGTTTGTGACCCCGAACATATTCTCATACTTGCGTGCTATCTTTTCGTGGTGCGTTATGTTCTTGCAATAGACATTGCCAATCTGCACTCGGGGCATAATCTCCTCTCTGAACCTCTTTTCGAATGTTGCCTTGTCCACCCCTTTCTTCACGCGTATATGCAGGAATGTCATCACATCGTTGTATGTGCTCGAAAAGTCATCGTCGTTAAGTCCATCTTCGGTTATTAACAGCGGCAGATGCTCGTCGTACTGTATAAGTGTAACATCCTTGAATACTCCCGCTACCTGGTACTCATTTCCCGGATATAAATCCCTGAAACGCTTTCCCTCTGCATCGGTAGTGCCAAAAAGTGCCGTTGCTGCATTCTCCGATATATATACGCCGTTGACGTAACGCGAAATGTCGCTATTCAGATGCTTGCCTGTGCGAATATCCTTAATGTCGAAAGTGGCAGGGTAGTCGCCTCCCTCTGTGCGGTAATATTGCCAGCTGACAATGTTTGCCGGGGTAATTTTGCGTTCCTCAACCTCCTTTTCTATCTCCTCGAACGATTTTCCCGATATTTCAAAATCTATGCTGTCGGCAATGTACGAGCTCGATCCTATCATGTATGAATTGGGCCAATTGCCATACTCTGTTATCGTGTAATGTTCCACTTCGGGCATAGAGCGTATTATGTTTATCACCTGCCGACAGCTTTCGTGCAGTTCGCTGTTGAGGTGGTATTCGGGCTTGCATCTGGTGTCGCCCGGCTTGTAGTGCGAAAGTTCTACCAGATATACATCGGAGACATCGCATCCTGTAGGGATGTTCTTTCGGCATATCAGTGTATATAGTGGATCGAGAGCAAACCACAAGAAGAGGCTTGCAATTATCAGTTCTATGAAGAGCCATGCGTTCTGCTTCCGCTCATTCCATATCTGGTGCAGTAGTTTTGTTATCATGGTGTATGTTGTTTGTTATGCTGTATGTTGGTTTGTCAATTCAATCATATTCGCGAGCTCCCTCCCCAGTATTTCCTTTCTATTCTTTTTATTTGCAAAAGTAACTTCTTGAAACTCCTCAACTTGGCTAAGAGGACATTGCGTAATAAGCAATGTTTGCGACGACGGGAGCTTTAGCTCCCTAAAACTATAGCAAGCGAGTGAATGGAAGTTTACTTACATTTACAACGAGCGAAGCATAGTTTCGATAATATCAAAGGAGTGCCGAGCTTGCGAGGTCTATTCAACCGCTTCAGCGGTTGAAGACGGAGGAGTTCGAAAACACGCAAATTAAAGATTCTCTTGCAATCACATTCTTTTATATCATCTATTTTATAAATCATCTTCTATGATACAACGACTGCACTATATCCTTTTTCAGTGCAAGCAGTGTGGGTAGTAGCGCAGATGCAATATTCAGCAACAGTGTAAGCAGAATAGTGCAGCCAAGCATTGTGGGGTTCATCAGCATCTCTGTGCTTATTACCTCTGAGCCATACTCCTTTTCTATGTAGTGTTCGAAGAAGGTTACAATCCAGTTGCTGCATGTGTACACTACAATGTACGACATTATAAGTCCTGCAACTGCACCGCCAAGCGTCAGCAGCAAGTTCTCCCACAGCACCTGCCATATAATCTGCCGGTTCGTTGCGCCGTAAGCCTTGCGTACGCCTACCTCTGTCATGCGACCGTTCATGCGCGACGAAATAAGTCCGCTGAGGTTGAGTGCCGGGATAAAGAGCAGCGCCAGCAATACATACAGGTATTTGCTGATTGCGGTAAGGAAACTGCTGTCGTCCTTTGCCATAAGTCCCAGTCGCCAATGCTCCCACACACCTATTGTGTACTCATCTTCTTTGGAGACATTCTGCTTCATGCGGTTCACTATATCCTCTACCTCGCTCTTCAGTGCCTCTCTTTCCCCGACCGACGGTGCAGTCATATACAATATGCAGTTTCCATCGATATAGTCTTCGGGGTACTTGTCTACACCCGAACTGTTGTATGGCAGATAAATCTCTCCTGCGCTCTCCTTCATGAATGCAGGTGCATCCTCCACTACGCCTACAATGCGATAGGGTATGTTCTTTATGCTTATTCTTCTTCCGCTCACGGCAGTGTCGGCGAACAGTTGCATTGCAAATGACCGGCTCAGCACAGCGACATTCTCGCTCTCCTCCTTTTCGGTGTATGCCAGTCCCGACACGAATCTGTGGTCGAACACTTTCCAGTATCCGCCGTCGGTGACAGCTATTGCTTCGCTCGTTCCTGCGTCCTTTCCGTCGACATTTATGTTCATATTCGAGCTGTTGAACATTTGCAGGCGTATGCCAATGTTTTCGAGGTGCTTTGCTTCAGATTCTATCAGTTCGGCCATTTTGGTAGAAGCACCGCAATTACTGCTTATGGTGGCACCTCCCTGTTTCTTCTTGAACTGCATATATTTTATAACCAGCATCCTGTCGCGACCATATTCGGGATATATGTTGCCTATGCTTATATAGAAAATGATGAACAGCGTCATTGCAAGCGTTATGCTCACAGCCGTTCCTGTGATGTAGACTCCTGTGAAGAACTTATGCTGCTTCATCATCGTCCACGCCTGACGGAAGAATTGTCTTATCATAGTTGGTTGTGTATTGTTAGTATTCGATTCAGTTTACTATTCATCCCTGAGCGCATCAGCAGGCCGCCTGATATTGGAAATAGTAGGAACAATAGCACCAACGACACTTATAGCCAGTATAAACAGGTAGCTTATTGCCGTTACAATAATGAAGTGGGGCATAGGCTTGTTGCGCCACGCAGCGGTTGCGCTTATCGGGGTATCGATGAAACTTGCAGCGGGTTCGGCAAAGCCGCTGACATGCACTTTGTGCAGCAGCAGGGGTAGGGCAATGGCAAAGGCGAGGGTCGCAAGCATCGCAGCCTCTGTTGCAAACTGCATCACAATGTCGCCACGTGTTGCACCCATGCTCTGCATTATTCCAACCTCCTGACGGCGAGCAACAGCACGCACCCAGAATGTACCTATAATGCCCAGCAGAGCGCATAAAAGTGCAAACGACGACAGTATTATATTCTGTCTTATGTTATTTACTATTCCGTGGTAATTCTCTACATGGAACATCTCTTGCCGGTAACTCTTGAATTTGAAGCAGTAGCAGTTGCCGAATGTGAGCTGGGGTAACACCTCTTCGCGGAACCTCTTCTCGAATGCGTCATTGTCTACACCGTCCTTCACTCTAATGCTTATGATAAAGTTCTCAAGAAAGAATGCATTATGGATGCCATCGGTAGGAAGTGTGCGGCTCAATATCATAAGTTTTCCCGGTTCGCAGTACTTTGCATCCTGAATGTCGTCCAGCACTCCCATCACAGTGTATCTCTCCCCACCGCGCGAGTCGTTGACGACCGTTTTTCCTATCGCATTTGCCGAACCGAAAAGTTCAGCTGCAAGACTCCTGGTAATGTACGCGCCAGTTCCATTTCCAATATCCTTCTTAGTGTATGTCTCTCCTGTGGCACTGTCCTTAATGCGAAGCACCTTGAATATATCGCTCTTCTCAGTCTCCATACTGATACATAAAGGAACCATGACTATGCGGTTTTCCACCCCTTCGGTCTCTTCTGTCCTTATCGCATAGCTTGTGTTCACTCTTTTCATGGTTAGCCCTGGAGCATCACCCACCCCGATGTAGTAGCTTTCCACATCGGGCAGTGCCTCAATCCTTTTCAGCATCTGCCGGTAATCGTTCATTATAACCTCCGGGACGTTAAGCTCTTCCTTGTACTTATAGCTATTGTCGCGATAACTCCTGAAAGCGAGGTTATACACATTGCTGCTATCGTATCTCTTGGGTACATTGTCCCTGCTGATGAGATTGAACAGCGGGTCGGTGGCGAGCCACACGACAAGACTCACGACTAACAGTTCTACAAACAGCCACGCATTTTCGCGGCGTTCGTTCCATATTCTATGCAGTAGTTTTTTAAGCATCGCTTCTTATCTTTTATTGTATAACGATTCTATAATGTTTCTCCTGAGTGCAAACAGTGCAGGCACAAGTGCCGATGCAACATTCAGCAGCATCACCAGTCCCAGCACTGCAGTTATCAGTGTGGGGTTGAAGAGTATATCTGCTGTTATCACAGGCTCGGTATTCTTAGTATACTTGTCGAGTAATGTCAGCACCAGGTTGCTGTTCTTGTATATTACTGCGTACGACAGCGCAAGTCCGGCAATTGCACCGAGCAGTGTCAGCAGCAGATTCTCGCACAGCACCTGCGATATTATCTGCGCGTTGGTGGCGCCGTACGATTTTCGTACACCAATCTCCGACAGGCGGCTGTTCATGCGCGAAGAGATCATTCCTGTGAGGTTGAGCGCCGGAATCAGCAGGAACGCCAGCAGTGCATAGATATATTTCTGTATTGCATCCCACAATGTGTCGTCGCCCTCAATGCCCAATGCCCCCTGCCAATACTGTTTCACGTCGCATCTGTCAAATACAAATATGTGGAAACGATATTTATATGACATTCTCGACTGAATCTCTATTATCTCGTTCTGCAGCGAATCTCTCAGCGCTGGCGATTCGGCAAGCATTATAAGATTGCAGTATCCTTTCCAGTCGGACTCTTCCGACTCGTAGCTGCGATAGTAGCGTATCGATGTAAAAATATCACCGCCCGACAGTAGCGATTCTTCGCCGGTGCGCTGGTCCTCTACAACACCTATCACTTTGTAGCATCTGTTGTCGATATATACTTCTCGTCCTACAATATCAGTCGTGGCATAAAGTTCCTGGGCAAGCGAGGCTGTGACTACCGCCACAGCGGTGTGCTCCTCGGCTTCGGTAAACGGCCGTCCGTGGAGAAACTTGAAATTGAACACCCGCCAGAATCCGTTGTCAACGTATGCCGGTTCTATGCTCACCTCCTTGCCACCATCGCCCGATACAGCATAATGCTCTTCGCCGGAACCGGTTTCTCTTATGCACGCCTCCTTAATGTATTTCGCCTCATTCTTCAGCCTTGTAGCCTCCTGCAACGAAATGTAGTAGAAATATTTCCAGTCCTTTGTAGTGTCCTTGTCGTGGAGATGTATTCCATTTGTATATACCATGCGGTCGCGGTTCTCTTCGGGGTAGAGCGGTCCCAGCTTTATGTATAGTATGACGAAAATGGTCATTGCCATTGCTATGCTCAATGCTGTTCCGGCAATGTATATGCCGGTGAACAGCCGCTGCTGCTTCATCATCGTCCATGCCTGGCGCAAGTGTTGTCTTATCATAGTTGGTTGTATTACTTATGTGTTAATGTTAGTCTTTGCAATCATATTCGAAAACTCCCTCATTATTCCTCCCTTAAGGCATCTGCCGGCAGAATGCGAGTCGCACGATAGACAGGAATTAGTGTGCCCGCAACAGTTATTACAAGCATTGCGAAGTATGTTATTGCCGTAACCCATGCAAAGTGGATGCAGGGATTGTTTACTCCATATTCGGGGTTGGGCGTGAATTGCCCTTTGTCGAAGCTGCACACTTCCGGGGCAGAGAAGCCCTCGGTGACAACAAAATGCAACACAATTGGCATTGCTGCCACGAATGCGAGTGTCAGCAGAATGACGGCTTCGGCAATATACTGCCCGACGACGCGACCACGCGATGCACCCATGCTGCGCATGATGCCTATGTCGCTGCGACGGTTATCCATGCGTGTCCAGAATGTGCCGAGCATGCACAGGAATATGCAGACGAGGGCGAAGCTGTTGAGAATAATCTTCTGGTTGATTGTGTAGCGTGCCTCGCGCTCAGTGTGCGTCTCTTCTTGCATTTCGTCGAGCGTTAGCACACTCACTTTGAAGTCGTTGTTCCTGTCAATCATTGCAACAGTCTCTTTCACCTTTTGTGTGAAGGCATCGAGGCTCGTGCCCTCTTTCAGTTTCACTATTCTCTTTGAACTGTAGCCCGCAATAGAGTAGAGGCTCGGCCTTTCGAACTTTATCATCGACGGCAACGGCTCTGTGTATGTGTCAAGCTGAAAATCGTCGTACACCCCGCGGATAGTATATTTTGTGTGCGGGTCGTTGTGCGTTCTTCCGATAATCTCTGTGGTGCCGAAGAGTTTCATAGCCGCGTGGCGCGAAACGAAAATATCGTTTCCTGTATTTATATTCTCGGGCACGGTCAGCGCTTTTCCGCTGTTTGCATCCTTCAGCCCCAATGTGGCGAACATATTGTGGTCGCCCTCCCAAACGTAGCAATACTGACATACATGTATTAACGAGTCTTTCTTTTCTGTATCGTAGTATATTTTGTCTATGAAGTGCATGTCGCTGTTGAACGCTCCCACTCTCATATATGTGTCTATGCTGCTCTCGACCTCGGGCAGGCTCTTGATTGCGTGTACGATGTTTGTGTGCAGGTTGTAAAGCGGTGAGTTCTCCTCGTCCTTTATCATTTCCGAGTAGTCAAAATCGAGCTTTACGCAACATCTGTCGCGCTTTTCGTAGTTGTTGGGGATTGATTTTGTGGCAAAAATCACATATATTGGATCGCTTATCATCCAAATGAAAATAGATGTCAGCAACAACACTCCGAATACTAAGCAGTTGTGCTTGCGTTCGTTCCACGCTTGATGTAAAATCTTTGTAATCATACTCTTCTATTTTCTTCTGTTGAGTGAATATACTATGCTGTGGCGCATCTTTGCAACCACAGGCAGCATTGCCGACACTATGTTTATGAGCATGCACACAATGATTGTGGCAGCAAGCAGTGTGGGGTTGAATATCATCGAAAAGTCCAGTATCTGTTCTCCCCATTCGTCCATTTCCCAAAGATAGCTGCCCAGTTTTGTTCCCGAATCGAATAGGAAGAGCACCCATCTGCTTGCGGCGAAGAGCAGCGTTGCGCTTATCGCAAAGCTAATGATGCCGCCGATGAGTGTGAGCAGCATATTTTCTATGAGCACCTGCCACACGATGCTTCCTGTGGTAGCGCCGTAGGCCTTGCGCACACCCATCTCCACCATGCGGCTCTCCATGCGCGAAAGTATCATTATGCTCAGGCACATGGCGGGTATCAGCAGAAAGGCGGAGATTATCAGCACAATCTCTTTTATGAAGTTCCTGTATGCGTCGTTGCCATAATATTCGCGGTCGTACACACTCTCGGCGTGTGTGAGAATCTTATCGACAATTTCGTATCTGCACGTTGCACTGCCGGCATTGTAGCGGGCAATCTTCTCTTCAATCTCCTTTTTCAGAAACTCTTTTTCCGATGCTTTTCTTGCTGTTGCGACTATGTGGTACATTCCCGCAAGATCTTTTCTTGTATAGTCGAACCAGGGCTTGTCGCTGTTAAGTCCCAAAGGAATGTATATTGCATTAGTGGTGGCGACGGCGCTCGGAGCCTCCTTTATCACTCCCACGATGGTAAGCTCCTCGCCATCGACAAATATCTGCTTGCCCGCTACCTTGTGGGTGGCGAAAAGTTCCATTGCTGTGCTGCGCGAGATTACCGCCACGCGATTGTTACTCCTAGTATCCTGCTCGCCGAAGGGGTGTCCGTCGACGAATCTGTATGTGTGTACTTTCCAGAATTGTTCGTCGGTGTACACTGCATAATCCTTTACCATTTTTGTGTTTTTCTCGGCCGTTGCCGACAGTTTTTTTCGGTTGTTCGACCTTGTGTAGCACGAAAGGTTGTCGAGGTATTTGCTATCCTGTTTTATAATTTCGCCAAGTTTCGGGGAACAGCTATGGGTGTACTTCTGCTCTCCATCTTCCTGGTGGTTTGTTATGGCGGTGATATTTCTTATATGCAGTGTTCTTTCGCGGTTCTCTTCGGGATAGAGAGGTGCAAACTTTATATACAGCACAGCGAAGGTAATCATTATCATTGTTACCGATAGCGCTGTTCCTGCGATGTATATTCCGGTAAACAGCCGCTGCTGCTTCATCATCGTCCATGCCTGGCGCAGGTGTTGTCTTATCATAGTTGGTTGTATTACTTATGTGTTATATGTTAATGTTATTCTTTCCGCTGCATTCGGGAACGCCCCCCCTGCGGGGTACTCCATCTTCAAGAGGGAGAATTTATGTTTGTCTTTTCGCCTATAAAAAGTTACTTAAGGATTTCCTCCTCTTGAAGACGGAGGCGTTCTAAAGTCCGAGGACTAAATCACTCCTCCCTCAGTGCCTCCACCGGTTCTTTCTTAACTGTTGCCGCGACAGGAATAGCAGCGCCTATGATGCTTATAATTGTTACAAGCAGGTAACTTATCGTCGAAACAATCACAAAGTGGGGCACAGGCTTGTTGCGCCAGGCTAAAGTTTCGCCTATGGGCTTTATGTTGCCATTAAAGTCTATGGGTTCGGCAAAGCCGTTCATGTAAACATATTGAATAAGCATGAGCGTTGCAAACGCAAAGGCTATCGTTGCAAGGATAGTCGCTTCTGCGACAAACTGCCTGACAATGGTGGCGCGTGTGGCACCCATGCTCTGCATTATTCCTATCTCCTGACGGCGGGCAATGGCACGCACCCAGAATGTACCGATGATTCCCAATAGGGCACATAGCAGCGCAAACGACGAAAGGATAACATTCTTACGGTATTTATTTGTTATTCCCCTCTCCTTTTCAATCTGTTTGATCTTCTCTGCGTGCGAAGTTATTTTGTGGCAATAGATGTTTCCTCCTTTTAACGTGGGCATAATCTCCTCGCGGAACCTTCTTTCAAACTCGGCCTTGTCGGTGCCTCTCTTTACTTTAATATGCAGGTCATTCATTGAAAACAGATTTTCTGAGTAATAATCAGACGGCCTGTGCGTAAATATTGCCATTTCTTTAGGTTCGCTGAATGTATGTGCTTGTATATCCTTGAATACTCCTTTTACAGTAAATTTAGCCTTATCTTCGTATTCTATCTCCTTGCCTATTACATGGTCTGTGTCGAAAAGTTTTTTTGCAAGGCTTTCCGAAAGATATACATAACTCCTGTCATTCTCTTTTTCAATGATTTTGTTTGTGCGTGCGTCTAAAATGCCGTATGTGGCAAAAATGTTGCTATTTTCACTTCCTTCGTCCGAATAAAAACTTATTGTGGCTTTCATTCCTTTATTGTCGGCACGCATAGAACTGTCAATAGAATAGTTATTGCTGTAAGACCTATACCCCGGGAATGGACCTATTACAGTGTAGCTTTCAACTTCGGGTAGCGACTCTATTTGCCGCAGCATTTGTATGACCTTTTCTTTCGCTATCTTGTTGTTATAGCCGTCGAAAGTTGTGTCGTGATGGCGACTTGTGTCCTTGTATCTTTCAAGGTCAATTATAAATACATCCTCGGCATCGTAGCCTTTGTCTATGTTGTCCCTGCTGATGAGATTGAACAGTGGGTCGATGGCAAGCCACACGCATATACTCACTACGAATATCTCGAGGAATATCCAAGCGTTATCTTTGCGCTCGTTCCATATCTGGTGTATGATCTTTGTTATCATGGTGTATTACGTTTTATGTTTAAGTTAGTCTTTCCGCTGCATTCGGGAACGCCCTCCCCCCTAGGACCTCGCAAAGCTCGGCACTCCACTGATTTTATCGAAACTAAGCTTCGCTCGTTGGAAATGTAAGTAAACTTCCATTCACTCGCTTGCATTAGTTTTTGGGGAGATAAATCTCCCGTCGTCGCAAAGCTCGTGCCAGCGAGTACAATGCAAGCTTGCTTGCAAATTGTAAACGAGCGCAGCCGAGGTTAGCTGAAAGCAAACGACGCTCATTCGCGTCGTCCCTCTTCAAGAGGGAGAATTTTTCCATCCTTTCATCTGTAAAAGTTACTTGGAAAAATTCCAAAACGACAAGTTTTTGAAGACGGAAGCGTTCTAAATTCGCGGCATAATTATTCTATTAATCATCTTCTATGATACAGTGATTCAATAATGTTTCTCTTCAGTGCAAGCAGGGTAGGCACAAGAGCCGAAGCGATATTCAACAGCAATGCGAGCAGCAGCACCGAAGCAATAACTGTAGGATTGAAAATCATTTCAAATGTTACTCCTTGTGCAATAGTGTCATTGCTTATTTCATCGTCGAAAAGTGTTGCTATCCAATCGCAATTCTTGTAAACAATAATGTAGGTGAGCACAAAGCCAACAAATGCTCCAATGGCAGTGAAGAGCATATTTTCGTACAGCACTTGCGTTATTATCTGCCTGTCTGTTGCACCGTAGGCCTTACGCACACCAACCTCGGCAAGGCGGCTGCTCATTCGTGTGGAGATAAGTCCGCACAGGTTCAATGCTGGGATTAGCAAAAAGGCCAATAGCAGATAAAGATATTCAGATATGGCTGTGAAAAAATTGCTGTCGTGCCTCACGTCCATAGCCTTTTGCCAATATTCATATATGCGTGGTTCTATTATTATGTCGCTTGTAGCCCTGTCCTGCAACAATCTTTTGTATATGTCTGCAATCTCCTTTTTAATGGAATCACTCTGCTCGGCTGTTTCGGCAATAGTGTACATATAGGTATTTCCGTTAGTAATGTTGTATGGTTCACTCCATCCATATACCTTTTCTTCGTCAAAGAAGCGTGAGTGGCGTATGGAGACAAATATATTTCCGCCCGATGGAGTGTTTGTCAGACAGGTGCGTTGGTTCTCAACCACTCCCACTATATTGTAAACTTCAGTGTCTATATGTACGCTGCGCCCTGCAACGTCTGTTGTTGCGAATAGTTTTTCGGCAAGCGAAGCAGTAATCACTGCTACGGGGCTGTGCTCCTCGTCTTTGGTAAAAGGACGGCCATCTACGAATCGGAAGTTAAAGAACTGCCAATAGCCACAGTCAACGTAAACAGGATGTTCATGTATTGTTGTCTTGCTGTGGTCCGAGTAAATTTCGCATATACTTTCATGACCGATAGAGTATGGTTCCGCTTCGCGTACTCCCACCCTTTTCAGCAACTTCGACTCATGCTTCAACTGCTCTATGAGTTTAAGTTCCGGCTTCGTTATAACACCGCTTCCATCTTTACCTGTTATAACAACTTCTGAAAATATAAGTAACCGGTCGCGGTTCTCTTCGGGGTAGAGCGGTCCCAGCTTTATGTACAGTATGACGAAAATGGTCATAGCCATTGCTATGCTCAATGCAGTTCCGGCAATATATATGCCGGTGAACAGCCGCTGCTGCTTCATCATCGTCCATGCCTGGCGCAAGTGTTGTCTTATCATAGTTGGTTGTATTACTTATGTGTTATATATTAATGTTAGTCTTTCAATCATATTCGGGAACACCCTCAATTTATGTTTGCCTTTTCGCCTATAAAAAGTTACTTAAGGAATTCCTCCTCTTGAAGACGGAGGCATTCTAAATCCTCTGTTTGCATTAATTCCACAATAAATGTATTACAATTTTTTTATAAATCATCTTCTCTTGATAATCTTTTCAAAGTCTGCATCGATATTGCTGTTCTTTTCCCAATCCCATAGGGTGATGCTGCGTATTCTATAATAATAGTACCAATAGTACATCAGTTCCGAGATGTGGTTGCGGCGTGCCTGGTCCTTGCTCACCTGTGCATCGTTCAGATCGAGTGTGCTTATCTTGCCTATGATGAATGTTTCGACATTGCTTTTGTAGCGTCGGCGGGCGATGGTGTCAGCCTCTTGTGCAATCTCCAACTGTGTGCGTTGGTTGTTGAACTGTTCCACAAGAATAAACAGGTTCTGTTTGAAGTTGAGCAGTTCCTGCTCTATGCGGCTTGCGGTTATTTCGCGGTTGCTCTCTGCCATACGCAGTCTGCCACGACGTTTGCCCCAGTCGATTAGCGGTATTTGCACGCCTACCTGCACGTACTGGTTGTCGTTCAGTCGGTCGTAGGTCGGTTCAATGTCGCGGTCGACTCCGCTAAGTCCCAGTTGTGCTGTGAGGTTTATCTGTCGCAGGTTGCCTTTGGCATTGGCTACGTCGTAGTCGGCTTGTAGACGTCGACGTTCGAGGTTCTTTGTTACCGAATTGTTCTCCATTGCCTTTTGAAGCACTTGCTCGTAGTTGAGGGTGATGGGTGCAAGGGTGTCGGGCTGCAGGGGGATAATCTCTACATTCTCGTCGAGTGCAAGAAAGGAACGAAGGCTGAACATTGCGCTTTTCATGCTACTCTCGTCGTCGGTGAGTCCCGAACGGGCGTTAAGGGTGTTGAGCCTCAGTTGCAGCAGGTCGTTGTCGCTGATTATTCCCATGGAGTGTTTGGCACGTGCCACTTCGTACAGTTTTTCGGCATTTTGCAGGTTCTGTCGTGCGATGCTTACATTCTCTTTTGCCAGCAAAAGGTTGAAAAAATAGTTTATGGCACTCATGGTGACCTGCTCGGTGGCAGTGAGGAAGTTTGCTTTTGCCTCGGCGTATCTGATGGGTTCTATGCGGCGGTTCCACTTGGTGCTGTTCACTCCGAAAATAGGCTGGTTAAGTGTCAGGGCTATCGGGGTACTCATGTAGCGTTGCTGCTTGTCACCGCTGAGGGTCTTCAGGTAGTCGAGCGACGAATTAAGCGAGAGGGTACCGCCGGTGAGCCATATATTCTGCTGCACCGACAACTTGCCGTACATCTGCATGTAGTTGTTGCGCACGAAGGTATATGTTCCGTCGCTGTTCTGATAGCTGTTGTAGCTTTTGCTGTAACTCGGTGCTGTTGCCTGAAAATTTACTTCGGGCAGCAGGCCGGCACGGTAGATGCGGTATTGCCAGTAGGCAGAACGAAGTTCGTCGAGGGCAACGGCTGCGTCGAGGCTCTGTGTGCGGGCAAGCAGTATCGCCTCGTCGAGGCTGAGGTGTCTGACGCTGTTTGCGCCAATGCTTATGGATGTCAGCAGTATCAGTGTGATGGTAATGACTCTTTTCATTTTGTTACATTTTATATGTTTACCATCAAAATCCGTGCCAAAAAATTAGTTTGTTGATTATTAAAGTATTAGTGTTTTTGCAAGTGTCCGTTTTCGGACACTTTGTTCGGTTTTGAACATTGGGTGACCGAATTTGATAAAAGTCAGCTTGGTGTAATGAGTGTGTTTGTTATGTCGATATAGGGTGTAGAATGTTGTTTCAAAAATAATTTCGAACCTATATTAAATAAAATATGCAGTGCCGAATTTGGCACTGCATATTATCGTAATGGAATCCCTCTGTTTATCCTCGGGATACCTGTTTGATACCTCTGATTCCCTCTATTTTGCGTATCAATTTGGTAAGCTTGCTGTAGTCGTCGATGAGTAGCGTCAGGGTACCCGAGAAGAGTGTGTCGTGCGACTCGATGTTTATATTGCGCAGTATTACATTGCTCTCCTGGCTGATGACAGATGTGACATTTGTAACAATGCCAATGTCGTCGTGACCGACAATGCGCAGATTGACTGCGTACAGGGTCTTTCCATCCTTGTTCTTGTCGCTCCATCGTGCTTCGATGACACGCCACGGATAGCGTTGGCGCATCTGACGGGCATTGCTGCAATCTTTGCGATGAATGGATATTCCGCCGCTGATGGTGACAAAGCCGAAAATGTCGTCGCCAAAGACCGGCGTGCAGCATTTTGCAAATTTATAGTCGACGCCTTTGAGATTTCTCTCAATCACAAGTATGTCGTTTGAGAAGTCCTTGTCGAGTTCGTTTTGCAGTGTGAAGTCCTGTGCGCTGTGGATTGTGTCGTTGGTGGCATTGTCCTCGGCCAGCATGTTCTGGTAGCGTTGCAACACATCGCTGACATCAATGAATCCGTCGGCAACCTGCTGATAGAACTCTGTCAGACGCTTGAAGCCCATCTTGCGTATCATGCGGTCGACCTGCTTCTCGTCGAATTCTATCTTGTGGTTCTTGAACTTGCGTTCCAGTGTTTCGCGTGCAAGCGCTGCCTGACGCGCACCTATGTCTTTCAGTGCCTGTCTTATCTTGGCTCTTGCGCGTGAGGTCTTGACAATGCCAAGCCACGCATGTTTGGGTGTCTGGCTGTTCGAGGTGACAATCTCCACCTGGTCGCCGTTGCTCAGTACGTGCTTCAGGGGTACGTTGCGTCCGTTCACCAATGCTCCTGTGCAGTGGCTTCCTACGCCGGTGTGTATGCAGAAGGCAAAGTCGAGAATGGTGGCACCTTTGGGCAGATGGAACAGGTCGCCTTTGGGGGTGAATACAAAGATGTCCTCTTTGTATAGTTCCATCTTGAACTTGTTGTCCGAAACATCTTCGTCGGAGATGTGTTCCAGTGTGTCGCGGATGGAGGCGAGAAGGTTATCAAGCCCTTTCTCGCTTTTTATGCCTTTGTAGCGCCAGTGGGCGGCGAGTCCGTGTTCGGCAATGGTGTCCATTCTTTCGGTACGTATCTGCACCTCCACCCAACGGCCTTCGGGGCCCATGACCGTGGTGTGCAACGATTCGTATCCGTTGCTTTTGGGCACGGACAGCCAGTCGCGCAGACGGTGGGGGTTGGGTGTGTACAGGTCGGTCACCAGTGAATATACCTGCCAACATTCGCTCTTTTCGTTGGCAGCTTCGCTGTCGATGATTATGCGTATGGCGAAGAGGTCGTAGATGCCCTCAAAAGGTCTCTTCTGCCTCTTCATCTTCTGCCAGATGGAGTGAATGGATTTTGTCCTTCCCTTTATGCGATATTTTATATGCGGATTGTTGCCAAGCGATTTTTTTATGGGTGCTATGAAGTTTGCCATGTAGTCCTCGCGTGACGCAGCTGTCTCTTCAAGTTTGCGCGACAGCTCGGCGTATACTTCGGGCTCGGTGTACTTTATAACAAGGTCTTCAAGCTCCGATTTCAGTTTGTAGAAACCAAGCTTGTGGGCGAGGGGAGCGTATAGCTGCGATGCTTCGCGTGCCACCAGTCGGCGTGCCTCGTCGTTGTCGCTCTCTGCTATGTGACGCATCAGCACCAGCCTGTCGGCAATCATTATTAAGATAATGCGCATGTCGTTGGCAAAGGAGAGCAGCAGGTTGCGGAAATTTTCGCTCTCCACGGTGGGACTTTTTGCGTACAGCGAATTTATTTTTGAAAGTCCGGCGAGTATGTTTGCTATGTTCTTGCCAAACTGCTCGGACACCTCTTCGATGGTGACGACACCTGTCTGCACACAGCGATTGAGCAGGATGCTGACGGCAATTTCGCGTCGGTGGCCTATCTCGCATCCTACCAGGTATGCAGTGTGTATGTCAAGAAGTATAGGGTTGAGACCGAACTTGTTGCGTTGTATTTTCCCCTCTAAGACAGCTTTGTCAATGTATCTTTTCAGGTGCAGGTAGTCGGTCGGTTCCAGTTTTTCTTCAACGTTGTGCTGTATCTTACGGCACAGCCCGAAGAGCTCTTTTTTCTCTTCAGGCGAGAGAACAATGTATTCAGGCATGGTCTTTCTGTTTAGTTTGTTCTTAACCGTTTGCCCTTTTTGAACACGGTGCGCGTCTTAAGGGCTTTCGGTAACAAAGGTAGTTTTTCTTCTTATAAAAGAGTCATGTTTTATAATGTTTTTAGAAAATTCTTTTTATTTTTGTGAATTGAAAGCAGCCGTTGCATCGCTGATGCGACATTCCTCCTGCCGAATGTAAACTCTTCCGGAGGTGTTGTTTGTTGTTTTATAAAAGTATGCACGGTTTGTGAATGTGTATAATAACTGCCTAAATGTTACAACTATGATTAGCAAAGCAGATCAAATATTATTGGCGAAAAAGGGAATTTCGGAACAGAAGGTTGCCGAACAGTTGAAGAATTTTGTTACGGGCTTTCCTTTTCTGAAGATAGAGGCAGCTGCCTCTGTCGAGAATGGAATTCTTGTACCTGACGAGCAGCAGATTCAGTCCTACCTTGCAACATGGGACGAATATTGCAAAAGCGGTAAGGAGATTCTTAAGTTTGTGCCTGCGTCGGGAGCTGCCAGCCGCATGTTCAAAGACCTCTTCTCGTTCCTTAGTGCCGAATATGATGAACCTACAACCGACTTCGAGAAGAAATTCTTTGCAAACATCAAAAACTTCGCTTTCTACGATGAACTTGATGATACCTGTGTAAGAAACAACGGTGCGACAATCAAGGAACTTATCGAGTCGGGAAAATATAAGAGCGTTGTATTCAATCTGCTCGATTTTACAGGCATGAACTACGGCTCGTTGCCAAAGGGATTGCTGAAATTCCATAGCTACGACGACATGCAACGTACTCCGGTAGAGGAGCATTTTGTGGAGGGTGCTTTGTATGCACGCATGGGCGAGAAGGTGCGTCTGCACTTCACAGTTTCGCCCAACCACAAGGATATGTTTGTCGAGCTTGTGGCACGTCGCAAGGATTACTACGAAACTAAGTTTGGAGTGGAGTACGACATCACTTTCTCCGAGCAGAAACAATGCACAGATACTATTGCTGCCGATGCCGACAACAAACCCTTCCGCGAGGGTGGTGCATTGCTTTTCCGTCCCGGAGGTCATGGTGCGCTCATCGAAAATCTGAACGATATCGATTCGGATATAATCTTTGTAAAGAACATCGATAATGTAGTCCCCGACAGACTGAAAGGGGATACTGTTACATATAAAAAGGTGATTGCCGGAGTTCTTGTGGCATTGCAGAAGAAGGCATTCGAGTATCTGCAATTGCTCGACTCGGGAAAATATACTCAGGAGCAGATTGAGGAGATTATTCGATTCGTGCAGCAGAAGCTCTATTGCCGCAGCAGCGAAATGAAGCATCTCGAGGATTGTGACCTTGTGCTATACCTGCGCAAGAAACTTAACCGTCCTATGCGTGTGTGCGGAATGGTGAAGAATGTGGGCGAACCCGGAGGTGGTCCATTCCTTGCATACAACAGTGACGGCACAGTGTCGTTGCAGATTCTCGAAAGCTCACAGATTGATATGAACAATCCCAAGGCGCGCGAAATGTTCGAGAAGGGTACACACTTCAATCCGGTCGACCTTGTATGCTCTGTCAGGAACTACAAGGGCGAGAAGTTCAATTTGCCCGATTATGTAGACCCCTCTACCGGCTTCATCTCTCACAAATCGAAGAATGGACGCGAACTGAAGGCTATGGAGCTTCCCGGATTGTGGAATGGTGCAATGAGCGACTGGAATACTGTCTTTGTAGAGGTTCCGCTCGGTACTTTCAACCCCGTAAAGACTGTGAACGATTTGCTCAGAGATGCTCATCAGTAGACTGTTTGAATTAATAACATGGTGGCATGTGCTACCGCAAGATTGAATAATTATGAAAAAGTTTTCTATTCCGGCACTGCTTGCAGCTGCGTTGCTTTTTGCAGGATGTGCCAAGAGTCCCCGAACCTTCACCAACGAGGAGATAACCGATGCATGGCACAAGGGTGTCACACTGCCTGTGGATGCATCGTTGCAGTTTCCTCCCAAGCCTGTTAAACCTCAGAATGACAATGGCTTGAATGTTCTTGTCGATGTTTCTCACCAGTGTACATTTGCCTATCTGTGGGGAATGCCGCCTCAGTTGAGGGCAGACGGTTATCGTGCAATCCCTTCTATGGCATCGCTGGACAAGGTTCTCGACGAGAATGGTGTCAGTCGCATGCGTCTGCAATTCGATGAAGAAAATAATGTATATCCCTTCGGTTGGGTGTCAAACTACAAATATAATGTGGTGCTGACACAACAGCTCGACAGAAATGCTCCCAAATATACAAAGGCCGAGTGTGAAGCACTCGAGGATTTTGTGGCTGACGGCGGTTCGCTCTTTATACTTACTAATCCTCAGAGCAGCGTAGAAGGATGGAGCATGAACGACCTTGCGGCTGTCTTCGGCGCAAAATATACCGATAAGCATGATAAAATCAATGGTTTCAACTATGCCGCTATTGAGGTTGACGAGAACTGGGAGGTTGTTGCCAAAGGCGAGAACGGCTTGCCTATACGTGCGCGTCGCACCTACAAGGATGGTCGAGTAATCATCAGCGGATACTGCGAGGAGATTAAATTTGAGGATATTCACGAGCAGGCGAGCGACGAAGAGAAGGCACGCAAGAATGCCAACAACGAATGGCGCCGCTCGGTTATCGACGACTCTTTCGGCTGGTTGTGCGAGAATCAGGAGTCATTTGGCGAAGAGTATCGTCCCGGACAGAGCGGATGGGGCGGCGGTGGTGCCATCTATCCCGAACTCGAGACAAACCTCGATGGCTTTGTGGTGTACTATACTCCCAATATGGATGAGAAACTCAAACAGACTGTTGTTACAGAGATGCCACGTATTACCGACCAGATAATGGCATGGCATCCTTCTACTCCCACTCCCGAACCTATGTATCTGTTGCTTGCAGCCGGTGGCGGTGGCGGCTGGGCTGTTAATGCCTACAAGCCCAAGGAGAATGGTATCATCAGTACCGATATCTGGGGCCTGATTGGTATCTACGCTCATGAGCTTGCTCACACTCTCGGCGGTCCTGCAAATGCAAAGGGAGAAAAGGCAGGTGAGTCGCCTTTCCATAATCAGGGCGAGGCTCACGCAGGATGGTTCCAGGGAAAAATCATGGCTATGTACGACAGCACATTGCTCGAAAGATCAAACAGAGATTGTCATCTGAATTTCACTCCCGAATATCTTAACCTCGACCTCAAACGCTACACAAACGATGCTGCATACGCCGATAGCTGCGGTAATGGCAAGGATTGGGGCAAGTCGTGGATTATATGGCAGAAGATGGACGATGTCTATGGCACAACATGGTATCCCCGTTGGAGAAACATCCAGTACACACGTTGGATGGATACTCCCGACAAGGTGCTTACATGGGAGGAGACAGTAGAGGATATGTCAATTGCAGTGGGCGAGGATTTGTTCCCCTTCTTCCGCGCAATGAATACCAGTCTCGACCGTGAGACTTGTGGCGAGATTATCTACAATGGCGAGAAGATGACTCTCCCCGTTGCACGCATCGACGCTACAACTCCTCCGGGTAAGGTTAATCTTTCGCCCATCGGCGACTGGTCGAAACCTCTTCCTAAGAAATAGCAGATAAGATTGATTGTATTTTATAGTAAAACTCCTCAACCGGCAGTCTGCCGGTTGAGGAGTTTTACTATATTGTTTTGCCTCATTCGGGGCGAACGTCATTTCCTGACGTTAAATAGATGTTACTGTCGCTTGTTTTTTCTTTATCTCTTCTCCTCTTTGTTGTCGAACGACCAGAAGATGATGTTGTTGCCGTTTAAAGGCATTCTAATCTTCAATGTTGCCTCGTGTATGTACTTGTCTCTGTTGTAGAGCAATACCTTACCCACAATGCGCGGGTCGCTGTCGTCGGGAATTATATTAATTGCCATACGATGTTTGTTGCGCCCGAGAATATTCTCTCTTTCCAAAAGAAAATCCTTGACAAAACTCTGCTCGTAGTAGTTTCTGTGGATGCAGTAATACTCTGTAAGATGACTGCACCATCCCTTTTCCCTTCTGAAGAAATTGTACTTCAGATACTCCAGCCATTCGAGGCATTTCTCCACTAAGCGTTCGGCGATAGAACCCTTTCTGATTGATTCCTTTTCCTCTCTAGTTGTTGTTGGTGTAATTTTGTTCATGTTTCTTTGTGGTTATCTCTTTTTGTCGTATGTTTGTACAAATATACAGCGGTAGTTGACTATGCGGTTTGTGGAATTATCACTTTCCGTTTGCAAATATAATTCCTAAAACGTGAAATTGGTTAACTTTGTTAGCTAAAAGTGGCTATTTGTAATTTGTCTAAATAGTGAGTGCTGCCTGCTGTGGGTGTAATTTGTTTATTCTGAATTTGTTGAGCAGGTCGTGAGTCGATGGATAGTATAAAAAGACGTATATTGCATTTATTATCGGAAAATTCTTTGAGTGTAAACAGGGCGAGCCGTTTATTGGGGTTGCCCCAGCGTACTTTGAACAGACAGCTCAACGAGGATGGCAATGTGTCGATGGAACTTATATGCGCTTTGCAACGATATTTCCCCGAACTCTCAATCGATTGGATAGTTAGCGGCGAGGGTAGCATGTACAAGACTCATGCGCCCGACGAGGTTGCCTTGCCCTACTACGACACTTTGTCGGTGAGTGCAGGTGTGCGCGATGTCGTAGATGGCGCTCCCGAGGTTCCGACAGGATATATTTCGATTCCCAATGCCAAGGCTGACTTTCTTTTCCCAGTCAAGGGAACATCCATGCAGCCCGAAATAAATCCCGGCGATATTGTGGGAGTGAAAATAATTGATACTTTGCAGGCTCTTGACTGCCGAAAAATATATATGATTGTCACACGCGAAGAGAGAATGATAAAGCGTTGCTGCAGTCATCCCGATAATCCGGAGTTGCTCTTGTGTACCTCGCCCAATTATCCCGATTTTACCTTAAGAAAAGAGGATATATTGTCTCTTTACGAGGTGACTCTCAAAATCTGCGAGGTATAAATATATTCCGGATAATAAATACTTATTGACTTTTATTTGGTTACGAAATATGTTGGCTGAAATTATAGCAAAGGAGCTTCATCTGAATGTGAAGCAGGTGGTGAATACCATTGAGTTGTTGATGGATGGGGCGACAGTGCCTTTTATTGCCCGATACAGAAAGGAGGCAACCGGCTCGCTCGACGAGGTTGCCATTGGCAACATCAAGGAGCTTAACGAAAAATATACAGAACTTCAGAAAAGGAAGGAGACAATAATCGCTACCATCGAAGAGCAGGGCAAACTTACCGAGGAACTTAACAAACGCATAGTCGATTGCTACGATTCAGTGGAGCTTGAGGATATATACCTGCCTTATCGTCCCAAGCGCCGTACACGTGCCACCATTGCACGCGAGCGTGGTCTTGAGCCGCTTGCCGATATCATTTTTGCACAGCAGAGAGCAGATGTCGAGCGTGTTGCCGAGAAGTATCTCAGCGATGAGGTTGAGAGCGTCGATGATGCAATAGCAGGTGCTTGCGACATTATAGCCGAACGTGTCTCCGAGGATGAGTATGCGCGTAACACTGTGCGCCGTTCGTTTCAGCGCTACGGTGTTGTAACCTCAAAGGTGGTGAAAGGCAAAGAGGCTGACGGAATAAAATATTCCGATTACTACGAAGCTTCGGCTCAGATTAACCGAGTGTCGTCGCACAGACTACTGGCGATGATGCGTGGCGAGGAAGAGGGCTATTTGCGCCTTGCGGTGACGGTGGAACCCGAACCTGCAATAGAGCAGCTTTGCCGCCATTTTGTGAAGCGTGGCTCACAGACGATGCAGCATATGCACTCGGCCATCAGTGACGGATACAAACGTCTGATAGAACCATCCATTGCTAACGAAACCAAAAATGCGGCAAAGATGCGTGCCGACGATGAGGCCATTGCTGTCTTTGCCGAGAATCTTCGCCAGTTGTTGCTGTCGGCTCCTCTGGGGCAGAAGCGTGTGCTTGCCATCGACCCCGGATTCCGCACAGGATGCAAGGTGGTTATTCTCGATTCGCAGGGCAATCTGCTGACACACTCTGTCATATATCCCCATCCTCCTCACAACGACCGCGAGTCGGCAGCCGAGGCTATCGAAAAATGGGTGAAGGATTACTGTATCGAGGCTTTTGCCATTGGTAACGGTACGGCAGGACGCGAAACTGAACAGTTTGTGCGTAACCTGGGGCTGTCGCCACAGATTTTTGTGGTGAACGAGGATGGCGCATCGGTCTATTCTGCATCTGCCGTGGCACGTGAAGAGTTCCCCGACGAGGATGTGACG
>CAJGDX010000018.1 GCA_904502185.1 uncultured Bacteroidaceae bacterium | reverse complement strand
GGAGCTGGACATGGCGCAGGACGTACTGTCCTACACCATTTGCGCCGACAATCATCAGACCGACAACCTGATCAATAACTTATCCGCCATCACCGGTCAGCAGACCACCCGCAAAAGATGTCAATGCAAAGGCTGCCAAAAGCATTGATGTGAATAATTTCTTCATAGTAGTTTTGTTTGGTTATTACTATTTTTTCAAAAACTGCACAAAGGTACACGAATTGTGCAACCCATCCATAAAAAACTATCGTTTTAACACTTTTAACGCACAAAATGAAATAATCAGAGTATTATTTCAACCATTTTGAACAAAATTTCAGAGTTTTAACCCCAGAAACTATAGTCAATTATGCACATAGTACTACGCGCGTACCTTATTAATAACAGAAACAGAATACAAGCAATCGCTTGTATTCTGTTTCTGTTATTAGTTGCAATGTGTTACTTTACACCCTCGATGAATCCTTCGACAACACTGCCAAGTCCCTCGGTAAACTTCTTGATTTCCTCCTTTGTCGATTTAATGGCACCTTTTGTAAATACTCCATAATAGCGACCCTTTATTTTGGCAAGTTCCTTTTTCTCTTCGCTTGTCAGCTCTTTTGCCTCCAGTTTCTTTTCAAGTTCTGAGAATTGCTCAGTCAGCTTTTCAAATTCCTCTACGGTATATTTATCGAAATTCTTTTCTATATCATTGCAAATACCTTTCATTTCACTAAACACCATAGAATTGCTGTTGCAAGCAGTAAACATAAACGAAACAAAGAGAGTAAGCAGTAAAATTGTTATCTTTTTCATAGTATTTTGAGTTTTATTAATAAGTATTTGACAAATGTAGTCATTTTAAAATGAATTTCAGTTACCTTTGCAGACGATTTTAATAATTACAAGCACAAATACGATTAAAACAATGACTATACCTTCATTTGTAGAGATAATGGAGTTTGTCGGAACTTTCGCTTTTGCAATCAGCGGTATCCGTTTGGCATCTGCAAAGCGCTTCGACTGGTTCGGTGCATACGTAGTAGGCGTGGTGACTGCCATCGGCGGTGGTACCATCCGCGACCTTTTACTCGATGTTACTCCATTCTGGATGACAAACTCGATGTATCTTTTATGTTCGGGACTTGCACTGTTTTGGGTAATTCTTTTCGGAAAATACCTCATACACTTGAACAACACATTTTTCATATTCGACACCATCGGATTGGCATTGTTTGTCGTTGTAGGTGTTGAAAAGACTCTGGCGCTCGATTATCCGATATGGGTGGCGGTGGTAATGGCAACACTGACCGGTTCGGCAGGTGGTGTCATGCGTGACATTTTCATAAACGAGGAACCGCTTTTCTTCCGAAAGGAGATATATGCAATGGCCTGCGTCATCGGTGCATTGGTATATTGCATGTGCGACAGACTGGGCATGGAGGTACACATGACTCAGATTATGTGTGGCGCTGCGGTATTTGTCGTACGAACCCTTGCTGTCAAATACAACATTTGCCTTCCTGTTCTCACTGGTGGCGACGAAGAGGAAAGCAAGAAATAATCTTCAGAGAAAAGACAAACACAACAATTATAGCAAAAACAAGCGGCTGTGTCATGACACAGCCGCTTGTTTTTGGTTATATGATGTTCAAAGAACCATTACTCGCTCTTGGGAGTAGCTCTTCTGATACCACGACGTTTTGTTGTGGGTGCCTCTACCGGCTTCTCCTCCTTGATACCTGCAAGTTCGGGGTCAATCATGATACGTCCACAGTTCTCGCATACGATAATCTTTTTACGCATTCTGATGTCCATCTGACGCTGAGGGGGAATCTTGCTGAAACAACCGGTACATGCATCACGCTGTACATAAACGATGCCAAGACCGTTGCGTGAGTTTTTGCGGATACGTTTGAAAGAAGCGAGAAGACGGGGCTCGATTGTAAGTTCGAGGTTACGTGCCTGCTCACGGAGTTTCTCCTCTTCCTGCTTTGTCTCTGTGATGATTTCGTCGAGTTCTGTCTTTTTGAGGTCAAGGTCTTTCTTGCGCTCATCGAGTGCCTCCTTAGCCTTTGCAAGCTCCTCGTTCTTCTGTTTCTCAAGAGCCTGAGCTTTACGTATTTTCTGCTCGTCGTGCTCGATTACAAGGTTTTTGTACTCAATCTCCTTGTTCAGAAGGTCGAACTCACGGCTATTGTGAATGTGGTTCTGATCTTCGGTATATTTTGCAATGCTCTGTTTAGCCTGCTCAATTTCTGTCTTATAACCAAGAACAGCCTCTTTGTTAGCCTTGATGTCGTTTGCTATGTTTTCGATACGTGTACCAAGACCTACAATTTCGTCTTCGAGGTCCTTCACTTCGAGGGGAAGCTCGCCACGAAGAATCTTAATCTTGTCAGTCTCTGACAGGATGGTCTGCAACTGATAGAGAGACTTCAGTTTCTCTTCTACGGTGTATTCCGATGGATCTTTCTTTGCCATTGTTATATGTTTTTATTTATAAGTAATATACTGGATTAGTTCTTTTTGTAGTAGTCATTACGGTGAGGTCGGGGAATCGCTCCGTCAATATCTCTGCGAATATTTCAGTAGTGTACTGTTCGCTCTCATAGTGTCCTATTGCAGCAACTACCATCTTGTCCGAATAGTTGAACATGTCGTGATAGTGTCCCTCGCCGGTGATGTATATATCTGCACCTGCAGCCTGTGCATTGCCTGCAAACGAAGCTCCTGCACCGCCACACAAAGCCACACGGCTTATTTTCTGTCCGTTCAATGCAGAGTGCATCATCCGCTCGACACCGAAAGTATTTTTCACCTTCATCAGGAACTCCTTCACATCGACAGGCTCGTCAGTGTCGGCAATAATTCCTGTTCCCACCGTCGGCCATTCGTTCTTCAACTGATATATGTCGTATGCAGGTTCTTCGTAGGGATGAACTGCAAGCAATGCCTTTATGACTCTGCTTTTGATGTACGAAGGGAGTATAGTCTCTATGCGTATCTCCTTTTCGCGGTGCATTTCACCTACCGAGCCACAGAAAGGATTACACTCCTCACCGGCGCGAAAGGTACCTTCACCTGCAAGATTATAGCTGCACTGGTCGTAATTGCCAATAGTGCCACATCCGGCAGCAAACAGCGCCGAACGTACTGCATCGGCATGTTCCACCGGAACATATACTGCCAGTTTCATAAGAAGGTCTTGTTTGGGTACGAGTATTCTGATGTTTTTCAACCCCAGTTTTTCGGCCATTTTGTAGTTCACTCCACCGGGAGCATTGTCCAGGTTGGTGTGTGCAGAATATATTGCGATGTCGTTGCGTATAGCCTTCATCAGACAGCGCTCAACATAATTGCGGCCGGTAATCTTTTTTAAAGAATGGAAGATAAGGGGATGATGGGATACAATCAAGTTGCATTCGGATGCGATGGCTTCGTCGATGACTTCCTCCGTTACATCCAAACACAATAAAGCCCTTTTAACTTCCGTCTCTGTAAATCCGACCTGCAATCCGGCATTGTCATATCCTTCCTGCAAGGGCAGAGGCGCGAACATCTCAAGGGCATCTGCTATTTCTTTAACTTTCGCCAAGTTTCTGAAAATTATTGTGCAAAGGTATTATTTTTTTTTCTATTTTCAAAGCCCTAAGACCATCTATCGAGATACATTTTTCATACGCCCGTCCCTATCAAAGGCCATACGCTTTACAAGAGCCAATGTCACAGCAATGGAAAGCATGGAGGCAGAGATTGTTATAACAATTATCATCATCTGATATTTAATTGCCACGTCGGGGGTACTTCCTCCCAGAATCTGACCTATCATTGTTCCGGGAAGCGCAACAAGCCCCATCACTGCCATATTTGCGATTGCCGGGCTGAAAGCACGCACCAACGCCTGTTTGACAAACGGTGCCACCGCCTCGCTGACCGTTGCGCCATTGCCCAACATGTAATAATAGTATGTACTCTCGCGCTTTATATGCGAATAGAATGTGTTAAGTGCAATGACGTTGGAACTGAGCATATTGCCCATTAGTATTCCAAAAACAGGGATGAAATACTGCACGCTGAAGACATTGTCGAGTTCAAGGACAATACCCAGGAAATAGAGACCCACAAGCAACGCACCCGTAGTAAAGCCGACAACTATCGGACACATCATTACAGAACGTTTTAATTTTGTTCGGGTCAAAGCTGTTTCAGTGGCAACAAACACCATTATCACCACCCATGCTGCATTAAGTAACGGATTATCCCAAATAAACAGATATTTCAGGTACAAGCCTACAAGAAACAGTTGCACAACCATTCTTACAAGACCGGAAACGGTACTTTGAACCAATCCCGTACGATACTTCCAAAGGAAATATACAGGAATTATCATAAGCAGCAGGCCTAATAGAAGACTCCCTATAGATATATCAATCGTTTCCATCTGTTTGGTATATAATTTACAAAGTGGGTATCTCCACTACCCTATCACACACCGCTGCAAATTTAGCATCATGCGTAACTGCAAGAATACTCTTTCCTCTGCGTGCCAATTCTTTTAAAAAATCAGTAACCAATCCGGCTGAATGGGAATCCAGTGCCGAAGTAGGCTCATCGAGGAATATGATATCCTTGTCGAGCATAGCAGTTACGGCAAGCAACAGGCGCTGCTTTTGCCCACCCGAAATTTCATTCACACGCTTCTCCACGATACCTTTGTCGAGTCCCAGACGCTGAAAGCAGTCGTTCCACATCTCATGCGACACACTCCTGTTTTTGTTACATTTGAAGGTAAATAGGATCTCCAGCACCTCACTTACAAATTCACAAGGAAAAGACAAGTCCTGGGGAAGATAAGAAGAGCGCTGACGCAACACCTCGTAATGTCCGCCACTGACAGGAGTACCGGCTACATTTATCTCACCGGAATCCATCAGGACAAAGCCGAGAACAGCTCGCAGCAACGAACTTTTTCCACTGCCCGAGGCACCTGTAACAGCCACCATCTCCCCACTTTTCAAGCACATCGAAAAATCGTTGATGACAGTGTGATCGCCATACGATACAGTCAAATGCGACACTTCCAATATATTTGTTTCCCCTTTCATGCTACAAAGGTACAAAATGTAAGCAATAAGACCATTCTTATTATAGAAAAATAGAGAAAAGTATTTAAACAATCTTTCTGCAGCCGGTCGGCACAAAAGCAATTCAATACTGCGCAAAAGAGCAAAATAATAACGCAAACAACCCTACACTTCACAAATTTATTATACTTTTGCAGAAACCAAAAAAACATTTCTAAAAACAACGACTATGATATACAACGAAAGAGAAATACGCCGCGCACATGTCATCGAAGCTGCCAAACAGATGATGACAGCCGCACGCACTGCCCCTAAGGCCAAAGGCGAAGATTTATTGGAAATTCTTCTTGTTACAGACGAGGACATAAAGACCCTCAGCGACAAACTTCACCAGATGGGCGAAGAGAGAAGCCGTGGAGGAATGATGCGCGACGCACTGAACATACTCTCGGCAGATGCCATTCTGCTGATAGGCACACGCGAACAGCCCATGGCACTCAACTGCGCCTACTGCGGAGCAGCTACATGCGACAGCAGAAGCGAAGGCACTCCCTGCGCAATGAATCTGGTAGACGTTGGTATTGCATTAGGCTCGGCATGTGCCACAGCTGCCGACCTGCGCCTCGACACTCGTGTGATGTATTCGGCAGGCTACGCAGCACGCGCCCTTGGCTGGATGCCCCAGTGCACCTGCATCATAGCAATACCGGTAAGTGCAAGTGCCAAGAACCCATTCTTCGACCGCAAGAGCATGAGAAAACAGCCCTAAACAGAGCTGAAAAACATTTGTCTAACGGCAGCCAATCCATTGATTGACATATATACAAAAACAATCCGCAGACTTTTAGGTCTGCGGATTATTTTTGTATGCAATAGTTCTTTTCAGAAATTAATTCTTAAGATTCTCGAAGAAGAACTTTGTTATCATCTCAAACATCTGACTGCGAGTATTAGAGCCAAAGTATATGCTGTGGTTGCTGTCGGGGTAGATTGCTGTGCGGAACTGCTTTCCGGCCTGTGTCAGAGCATGTATGTAACGAACCATGTTGCGGAAGTGAACATTGTCATCGGCAGTACCATGAATGAGCAGCAGATTACCATGCAGTTTGTCTACATTCAGTATGGCAGAGCCCTTGTCGTAACCCTCTTTGTTCTCTTTGGGAGTACGCATGTAACGCTCTGTGTATACAGTGTCGTAGAAACGCCAGTCTGTGGGTGCTGCAATGGCAACGCCGGCCTTAAAGACAGGAGTACCCTCGCTCATAGCCATAAGAGTGTTGTATCCTCCGAAGCTCCAGCCCCAAATTGCAATGTTATTCTTATCTACGTAGGGCAAAGAACCAAGATACTTTGCAGCCTCTACCTGGTCTTTCGATTCATATACGCCAAGCGACATATAGGTACATTTACCGAATTTGGTTCCGCGTCCGGCTGTTCCGCGACCATCGACACACACCATGATGAAGCCATTGCTTGCCATGTAGCTCTCGAAGAGTCCACCACCATACTGACCGATAGCCCAGCTGTCTTTTACCTTCTGTGAGTAGGGACCGCTATACTGGTGCATAATCACAGGATATTTTTTAGCAGGGTCAAAATCGGCAGGTTTAATCATCCATCCGTAGAGTTTCACACCATCGCTGTTGGTGAATGTGAATATCTCTTTCTGTCCCATATTTATGCCCTTGAGCTTCTCCTTCAGCTCTTTGTTGTCGAGAATTGTAGCAAGTTCCTTGCCATTGTTGTCGTTGAGTGTTACGACAGGAGGAGTTGTTAGATTCTGATAACTGTTTACAAAATATTTCAACCCTTTGCTGAAAGTAGTGCTGTTTGTACCCTCTTTCTGAGTAATGCGTGTCTTCTTGTTCTTTGCATCCAATCGGTAAACGGCTGTCTGTGTGGGATTGCCCTCGTTGCTCGAATAGTAGAAAAGATTTTTCTTTTCGTCCCAGCCGATGAATCCGTTGACATCATATTCACCCTTGGTCAACTGTTTTACAAGGTTACCTCCGATGGTGTAAAGATAGAGATGGTTGTATCCGTCGCGCTCGCTCTGCATCACAAAGTGATCCTTGAAGAATGTAAGTTCCTGGTAGGTTGTTTCGTTGATATACTCGGGACTCTCCTCGCGCAGAATACGTTTGCAGATTCCCGACAGAGGATTTGCCTGAATAATGTCCATCTGATTCTGATGGCGATTCAGAGTGATTACGGCAAGGAAATCGGGGTTCTGTGTAAACTCGATGCGGGGGATATAATATGTGCTGTCGATGGGGAGGTTCAGTTTGCGTGTCACTTGATTCTTTATATCGAATGTATGCACACTGACAACAGAATTCTGCGCACCTGCCACAGGATATTTGTAGCTGTAGGGGCGTTTGTAGTCGTCATATTCGTGATTGCTCTCACCCGCAGAGGGAATATACATCGGCATGTCGTAGTTCATCACTTTGCTCTCGTCGTAACGTATGTAGGCGAGCATCTTGCTGTCGGCGCTGAAGTCGAAAGAACGGCTTGTAGCAAACTCCTCTTCGTAAACCCAGTCGGGGATACCATTGATAATCTCGCCATATTTTCCGTCGGTAGTCACCTGCGACTCGCTGCTGTTGAAGAGCAATTTCACAAGGAAAATATTATTTTCGCGTGCAAAAGCCACCATTGTTCCGTCGGGCGAGAAGATAGGCTCCTGCTGAGGACCGTTGGTTGACAAAGGTTGCAGTTTGTTGTTCTTGCGCGAATACAAATAGTGTTCTGCTGTAAAAGAGCGACGATAAATTGGTTTTGTGCGAGTCTGTATCAGAATTCGTGCCTCGTCAGGCGAGAAACTGAAATTGTCGATACGTTTAAAATCGCAGTTACGTGCAGTGTTCACATTGAAAAGTGTGTCTGTCACCTCGCCATTCCTGAATGAATAGGCAAGCACCATCTTACGGTCAGCACTCATCTTTGCAAAATGCTCACCGTCGTTCATCGGATGTATACCCGAGAATCCTCTTGCGCTGAATGTACCGCTTACGACCTCCTTGAGTTGAATGTCGCGACCGGCAGCTCCTGCTGTCATCATTGCCGCAAGAGATAAAAATGTCAGTAAAATCTTTTTCATTATATTGTATTTATAATTATTCGGAATTTCATTCTGCGAAGTTACGGATAAAAAATGATATATATTGCGGGTATTGTTAATTTTATATACATTTGTCCGATTATGGAAAGCAAAGAGCGATTTTATTTTAACGACTACGGAAGCCACATGCGCCGGTTGTTCGATTTCAAGGTGCAGAAAATATCCATTGACGGCGGATTCACCTGCCCAAACCGCGACGGCACAAAGGGAACAGGCGGATGTACATATTGCAACAACCGTACTTTTAACCCGGCATATTGCCACCGCAACCGTTCGGTTACGCAGCAGATGAAGGAGGGAATAAATTTCTTCTCTCACAAATACCCACAGATGCGTTATCTTGCATATTTTCAGGCATACACAAACACATACGATTCGTTGGAGGTGTTGCAGCAGCGCTACGAAGAGGCGCTGAGTGTAGATGGCTGCGTTGGATTGGTCATTGGCACACGTCCCGATTGTATGCCCGAGAGTCTGCTCGACTACCTTGAACAGCTTGCCCGCAGAGTGTACGTAATGGTGGAATATGGCGTTGAGAGTACAAACGACGACACCCTTATACGCATAAACCGCGGACACGACTTCGCCACCGCAGTGGATGCCATACAGCGTACTGCCCGAAGAGGGTTACCTGTGGGTGTGCATCTTATTCTGGGATTACCCGGCGAGAAGCGCTCGGCGTTCGTCGGTCAGGCGCGTTTGCTTTCGACACTGCCCATAACCACGCTGAAACTGCACCAGTTGCAGCTGATACGCGGCACACGCATGGCCGAGGAGTATGAGAGCCATCCCGATGACTTTCATCTTTTTGCCCTTGACGACTACATTGAAGTTGCTGTCGATTATCTGGAGAATCTGCGCCCCGACATTGTTGTTGAGCGCTTTGCATCCCAGTCGCCCAAAGAGCTGCTGATAGCACCAGACTGGGGATTGAAAAACCACGAGCTTGTCGACAAAATCAAACGCCGCATGCGTGAACGTGACACATGGCAGGGAAAATTCTACAATGAGGAGTGTAAAAATCTACAGGCTCAAGCACCTGCTGTCATTTGATATATATTTTCCGACTCTCTCCACGACGGCGAACAACATAGTGTCCCGGCTTCAATTGAGGCATTGATGTCTCGCAGCCTTTATACACAGAAACACCTGCAAGTGAATATACCTCGATATCAGAGTCTGTTTCAGACTCCGGTGCAACTATTGCAGTATTGTCGCCAACAGAGATTTCCAGTTTTTCGGAAAAATCGGATGTTATTCCCGCATCAGCCTTATCCAATGCCCTCACGTGGCAACGATACTTACCTTGCTGCAGGGCTGTAAACGTATATGACGTTTCGGTTGTTACATAGAAGCCGCATGATGCCTCCCTTTCTGTACTCTCCTGAGTAACATTTATTTCATCGATAAGTACGCGTGAAGCATTCTCGGCACCACCCTCGGTGGTAAAAAGCAAGGATGCCTTACTACCCTCTTTTGAGAATGTATACCAATATGTTTCCCACTTGTCACTGATAGTGAATGTATCATAGTCTGATGCACCCGTGTCATAAAAATCAGAACTTAGAGTAATCTTCACCGGACCATCGGTGCTATCATATTTTTTGGCATTGAAACTCACGGTTATAGAGCCATCGGCAGCAGTCGGGAAATAAGGTGTTGCAAGCTCTCCATATTCATTTTTCGTACCCAATCGCAAAACACCGGTTTCGCTCCACAGGTTAAATCCTGTCCATCCACGGCTGATAGTGTAATTGTCGATATTATCAGTTACATCAGTACCCGACAGAGAACATCCGAGAAAATCCTCTGTCAGAAGAGTAAACACATCACCTTCATTCTCTGCGACTTTCTCTACCTTAATAAGTTCCACCTCGTAACCTGAAGCATGTTCTACCCCTTTCCAATTAAGAGTAAAACCATTTGTTGTGAGATTTGAAGTTGCTGACAACTGCGGAACATCCAGACGGTCTTTCATAAAGGAGAATGTAACTTCACCGTTATTCTCGGCAATATTTCTGATTGATTTGTTCATGTATTCACCCGAATAGACCTTAGCAGCCGGTGCGCTTGAATTTGTAAGCTCATGGTTGCCGGTTGTACCTGGCCACACATCACCACGCAGACTCTCGTGATACTCCTCTGTGGTTTTGGCACGATAGTATGTCAATTGCTTGTTATCAGCCGGAATTATTGTGAAACGCTGTCGTGCAAGATTGGAATTTACTTCGTTCTCTTCCCAGATACTTGATGAATAATCTACATGGATTATCAACATTCCGCTATTGAAGATGTGAGTATCGAAACCCTCGGCCTGACGATTTTCCAATATATAATATTCGTTTTTATTTGCATCGTTTACGATTTTGTATCCTTTTCCGCCTGACGTAAGCGCCTTCATGGAGTAATCGCCACGTTCGGTCAATGTTTCGAGTTTGCGCCACCCCATAAAATCCCTTTCATAGGCGTTGTAACCGATGGGAACATAACCATCGGCATTATAGCATCCATAGTCCATAAGATCCCAATAATCCATTCCGAAATTGGCGTAGGAACGACCGGATGTATCATAGAAATCTGGTAATCCCAAACAATGCGAGAACTCATGACAACACGAGCCGATTCCATCGAGTTTAGGGCCATCACCCTGTGTGGCTTCATTGTAGGCAAGTTCGCCACTGGCGGCATAAGTATTTATCTTCACCCCATCTACCGTCATCACCTTATTTGTTGCAGACAGAGTCCACTGGTGAGGCCAGATGGTATTTTCGGGAGCACCGTAAGACTCGCTGTATCCGGCATAAACACAATATACGAATTCTACTTCGCCATCGGCATTATTGTCGAATATCGAAAAATCGACAGAAGAGTCGAGAGCCTTACATGCCTCAATGATCATCTCCTCGGGATGTTTATCATCTCCTTTTGAATCGTTGGCACCGTAATACTCCATCTTCTGCGACAATGTTACAATATCGAGTACCACAAAATTGGGGCGGAATATTGAGTCGGATTGCTTGATAAAATAGTCGCGCACGCTGCCCAGCCCCTTACCGTTAAGACCTGTAAAGTTGCTGCCGTTGTAATTTTGTCCTATAAAACTCTTGTCGAATGTGAACTTCACATCCTGGAACTGCACCAGCACAATAGGAACATTTATCTCCCCGACAGGCTTGATAGCTTGGGTAATGCCATATTCGCTAAACTCTGAAGATGGTTGCACACCTTTGGTCGATGCCGAACGACGCTTCATTGCCATTGCATGCAAAGCCTGATCCATGCCGGCATAAGAGTTTGCAGCCAACAGCGACTGCTCTCCGGACGAACGCATGCCCTTGTCGTGGGCAAGGCAATTACTGCTGACAAGTCCCATTTGGTTATCAAGTATTGCGTAGGAAAAATCGCCGTTAGCCTCGCGTACCAGTGGTTTACCATCTGAGGTGCAATAATAATGGAAGTATTCATCACCTGTCTGGTAATAGGTCAACACGGTACCATCGGACTGACGCATAGTCCGCAGCCCACGGAAGGCAGGAGTAGCCATTGTGCTAAATGCCACAAAAAGCCAGGAGAATATCAGCAGTATATATCTTAAGCGCATAATTTTGTCGTTTTTCATAAATTTTTCAAAGATACACACTTTTCATCACATTTACCCAATTATAAATAAATTAACATCATACGGCATACATCGTGTATATATAAAGATTCAGTGAGGCTGCATTATGCAGCCTCACTGAATCTTTATATATGTATCAGAATTTATACTAAGGATGGACAAATGTACCAATATCCTCGCCGTTCATTACACGCTTGAGGTTTCCGACGATATCCATGTTGAACACATAGATAGGCAGATTATTCTCTTTACACATGGTTGTTGCTGTCAAGTCCATCACTTTAAGTCCGCGACTGATAACCTCGTCATAACTGATGTCGTTGAATTTCACCGCTGTGGGGTCTTTTTCGGGGTCAGCAGTGTAGATACCATCCACACGTGTACCCTTGAGCATTACATCGGCTTCAATCTCTATGCCGCGCAACGACGAACCGGTGTCGGTTGTGAAGTAAGGATTACCGGTACCGGCTGCCATTATCACAACCTTACCCTCTTTCATAGCCGAAATAGCCTTCCATTTGTTATAGAATTCACCCACAGGCTCCATACGGATAGCTGTGAGAACCATTGTAGATACACCGATAGCCTCGAGTGCCGAACTAAGTGCAAGGCTGTTGATAACGGTAGCCATCATTCCCATTTGGTCGCCTTTTACACGGTCGAAACCCTTGCCTGCACCGCTGAGACCACGGAAGATATTTCCGCCACCAATCACTATACCTATTTCGACACCCATGGCAGCAACCTCCTTAATCTGCTCGGCATACTCCTGCAAACGCTTTACATCAATGCCGTAACGTTGCTCACCCATGAGGCTCTCACCACTCAATTTCAAAAGAATACGTTTAAATTTAGCCATACTATATATCTTTTTTATTGCTTTAACATACAAAGCTACACATTTTTTTTCATCTACCGCATATAAATAAAAAATAGTTTCCTCAGAACTGTGAGGAAACTATTTTTACAAATTCTTAATTCAAATACAATTATCGTATAAACTGTTCTGTATTCACTCTGCAAAACAGATGCTTTTTATTACAATGCAGAACAGCACGTCAGTCATATTTTACTGATACATAAAACGTTTGATACTCTGCTTGGGAGTCTTCTCGAAAGGATCGATGCGGAACTCGCAATCGTTTACGCGGCTGTATGCAGGAAGCAGTTCGTTAACCTTCATAACATTCTCACGCAACTGTGCCTTAACAGCATCTTCTGTAAGACCTGCACTCTTTGCAGCTGCCCAATCCACAACCAGAAGAGCTATAATAGAGTTCTTGCGCTGTACTGCAAGCGACTCAACCACAAAGGGGATAGAGTTCAGTTTATCCTCAATCTCCTCGGGGTAAACATTCTGACCGCTTGCAGAAAGAAGCATATTCTTGCAACGACCCTTGATGAAGATGTTGCCTTTAGCATCCATCACACCCATGTCGCCGGTCTTAAGCCATCCGTCGCTTGTGAAGACAGCAGAAGTAGCCTCTTCATTTTTATAATATCCATTCATAACGAAGGGACCCTTAACCTGAATCTCGCCAAGCACCTTCGCGGGGCGGGGAGAATCAATTCTAACCTCGATGGGATATGCAGGACGGCCACATGAACCGGCTGCAAAAATTTTCTTATCACAATAAGAGATAAGGGGACCGCACTCTGTCATTCCGTAACCAACTGAATAGGGAATACCAATCAGACGCATAGCATCCTCAACCTCTTTATTAAGCGCAGCACCACCGATGAGGAATCCCTGTGTCAATTCACCGCCAAAAGTGGTAAGGAGCTTTGTTCTGATTTTAGAGAGAAGAAGCTGCTTGATACCGGGGATAGCGAGCATTATGCGCATTGCAGGTTTACGCAATGTAGGTATAACCTTTGAACGGAATATTTTCTCAAGTACCATAGGTACTGTCAGGAACATGAAAGGCTTAACCTCAGCAAAACCCAGCAACATTTTTGCAGGTGTGGGTTTGGCACCAAGGATAGTAATGTGACAACCGCCTGCCATGGGGAAGAGGAAGTCGAATGTAAGTCCAAACATGTGTGCAAGAGGAAGAACAGAAAGGATATGTCCTGCGGGCTTCAAAGGAATCTCGCGCAAAGCAAAGTCGAGGTTCACAGAGAGGCTTCTTGCAGACAACATCACGCCCTTGGGAGAGCTTGTAGTACCTGAGGTAAAGCTGATAAGTGCCAGATTGTCAAGGTTTTTTTCATCCTTTGAATAATCTACCATTTCGGCAGTTACGCCAGAGGGATATTTAGCAGCAAACTTAGCGTCCCAACCCTCTACCACTTTTGTAAACTGGTCAGAGAATGATGCAAACAACTTCATATCCTTCACGTCGATTATTCCGACAAAGTCGTTTTTGTTGCTCATCATCTCCATAGCCTCCTTGTCATCTTTGAAGCCGTTGTAACAAGTTGCATCGGCAATCAACATTTTGGAGTCAGCAAAACATGTGAGCTCAACAACTGACTTGGGAAGGAAGTCGGGAAGCAAGGGAATAATCACTGCATCATAGGTAACGATAGCCATGAATGCAGCTCCCCACTCTGCCGAGTTTCTTGCACAGAGAGCAATCTTGTCACCCTTGGCAATACCGGATTCCTTGAATAATATATGATATTTTTCAATGCTTTTGGCAACGTCTCCGTATGTAAGAGTGTTAGCTCCAAAATTGGTGAACATGGGCTGTTCCCAATACTTTTTTACCGAACTGGCAAAATGATTCAAATAGTGTTTCATAATTTTTCTAGTGTATATTTAGGTACAAAACAATCGCCACCCGCTACCGGGTAGCGATTGTAAACGTCGCATTGTCAGCTGACACAACTAACCAATGCTTATCTTTTCCGATCAGCAGTTCTGTTTACAAACTACTGATACATAAATCGTTTGATACTCTGCTTAGGTGTTTTTTCGAAGGCATCTCTTCTGAGTTCTATATCGTTGACTCTGCTGTATGCAGGCAATTCGACATTAATCTTCTTAACCTCTTCGCGAAGAAGGGCTAAAAGGTTTTCTTCAGAAAGACCATCAGATTTTGCTGCATCCCAATTAGGTACGATAAGTCCGATGATGGCATTCTTGCGCTGAACAGCCAACGACTCGAGTACATAGGGAAGGTTATTCAATTTATCCTCAATCTCCTCGGGGTAGATATTCTGTCCGCTGGCAGAAAGAAGCATATTCTTGCAACGACCTTTGATAAAGACATTATCCTTCTTATCGAAAGTACCCATATCTCCGGTACGCAACCAACCATCTTTTGTAAATGCAGCACGCGTAGCCTCTTCATTCTTGTAGTAGCCAACCATCACGTTATCACCTTTTACCTGTATCTCGCCGAGAACCTTTTCAGCATTTGTAGAATCAATTCTCAGTTCGAGGGGACGTACAAGTCTACCGCATGATGAACGCTCAAAGTGTTTCCAATCGCAGTATGAAATAATAGGACCACACTCAGTCATTCCGTAACCGACGCAATAGGGGAATTTCATCTTTTTCATCCATCCCTCTACCTCTTTATTAAGAGCGGCACCACCAATAATGACTCCATGTATAAGGTTTCCACCGAAGGTATTATAAAGTTTATCTCGTACGGCCTTCAGTATTATCTTGTTGAGTCCGGGGATTGCCAATGCCACACGCATCAAAGGTTTGCGCAAGGTAGGAATAACCTTAGCCTTAAACACCTTTTCAATGACCATAGGCACTGTAAGGAACATGAAAGGCTTGACCTCGGCCAGCGCAGCCAAAAGACGCGCAGGTGTAGGTTTCTGGGTCAACATTGTAATTTTTCCTCCGATTGTCATAGGATAGAGAAAATCGAATGTCATACCAAACATGTGTGCCAATGGGAGTATTGAGAGTATATGTCCACCAACGTTAGCGGGAATTGCAGCAAGTGCAAATCGCATATTCGAAGAGAGACTTCTTACGGGCAACATCACACCCTTGGGTGAGCTGCTGGTTCCCGAGGTGAAACTGATCAATGCCAAACGATCCATGTCGTCATTGCTCTTTGAGTAATCGACATCGTCAGCTTTTACTCCATTAGGATATTTTGCATTGAACTTGGCATCGAGCTGTGCCGAAGCATCTGCAAATACATCACTATATGAAACTATGGGCTTCATATTCATCAGATTGAAGACTCCAAGAAAGTCTTTTTGCTGCTCAAAGCCTTTAAGTACATCATCCTGCTGAAGAGCACGATTTATACTGTCGTCTACAATCAACATTTTACAATCTGCGAAACATGTAAGTTCCACTACTGACTTAGGAAGAAAGTCGGGCAAAAGAGGAACTACTACAGCATCATAAGTTACAACTGCCATAAATGCAACACCCCACTGTGCGGAGTTTCTTGCGCATACAGCAATTTTATCATCTTTCTTTATGCCACACTCTTTAAAAAGAATGTGATACTTCTCGATGCCTGTAGCAACTTCACCATAAGTAAATGTCTCCGCTCCGAAATTACAGAAAGCGGGCATATCCCAATACTTCTTGATAGCAGTGTTAATGTGATTCAAATAGTGTTCCATAATTACACAAAGTTGATATTTTTGTGCAAATATCAGCACTACATTTCACATTCTGTATCTTTTGTGCAAAGTTTAACTCAATTTAAGTATAAAAACTATCAATTCAAGTATATATAAACGCCGTATTTTTGTTTCGTTAACAAATATAGCGTTATTTATACATAAATCGCTTGATACTTAATTTGGGTGTTTTTTCAAAGGGCGCATTGCGAATCTCGCATAATGTTATCTGACTATATGAGGGTAACTTCTTGTTTAAATCAAATACATCACTCTCTATTGTCTTTTTCAAATCTTCTTCATTCATTCCTGCCTGCTGAGCAGCTTCCATATTTGGAACCACAAGTGCAACAAGCGTATTTTTTCGTCCTACAATCAGCGACTCGGTAACCATTGGCAACTGATTGACAAGATCCTCTATCTCTTCGGGGTAAATATTCTGTCCGTTTGCTGTCAGAATCATATTCTTGCATCTGCCACGGATATACATATTTTCGTCAGAATCCATAGTACCCATATCACCGGTCTTCAACCATCCATCTTCTGTAAATACAGCGTCGGTAGCCTTTTCGTTCTTATAGTATCCTACCATCACTGCATCACCCTTAACCTGTATTTCGCCAGGGACTTCAGCTGGATTTTCAGAATCGATACGTACCTCAACCGAAGGATGAGCAACTGCACCACATGAGTGAATCTTGAATTTACGCCAATTTCTGTAGCCTATCAACGGAGCACACTCTGTCATTCCATATCCGACAAGGTAAGGGAACTTCATCTCATTCATCAACTGCTCTACCTCTTTATTAATAGCTGCTCCACCAAGGATAAGTCCGCCTATTCCTACATTGCCACCAAATACATCCACCAAAGTGTTACATACTTTCTTCAATATCATACCGCGAACACCGGGAATAGCCATCAACACTCGCATCAAAGGTTTTTCAAGCTTGGGCATTACTTTAGAACGGAAGATTTTCTCAACCACAAGAGGTACAGTCAGGAACATGAAGGGCTTTACCTCTGCCAATGCTGCTATGAGTCGAGCCGGGGTTGGCTTTACATTAAATATATATATATGGCAACCCTTGGTGAATGGGAATATAAAGTCGAAAGCCATTCCAAACATATGTGCAAGGGGCAATATTGACAAAATTGTCCATCCCACATCGGCTTTCATCTCTTTATGTGCAAATTCCAAATTGGCAGAAACCGCGCGAGCAGGAATCATCACACCCTTAGGCGAACTGCTTGTTCCTGATGTGAAACTGATGACAGAAAGCGCATCGAGTCGTGTTCTCGAATAACTTACTCTTTTGGGAGTAACACCACCGGGGAAGCGGGTTTCATAGGTTTTCTCAACAACATCCATCAAGTTGGCAGGCATATTATTGCTTTCGTCCATCAACTTCATGCTATTCAAATTAAGAATTGCACAGAATCCGGGCAACGATGCAAAATCACCGGCAACACCACTTTTTATAAAGGAAGACATTATAGCATTGTCAACAATCATCATGCGGCTATCCGAAATTCTTGTCAAATCAACCACATTTGCAGGAAGAAAATCGGGCAACAATGGAACAGCTACCGCATCATACGTCAAAACTGCCAAATAGGCGACACACCACTCTGCTGAGTTTTTTGCACACAATGCAATCTTGTCACCTTTTGCGATTCCACATTTTTCAAATACCAAATGATATATTTCAATACCGGCAGCAACATCACCGTATGTAAGAGTGTTGGCTCCATAATTGGTCAAAGCCGGTTCATTCCAGTAGTTCTTGATAGCCTCGTCAATGTAAGTCAAAAAATGTTTCATCTTTTTCAGTCTTTTTATTGAATCACGGCGCAAATTTCCGAATTCAATTCTATATTGCAATATTTTTGCGATACACAGCTGCTTTTTTGGGCAAAATAGCTTATTTAGGGGCGAAATTCTGTATTCAGGGGTGAAATTCGACGAAAAAGAGAACCAAAAACGACCATTTCACCGAAATATTTGGTAAAACGGAGGGAAAATAGGGCTATGGGAAATAGCTGAAAGGAAAGAAAAGAGATCTGAATTCTAGATAAAATTATTCATTAAGATACTCGAATAACCAAGAGAAATATATCGGAAGCACCAAATAAAAACTGCTCCAAAATTTCATTCAGAAAAAATAATATTATATTTGCAACAGAATGGCCCAAAAGGTCACATATATACCCTCTGTTACCCATAAGGCAATTTGAGCGTAGAATGTGATCCAACATGAAAGAACTGTTCGAAACATCAATTTTAACAGCTGTCTATGACAGTATCAGCCAAAAATCAGATTATGAAGAAGGAGATTAAATTCAGTTTGGTTTACCGTGATATGTTTCAATCATCCGGAAAATTCCAACCTTTGGCAGAACAATTAGAGAAAATTGCTCCCGTAATTGTTGACATGGGTTGCTTTGCACGAGTTGAGACAAATGGAGGAGCTTTTGAGCAGGTAAACCTGATGGCAGGAGAGAACCCTAACAAGGCGGTGCGCTCGTTTACGAAATGTTTCAACGAAGCCGGAATACAAACACACATGCTCGACAGAGCCTTGAACGCTTTGCGCATGTTTCCCGTTCCGGCAGATGTTCGTCGCCTGATGTACAAAGTAAAGAAAGCTCAAGGCACAGACATTACACGAATATTCTGCGGACTGAATGATGTACGAAACATTATTCCTTCTATTAAATATGCCCTTGAAGCAGGAATGATTCCTCAGGCTACACTCTGCATAACATCCTCTCCCATACACACTGTTGAATATTACAGCAACATTGCTGACATTCTGATAGCTGAGGGTGCAGCAGAAATATGTCTCAAGGACATGGCAGGAATAGGACGTCCATCGTTCCTTGGAAAATTGGTTAAAAGCATAAAGGAGAAACATCCCGACACCATAATACAATACCACGGTCACAGTGGACCCGGTCTTTCAATGGCCTCAATTCTGGAAGTATGCGAAAATGGATGCGATATTATTGATACTGCAATAGAACCACTCTCTTGGGGCAAAGTGCATCCGGATATCATCAGTGTGCAGGCTATGCTCAAAGACGCAGGTTTCAAAGTGGCAGAAATAAACATGAATGCTTACATGAAGGCACGAAGCCTGACTCAAGAGTTTATTGACGAGTGGTTAGGATATTTTATGGACAACAGCAACAAACTGATGAGTTCGCTGTTGCTCACAAGCGGACTTCCCGGAGGAATGATGGGTTCAATGATGTCCGACCTAGCAGGCGTTTATAAAGGAATAAACGGAATACTTCAGAGCAAAGGCAAGCCCACATACAACAGTCTTGACGACCTGATGGTTGAACTTTTCAACGAAGTTGCATACGTATGGCCACGAGTGGGCTATCCGCCATTGGTTACTCCTTTTAGCCAATATGTTAAGAACATTGCACTGATGAACCTGCTAAGCAGCGCACAGGACGAACCGCGTTTCAGCCGCATGGATGAAAGCATGTGGGGAATGATATTAGGCAAGAGCGGCAAGCTCCCCGGTGAGGTAGCTCCTGAAATAGTAGAACTTGCCAAAGAGAAAGGATACGAATTCACCACTGCCGACCCTCAGAGTTTCTACCCCGATGCACTCGACAAATATATTAAGGAGATGGAAGAGTTAGGTTGGGAACGCGGAGAAGACGATGAAGAGTTGTTTGAATTTGCAATGCACGACCGTCAATACCGCGACTACAAGAGCGGAGTTGCCAAAGAGCGTTTCCTCGCGGACATTGAAAAAGCCAAAGATGGAGAAATGGCAAAGAAGGGCATCAGTCTGGAAGAGATAAAAGCCATTAAACATGCAAAAGCCGAGCCGATAGCAGCTCCGGAAAAGGGTCAGCTCCTGTGGGAGGTATCCTACGACGGTGCATCCGTACCACCTGCAATAGGCAAACATTTTGATGCAGACGAGCAGTTCTGCACAATTATTACTCCCTGGGGCGAACTCCAGCCAATATCCACCGGACTCGGCGGACGAGTTGTGGAGATATGCGCGACACAGGGACAACAAGTGCGCCGCGGTGATATAATTGCATACATACAACGAGACAACCTATTCGATTAAAAACAAGAAAAAGACACTATAAAAAAATATACAGAAACATATTATGATACAAACAGTTATCAAACGTGACGGACGCATCGTAGGCTTCAACGAAGAGAAAATAGCGACAGCCATCCGTAAGGCAATGCTCCACACTGACAGCGGCGAGGACATGCAGCTCATACACCAAATAACCGACCGCATAGCCTTCAAGGGAAACGAGCAAATGACAGTGGAGGCCATACAGGATATGGTAGAATTCGAACTGATGAAAAGTAGTCGTAAGGACGTTGCACAGAAATATATCGCCTACCGTAACCAGCGCCGCATAGCCCGCAAAGCAAAGACACGTGACATATTCCTGGAGATCATAAACATAAAATCCAATGATGTCACCCGCGAGAATGCCAACATGAATGCAGACACTCCTGCAGGAATGATGATGAAATTCTCGAGCGAGACAACAAAACCCTTTGTCGATGACTACTTGCTCGACGAAGCTACAATGAACGCCGTACGCGATAACTACCTTCATATACACGACAAAGACTACTACCCCACCAAGAGTCTTACATGCGTACAGCACCCCCTCGACAGAATACTCACCCACGGTTTCTCTGCCGGACATGGCGAGTCACGCCCTGCCAAACGCATTGAGACTGCCAGCATACTCGGCTGTATCTCCATGGAGACAGCACAGAACGAAATGCACGGAGGACAGGCTATCCCAGCATTCGATTTTTATCTGGCACCCTACGTTCGCAGCAGCTACATCGAGGAACTCAAGTCGCTTGAAAAACTTTTTGATGCCGACTACTCACACCTCTACGACAAGCAGCACGAAGACTACCAGCAACGCCCTCTCGACGGTCTGCAAGGCGAAGAACGCGCTATGCAACACGCAATAAACAAAACAGTCATTCGCGTACACCAGGCGATGGAAGCCTTCATTCACAACATGAACACCATCCACTCACGTGGCGGTAACCAGGTAGTATTCAGCTCTATCAACTACGGAACTGATACATCGGCTGAAGGACGCTGCATCATACGCGAGTTGCTTAACAGCACTTACCGCGGAGTCGGTGGCGGCGAAACAGCCATCTTCCCCATACAGATATGGAAAAAGAAACGTGGCGTAAGCTACCTGCCCGAAGACAGGAACTACGACCTCTATCAACTGGCATGTAAAGTAACAGCACGCCGCTTCTTCCCCAACTTCCTGAACCTCGATGCCACCTTCAACCAGAACGAAGAGTGGAAAGAGGAAGACCCCAAACGCTACATTCACGAAGTAGCTACCATGGGATGCCGCACACGAGTATTTGAAAACCGTTTCGGTCCTAAAACATCTATCGGCCGCGGTAACCTCTCATTCTCAACCATCAACATAGTGGGACTCGCCATCGAGTGCATGGATATCGAAAACAAAGAACAACGCATAGCATCATTCTTTGCAAAGCTTGACAATATGCTCGAGATAACCGCGCGCCAACTGCACGAGCGCATGGAATTCCAAAAGACAGCATATGCAAAACAATTCCCATTGCTGATGTCAGCTTTGTGGATAGGCAGCGACAAACTGAAACCAAACGACACCATCGCACCTGTCATAAATCAGGGAACACTGGGTATTGGATTCATTGGTCTTGCAGAATGTCTTGTGGCACTCATAGGCAAACACCACGGCGAGTCGGAAGAGGCACAGGAACTTGGTATCAGAATAGTAACATACATGCGCGACAGGGCAAACAGTTTCTCTGATCAATATCAGCACAACTATAGTGTGCTTGCAACACCAGCAGAGGGTCTGTCAGGAAAGTTCACCCGCAACGACCGCAAGAAATTCGGAACATTGCCGGGAATAACCGACCGCGACTACTACACAAACTCTAACCACGTTCCGGTATACTACAAATGTACAGCCCGTCACAAAGCTGAGGTTGAAGCACCCTATCACGACCTCACTCGCGGAGGACACATATTCTATGTAGAGATGGACAGCGACGCGACACACAACCCCGAAGCCATCATGCGAGTAGTAGACATGATGGATGCCTACAACATCGGCTATGGTTCTGTGAACCACAACAGAAACCGTTGCATGGATTGCGGATACGAAAATGCAGAGCCCGAAATGCAAAACTGCCCGAAATGCAACGGCACACGCATCGACAAACTCCAACGCATCACCGGATACCTTGTAGGTACCACAGACCGTTGGAACAGCGCAAAACTGGCTGAGCTTAACGACCGCGTAACACACAACTAAGCCCTGCACGAGCATGATTAGAGTATTGGATATTATTCAGGAGACGGCAGCCGACGGTCCGGGGTTTCGCACTGCCATATATTGCGCAGGATGTGAAAACCGATGCCCTGGCTGCCACAATCCCGAGTCGTGGGATATTCAGGGGGGAAAGCCCACACCCACCGAAGAGATACTCAAAATCATTCTCGACGACCCATTCGCCGACGTAACATTCAGCGGAGGCGACCCGATGCTGCAAGCTGAAGGGTTCAGCAAGTTGGCAAAAGCCATAAAAACCAACAGCAACAAAAACATCTGGTGCTACACAGGATACACCTTCGAAGAGGTTATTAAAGTCCCTGAAAGAAAGGAATTGCTTCAATGCGTGGATATACTTGTAGATGGCAGATTTGTACAAGAGCTGAAAGATGAATCCTTGTACTTCAGAGGCAGCAGCAACCAAAGGCTTATTGATGTAAAAAAGTCACTTGAGGCCAACAAGGCTATCATCTACGACTACGACCCGAAAAAGACTCTGTAAACAGATACAAATTTTAAGCGCCATAATGCTCCAGAGCATTATGGCGCTTAAAGTATTCCTTAAAGAACAGTTATTTAAACGACTATTTAAAAATGTGTTTGCCGTAGTTGACACCCTTCAAATTATAATAAAGAGTATCTGCCTGAATACGCTGTACAAAACCATTGTAGTCACGTTTCTCTTGCAGAGTCCATCCGGCCTCGGCAACAGCTGCCAAACGGGGAAACATCAAATACTGCACAGTAGAGGCATCCTCCACCCACTCAGTCCAGAAGTTTGCCTGAACGCCAAGATAACGCTCCTGCAATCCCTTCTCTACCCCCTTCATGGGAACATAGTTGTAGACAGCTTCCACTGTTTCTGTTCCATATCCTTGCGAACGTGGTTCTGTGGGCAATGGTGACTGACGTCTATTTATATAATATGGTATCTGAGGCGAAAGAATAGTATTCATTCCTCGCGTTGCGGCATCCTGTGCTGCACGGTCGGCACCAATCCATGCCATTATAGCTATGTCATTACCCAGAGGCTTTGTGTTACCATGCAATACCTCATTCCAAAATATAAGTTTACGCTGCTGCTCTTTGGGCTTTGAAGCAATATGCTCTTTCAGCTGCTTATAGAAATGAATCTGCAGGTCGCGGAAATTCTTTGAGCCAATCTCTCCCAAAAGTTCACGACACTGACTGTTGCGCTCCCACTTGGCAGTAGGACACTCGTCGCCACCAAGATGAATATAGCAGAACGGGAACATCTCTATAAGTTCATCTATTACATCTTTTGCAAAACGAACAGCATTAGGGTCAGCAACATTTATCACATCTGCCGAAACACCCTGCCACAGCCACACTTCGTGCCACTTGTCAAGGTCACAGGCCAAAATACCGGGATATGAAGCCACAGCAGCCTGTGAATGGCCGGGAATATCGACCTCGGGAATAATCTCCACGAAACGCTCGCGGGCATACTCCACAACCTCCTTAATATCCTCTCGTGTATAAAAACCACCATAACGTATGCCATCGGGCTTAGTGTCACCCCATCCAAGCACCTTGCTGTTGCGCCATGCACCAACCTCAGTCAGGCGAGGATACTTTTTAATCTCTATGCGCCAGCCCTGGTCTTCAGTCAGGTGCCAATGGAAACGGTTCAATTTGTACGAAGCCATCAGGTCGATAATCTTCTTTACCTCCTCTTTACCATAAAAGTGACGACCTTCGTCAAGCATAAAGCCGCGCCATCCGAAACGTGGAGCATCCTCAATGGTTACAGCCGGCAAGCTCCATCGCTCGTGCGATGTATCAGCTACCCCAGCCATCACATTACGAGGCATCAACTGCTTCAGCGTCTGCAGGGCATAGAAAAGTCCGGCAGGAGATGAGACCTCCACTGCAATACTCTTCCTGTCAATCTTCAGGCTGTATCCCTCCAAAGGCAGTTTGTTGTTCACACCGACAATCAGATGAGCTGCCTTTCTTTTACTCTTTTTCAACACCACCCCTGTCGACTTTGAAAATCCTTCGGCAAATCTGTCAACAACAGCCTTCAAGCTGTCTCCGGGATAATCAGCCACGGCAACATTCAATTTCTTGCCAAAAACAAATTCACCTTCAGCCGTCTGAACCGAAGAAGGCAGAGGCACAAGCGAAAAATCTGCTGCAAAAGTCACAGTGCCACACAGCAACATTATAAAATAGAAAAACAACTTAATCCTCATATCCGACTATTTTACAGTTTGACAAATAGGGACTGCTCCACCCATTGAGTCAAGCAATCCCCATATATAGAATTCAATACCTGATATTATTCAAGACCTGAAACGTTCTTTTCAATATCCTCGTCGCTAATGGTGAAATTATTAAGGTCACCCGACAGATATTTGTCATAAGCAGCCATGTCCATCAGTCCGTGTCCGGTAAGGTTGAAGAGGATAACCTTCTCTTCACCGGTCTCTTTGCAACGATTAGCCTCGGCAATGGCAACAGCTATCGCGTGACACGATTCAGGAGCAGGAACAATACCCTCGGCCTTTGCAAATTCAATACCTGCGCGGAAGGTCTCAATCTGTGCAACGTCAGCAGCCTCCATAAGACCATCCTTCAGCAACTGCGATACAATGACACCGGCTCCATGATAGCGCAGACCGCCGGCGTGAATGTTTGCAGGTTTGAAATTGTGTCCCAATGAGAACATAGGCATCAAAGGAGTATAACCGGTCTCATCGCCAAAGTCGTAGCAGAACTTACCACGTGTCAGTTTAGGACACGACTGGGGCTCTGCCGCAATGAAGCGGGTCTTCTTGCCACTGAGTATGTTGTGACGCATGAAAGGGAATGAGATTCCCGAGAAGTTCGAACCGCCACCGAAGCAACCGATGACAATATCGGGATATTCGCCAGCCATCTCCATCTGCTTCTCAGCCTCAAGACCGATGATAGTCTGATGCAAGCTGACGTGGCTCATCACAGAGCCCAGAGTATACTTACAGTTGGGAGTAGTCAGCGCAAGCTCCACAGCCTCGGAAATAGCTGTTCCCAGCGATCCCTGATGGTTTGGGAACTGTGTAAGAATATCTTTTCCGGCACGAGTAGACATCGAAGGCGATGGAGTCACCTGTGAACCGAACACCTGCATCACACTGCGGCGATAGGGCTTCTGCTCGTAGCTTACCTTCACCTGATACACTGCGCTTTCAAGTCCGAACACCTTAGAGGCATAAGCAAGGGCTGTACCCCACTGACCTGCACCTGTTTCGGTTGTCACATTTGTCACACCCTCCATCTTGCAGTAATATGCCTGAGGGATGGCTGAGTTCAGTTTGTGCGAACCGACAGGGCTAACGCTCTCGTTCTTGAAATAGATATGTGCAGGAGTGCCAAGAGCCTTCTCAAGACCGTATGCACGCACAAGCGGTGTCGAGCGGTAATATCTGTACATCTCCTGAACAGGTTCGGGGATATCAATCCATCTGTCAGTCATATTAAGTTCCTGACGACTCGCCTCCACAGAGAGCAGACGCGAAAGCGACTCCACAGTCACCGGCTGGCGAGTCACCGGATCGAGCATCGTGCCGGGCTTGTTCACCATATCAGCCTGAATGTTGTACCACTGTGTAGGCAGCTCATTTTCCGGAAGAAAATAACGTTTCTGTTTGAATGACATATATTTATTAATATACTTGGTTTGTGTAAAATCCTTTGAAAAGATTATCAATGATTCTCGTTGAACAGTTTCAGGCGCTCCTCAAGCATTGCATAGTGATGGGGCTTGATGTTAGACGAGCAGGCACGTATACCCTTACGTGTGCTTCCTGTTGTAGAAAGGTCAATACCGCTGACACCATAGTAAAGGAGTTCCTGAAGCAGCTCGGCTCCATCCATATCCTTGTATCCGATAGTGAAGAAGAAGCCATCGCTCACAGCTTCGTCATTGTCCTTGTCGTATACAATGTGGAAACCTGTGCGTGAAAGAATATCCTTGATTTTTGCAGTGCGGTCGGCATACTCCTTCACATCAGCCACAAAGTTATATTCTCCATCGCAAGCAGCCTTCAGCATTGCAGCCATTGCATACTGTGCCGAGTGAGAAACACCTGAAGAGAATGTGTAAAGGAAGATATAAGCATACGCAGCACCGAAGCGTGCAATGCCGTATCTGTTTTTCAGACTCTCATAGTGACGCTCGTAGAGTTTGTCCGAAATACATGCCATAGCAATACGCTGTCCAGCATAGCTGAATATCTTCGAAGCACTCATCATTATCACATAATTGTCTGTGTACTTTGACACTGTGAGCTGATAAGGGGGTTCGAAAGGCTTGCTCATGTCACGACGGAAGTCCATTGTCATGTATGCCATATCCTCAATCACCACTACATCATATTTTGTAGCCAGACGACCAATGATTTCAAGTTCCTGTTCGTTAAGGCACATCCATGTGGGATTGTTGGGGCTTGAGTAAATTACAGTGCAGATATTACCCTGTGAGAAGTAACTTTCGAGTTTCGCCTCAAGCTTTTCACATCTGTAATCAGAGAGGTCGAAAGAGGCAATCTTCAAGCCGATAACCTCTGCCTGCATCTTCTGCACCGAGAAGCCCGGGTCGATGTAAAGTATTGTATCCTTCTTGGGGTCGAGCTGCGATGCAAGCATCATCGAAGCAAATGTACCCTGCATAGAGCCAACTGTGGGAATACAGCTCGAAGGTGCAATATCCACATTCACAAAGGCTTTCATAAAGCGTGAAGCCTGCTCTTTTACTTCGGGGATTCCATCGATTATAGGGTAAACTGATGCAACGCCACGCTGAAGTGCCTCACATTCTGCCTTCACACCCACTGCCGAGGGGGGAAGTCCGGGAACACCCATTTCGAAATGGATATATTCTGTACCTGTGCGTTTTTCAGCTTCGCGCACAATGGCACCAACCTGACGTATTGAGGCCTTTTTTATATCTGAAATTTCCAATTCCTGCATAATGCCATCTATAACAGACGGCTCGATAACTGTCTTCATCAGTATAATAGATTCTAGAGATTAGTAATAGGATGAAATTAATCAATCGTCGGTAAGTTTGCGGTAACGCACCTTACGGGGCTCCTCTATGCCCAGACGACGCATCTTGTTCTCTTCGTAGTCAGAGTATGAACCCTCGAAGAAGAATACCTCGCCATTGCCCTCAAACGCAAGAATGTGAGTACAGATACGGTCGAGGAACCAACGGTCGTGGCTGATAACCACTGCACAACCTGCGAAATTCTCGAGACCCTCTTCAAGCGCACGCAGTGTGTTCACATCGATGTCGTTGGTAGGCTCGTCGAGCAGAAGCACGTTACCACCCTCTTTCAATGCCATAGCCAGGTGCAGACGGTTACGCTCACCACCTGAAAGCACTCCACACTTCTTCTCCTGGTCGCTACCCGAGAAGTTGAAACGTGAGAGATATGCACGATAGTTCACCTCGCGGCCACCAAGACGCATTGTCTCGTTGCCCTGGCTCATTACCTCGTAAACTGATTTTTCGGGAAGAATATCCTTGTGTGTCTGGTCGACATAAGCAAGTTTCACAGTCTCACCCACCTCAAATGTACCGCCATCGGCTGTTTCCAATCCCATGATAAGGCGGAAAAGTGTGGTCTTACCGGCACCGTTGGGACCAATAACACCTACAATACCGTTAGGGGGAAGATTGAAGTTGAGGTCGCCGAAGAGAGTCTTTTCGCCATAAGCCTTTGCCACATTGTTGGCAATTATCACCTTGTTACCCAAACGGGGACCGTTGGGGATGAAGATTTCAAGTTTTTCTTCATGCTCTTTCTGGTCTTCGTTGAGCAGACGCTCGTATGAGTTCAGACGCGCCTTACCTTTTGCCTGACGAGCCTTGGGCGACATTCTCACCCACTCAAGCTCACGCTCAAGAGTCTTGCGACGCTTGCTGGCAACCTTCTCCTCCTGCTCCATACGCTTGGTCTTCTGGTCGAGCCATGAAGAGTAGTTACCCTTCCAGGGAATACCCTCGCCACGGTCAAGTTCAAGAATCCATCCTGCAACATCGTCGAGGAAGTAACGGTCGTGAGTAACAGCAATCACAGTACCCTCATATTGGTTAAGGTGCTGCTCCAGCCAATCAATGCTCTCTGCATCGAGGTGGTTGGTAGGCTCGTCGAGCAACAACACATCAGGTTTCTGCAACAGCAGGCGACAGAGAGCCACACGACGACGCTCACCACCAGAAAGGTGGTCTACAAGCTGGTCGGCAGGAGGACAACGCAGTGCATCCATTGCTCTCTCGAGTTTGCTGTCGAGGTTCCACGCATCCGATGCATCAAGAATATCCTGAAGCTCTGCCTGACGAGCAAAGAGTCCGTTCATTTTGTCCTCATCCTCGTAGTATTCGGGAAGACCGAATTTATTGTTTATCTCTTCATATTCGGCAAGTGCATCTACAACCGACTGCACACCCTCCATTACACACTCCTTGACAGTTTTGCCATCCTGGAGCTGGGGGTCCTGAGGCAGATAACCCACTGAATAGCCGGGAGACCACACAACCTCGCCCTGATAATCATTGTCGAGACCGGCAATAATCTTCATAAGCGTAGATTTACCTGAGCCGTTAAGACCGATAATACCGATTTTTGCACCATAGAAGAAGGAGAGATAAATATCCTTCAACACCTGTTTGTTATTCTGACGGATGGTCTTGTTTAGTCCGACCATCGAAAAGATAATTTTTTTATCGTCCGGATTAGCCATATTATATTTTGGTTAAACTGAATTATTAATGTGGCTCGTTCACACGAAGCCACTCTTTATCAAGAGTGCAAAGATACTATTTTTCACCATAACAACAGCTATCTTTTTGCATATAAAATACAATGCACACTATTGAGAATCACCAATAATTCATTTTTAAGTCACTTTCATATCTTAACTGCCAAAAATCAGACAAAAGCAATGCATATACAGCAAAGCTTCGCGGGCGTGAAATTTGTTTTTCCACGCCCGCGAAGCTGTATG
>CAJGDX010000017.1 GCA_904502185.1 uncultured Bacteroidaceae bacterium | reverse complement strand
TATCGAAGAACTTCGAGGTAGAACTGAAGGGCGCCGACATCTACAAGCCCACACAGCTGCACGAGTTCTCAATGTACCTCGAAGGCAACTGGTACTCGCTGACAGCCAAAGAGGGAACATACGACGACAACGACCCCATAGGTGTGCTCGACGTAACAATCTCATCAAACCTCATCCTCGACGAGATACTGGGCATAAAGGATTTGCGCAGCGACAAGCGCGTAGACTTTGTAGGAGGCATCCGTGGCCTTGGCGAGCTCAAACGTCGCGTCGACAGCGGAGAGATGAAGATGGCACTTGCCCTCTACCCCGTTTCGATGAAGCAGTTGATGGACATTGCCGACTCGGGCAACATAATGCCCCCCAAGACCACATGGTTCGAGCCTAAACTGCGTTCAGGTCTCATCATACACGAACTGGTTTAATCCCCCACACTAATATGTTGGAAGAGGACATATATAAAACCATAGACTTAGCAGGCGAAGGAATTTACTCCGAAAAAAGGAGTAAATTCCTTGCTTTTGCCATACCCGTACAATCCACAGACGATGTAAAGCGCGAGGTCGAAGCCTATCAGAAGAAATACTACGATGCCCGCCACGTGTGCTATGCCTATCGTCTGGGAGAAAGACGCGAACTCTTCCGCGCCAACGACAACGGCGAACCTTCGGGAACAGCCGGCAAACCCATTTTGGGACAGATTGACAGCCGCGAACTTACAAACGTACTTGTGATTGTAGTGCGCTATTTCGGTGGAATAAAGCTGGGCACAAGTGGCCTTATCGTAGCATACAAGGCAGCAGCTGCCGAAGCACTCGATGCCACCGAACATATCGAGAAAACCATAAACGAAGAGATTACTCTGAAATTCTCTTACCCGCTGCTGAACGACGTGCTGCGCATCGTCAAAGAGGAGAATCCACGCATTGTGGAGCAGGTATTCGACAACGAGTGTGTTGTCACACTTTCGATACGTCTCTCGCGCATGCCGCGTCTGCGCGAACGATACGAAAAACTGGTCATTGACAGCCGTGGCGACCTTCGCATCGTCGACGACAAGGAACAATAGTTGCAAACGAGCATAGCCGAGGTTCACAAAAGCCAACACTGCTCGCCCGAGACATCCCCTTCAAAATATTGAAAATACAACAATGCCCTGCAAGGACAATATTGTATAGCGTAGCCCATGAGAGCTATGTTATAAGGATACACAGAAGATTATATAGCCCTAAAAGGGCGACATTTTGTAAATGCACCTTTGTATTCAAGCTGTAAAATTCCGCACCTTACAGGGCTTGAAATATATGTTGATTCGTGGTTGATTACGTAGCTCTTACGAGCTACGCTATGTAATTTCACCCCTTACGGGGTTGGCGATATATATATGTTGTTTTTGAATCTACCTCAGTCCTAGCCTTGCTATTATCTCAAATTTCCTTTCTTATATACAATCGTACAAACTCCCAATAATGCGACAACAGCTCGCGCAGAGTAGTAGTGTCAGTCAAATATAGATACTCATCGTCACGCGACAGAGTGACACGCTTCACATCCTTCAATGCGCTGTTCAACTTGCTGAACGAAACATTGAAGCTCCTGCTACGCGACATAGTATCAGACATAGGCCACAGCTCACTCTGAAGGTTGTTGAGCGCAAGGGTGCTACAACCAATCAACTTGCAAAGCGTAGCATACTCATTGACTCCAAGTTTTTTTCGTGAGCCATCCTTGTAGACAATCTCATTGTCGTACAGATGCAGTATTGCATCGCCCACAAACCGCACATATCTGCGTTTATAGACAATAAACCTATGCAACCACACAATGAGCAGCGACAACAGATAGAACAGCAAAAAACCTGCAATGATGGTATACGGTACACTCAGACGCTTGAAGACACAATTGGGAGTAACAATCGCATAGCCCACCAAACTGAACTGGTTGGAAAATCCCATGTGCAAGCTATCTGTACGATAAGCTCTCTCAAAGTCTATCATTCTAAGAGTATCGGGATAGATAGGAGCATTTATGTTTATTGAATCCTTTTTCGGAAATAATTCCTTGAGTTTGCGGCTGCACAACACCACTGAAACCTCAGCCTCTATACCTGCACGACGCAAGGATTCACTCCACGAAGGAATAATATGCTTATATAGATTATGATTATCAGACATCATAAAGACTGTACAATCAACATCGTGCATATACCTCAAAATATTATCGGTATTCACATACTGCTTTCCTATATAAATAGTATCATATTCAGTAAGAACCTTAATTGGACGATTTCTTACCATTTTATTTTTAATGAACTCATTATCCATTTTACCTCTATACATAAACTCTCTGCTCAAATACATTACAGAATCGGGCCATGTGGGAGCTTCGCGCAAAAAGTCATTGTTCACAATGGAATGAACTCTCTTCATCTCATTATTATATAGCAGAACTGCCGTGAGGGAAAAGAACAGCAAAGGTATCAGATAAAGGAAATAACGCTTTTTCATATACTTTCGAGCCTATTAAAAGTTCCTAATTCTTTATTAAATATACCACCAGGCGCACCTCACGCACAATGCGATTGATAAAGTTAGTATTCTCCAAATATAAAACTTCATTCTTTTCTCGTTTCAGAGTTACATGCGCCACCGATGCCAATGTCTTACTCATCGAAGCAAAAAGTTGATTGAAATTCTTTCGTGCCGACTCCTCTACATACCCTTTCCAACAAACATCAGTAATCTCCTTTATAGCTATGCGCCGGCCGTTATTCTTAGCCAACATCTGCAATCCGAGCAACTCATTTGCACTTATACGCTTCTCTGCACCATCGGCAAAAACAACAACCCTTCTGTCACCAATGACAAAAGCATTACCTATAAAAAGTATGGTATTGTCCGAACTACCCCTGTACATCCACACCACTCCTTTAAGCAGAAGAAACAGCAGATATATGACAAAGAGAATGGTAAACATAAGCAGAACAGGCCATATACGCTCTACAACAAGGGCGAAAGGTACATCAACCAAACCTACGATGTCAAACATATTACGAAACGAGAGATGTGCAGTGTCTGTCACGTATGCATCCTCAAAGTCAATCACGCGACTGGTATCAGACACGGCCGGAGCATTTGGATTGAATGAATCCCTCGATGGGAACACATCGCGCAATTCCCTCCTGGTCATAATAAGCGAAGTGTTAACCTTTATCCCGTTTCGCCATAGTTGGGCATTCCACAACGAATCGGCAATGGCAATATCATAATGCCCCGAGGAAAAAAGACGCAAATTGTTCAATCTGTTAAAATGAAGATAATAGTTCTTCTCGTGAATCCATTTTCCGGGAACAGTGCAATTGCCATGATAGTCATCGACAACCCTGTACTTCTGACAACGCTCTACAATATAGCCATTGGTGTACAATTCGTCTATAACCATATTGATATCAGAAAAGCAATATATTGAGTCGGCCCAAAATGGAGCTTCTTTTATAAAATACCTGTTGGCTTCACCCACTATACTACTCTTCTCAATATTATAAAGGTATACTGCCAACGACACATACAACATTGTAGGCACCAGCAGATACAACAGGAATGCAAATTTTCTGTCTACTGAATTAAACTCTCTTTTTCTCTTATCATTCACCATCGTGCAGAAATATTATCGTAAAATATATTTACACACAAAATACTGTATAATATCTTACAAAGATATACCATGTATATCACAATAACTGTTTTCTTGCTATTAATATCGATAAAAGTTTAATAATTTCACCCCATATTTCGAAATTTCACCCCAAGTCGATAAAAAGTTCGATTGTTCAGACTTTATCTGCGGTATTTCGGCACTTTCCTTATGTTATTTCAAAACCTGAACAAAGAGAGCGTACATGGTAAATAATTTAAACATATATCACCTGAATTCAAGTAATATGTTGCGCGGTTGACTTCGTAAACTCTCGGCTTGTACTATTTTTAGATAAAATAGACTGCACTCATAAAATAGACGGCACTCGCTGTAAAAAATCAAAGCAAGCCTTATTTTTTTTGCTCGTTCGTGACTATCTTTGGATAAGATAGACGGCACTCGCTGTAAAAAATCAAAGCAAGCTTTATTTTTTTGCTCGTTTGTGACTATCTTTAGATAAGATAGGCGGCGCCATGGCAATAAAAAAAAGCACGCTTTTTTTGTATTGCGCTCGGCTTGCACTATCTTTGCCCGAAGAAAACAAAAGACATGAGAAAAATATTCATATTACTATCACTTGTAGCATTGCTCGCATCGTGCGACAAGAATGCATTTACAGTCAACGGAACAGTAGAAAAAGGATTCAACATCGGCGACACCGTCTTTCTGCAATACATCGACAATGGACGCATCGTAACACTGGGACGCGAAGCAGTGAAGAACGGACAGTTCAAAATTAAGGGCAGCAGCGAGAAACCCCGCCTTTGCTATCTCAGTTCGATAGTAGGAGGCAAAATACGCACCAGTGCCGAAGTATACGTAGAGCCGGGCAATATAGAACTTAGCCTGGGCGTCAAACGCAACAAGGTAGCAGGTACCCCATTGAACACTAACCTTCAGGAGTACAAAGACTCCATCGACATATTGGACATAATGTTCAAGCAATATTACGACAAGAGCAAGCACGAATTTCTGTCTCAGAAAGCAGCCGAAGAGGCCGATAAGGCAATGAAAGTTCTCAGCATTGTACGCAGCCAGTATGTAGAGCGCTTCCTCGAAAAAAACATCGACAACGAGGTGAGCTGCTACATACTTTCCAATAATATCGAGACACTGAGCCCCGAAACAGGTGCCAAACTTATAGCCCGCATGCCTGCCGAGCTGAAAGCAGACACCCTCGTACGCCACATCGAAAGGACCTTCCATAATAAGATAGCAACAGCCGAAGGTAAAATATTCACCGATTTTAAAGCCATCACCAACGACAGCAAACGTGTTCAGTTCTCGGACTATGTTGGAAAGGGCAAAGTAGTTGTCCTTAACATCTGGAGCAGCAACAGCCGCAACGCAAAGAGAGAGATTGCATCGTTCAAGACATTCGCCGAGGCCAACAAAGAGAATGTGGTGTGTGTCAGCTTCGCAGTAGACACCGATGCCGCAAAATGGGATAAGACTGTTCAGCAGAACAACATGTGGTGGCCACAGATATCCGACCTTCAAGGATGGAGCAGCCGTACTATTTTCGCATACGGCATCAACCTCTACCCCTATAATATTGTGTTCGATGCCGAAGGTAGAATATACCGTCGCGCAGTAGCATTTGATGCTCTTCAATCTGTTGTCGACGAGATTAAGAAGTAGCCCCTCCTATTAAAGTGGAAGTGGATTCAAACGCCCTAAGGCGATTGAAGACGGAGGGGTTCTAAATCTCGCGGACTGAAGTTATCTTTGCAATCCTATTCGGGAACTCCCTCTTAAGAGGGAGAGTTGCAGACATCGGAGTATTTATTTAAACCCCAAAGGGGTTTGTCCAAAAGTATACATTTGTGCTACACAGAGGAGTTACAAGCAAATTCTTTACAACCAAAGCAAAAGTTACTCCCAAAAAATACTGCGAAAAGTTTATCACTTCGCATAACAATTTACTCCCCTCTCTTTAAAAGTTTTTAAAGAGAGGGGAGTAAAAACAAATGATTATCGACAAATCAGCCTTTTAAAAAGGAGAGTCGACACTCTATTTCCAAAGTTCATAGAAATGGTTGACAGGACCATGACCACCGCCAATCTCATAATCGGCACCGGCAACAATGGCACCATTGATGTAATCCTTGGCGCTGCGTGCAGCATCTACCAGCGACATGCCACGGGCAAGCATTGCTGCCATAGCCGAAGAGAGTGTGCAGCCAGTTCCATGTGTGTTACGCGAATAGACACGCTTCGACTTCAGTTCAACAATCTCGTCATTCTCGTTGTCGTAGAATATATCTATCAGTTCGTCGTCGGTAAGGTGTCCTGCCTTCAGCAGCACTGAAACACCAAACATTGAAGCAAGTTCGCGTGCAACAGCCGGCAACGACGGCTGTCCCTCGATGGGACATCCCAGCAGAATCTCAGCTTCGGGGATGTTGGGAGTAATAACCCTTGAATAGGGAATGAGCAACTGCTTCAACGACTCGACTGCCTCTTCTTCGATAAGACGATGTCCCGAGGTTGACACCATAACGGGGTCGAGAACTATATTCTTTATATCGTACTTTTTAAGCACGTCAGCGACGCGAGCCACTACCTCGGCCGAATGTAACATTCCAATCTTCACAGCGTCAGTGCCAATGTCGTCTAGTACAGCCTGAATCTGTCCTTCGATAATCTCAATGGGCAAAGCTGCAACAGCCTGCACACCCAATGTATTCTGTACGGTGACTGCCGTGATTGCCGAGGCTGCATAGCAACCGCAAGCAGAAATAGCCTTTATATCGGCCTGAATACCGGCACCCCCACCCGAGTCGCTGCCGGCAATTGTCAATACTCTGTTATATTTCATCATTTACATACATTTTCAAAAAAAGCATATTCGTGTTTCACCGACTCGACAAAGACTTTTGTCATCTCAGCGCGTCGTCTTGCAGAAGCCATTTTGGCAAATCTGTCGCACATATCTATTATATACCCTACACATTCATCCATAAAATCAGAAGAGTATCTCTCTATCCATGTGAAGTATGGGTTATTCTCTTCCCTGCAATTTGCAAGCATGTACTTGCCCAGTTCCCTGTAAACCCAGAAACAGGGCAAAAGAGCAGCAAGCGACATCAGCACATCACCTGCATCGACGAAGCGACGGGTGTGATTGATATAATTCTTTGTAACATCAGAAGCCGGTGCATCTTTCTTACATTCGATGGAAAACTGTTCCGCCAAAAGACAATGCAGTGCCTTCTCGCCCTCAACAGCATCCATTGAGAGTCGCAAAAAGAGCGCTCGCATATTTCTTTCGGGCAACAATTGCGACAGTTGCAGCATCTCCTCGCCATAATTGGCAAGATAGATCACATCCTGTTGCAGATACTTTGCAAAACTGTCGGCAGAGAGTGTGCCATTCATCAGCCCCACATTGAATGGGAGCTTTTTCATGCGTTCGAACAACTCTTCTGAAGTTTTCCAGGCAAAGGCACTCCACTTGCCGCGACTACCGTCGACAATAGCACGAAGTTCGCGCGACGCGTCGCAAGGCGAATCGGCTGAAACGATTGCCGAAACAACTGCCACACCCTCAATGCCACAAACAATCACATCGCCAATGGTAGAAGCATTCATGCCACCGATGGCTACTATACGATGGCGCGACAGTTCCGCCGCACGTCTGAGACCGTCAAGGCCGAAAGGCTGCAGGGTGTCGGTCTTTGTAGCTGTGGAATATACCGGTGAAACACCAATATAGTCAACGTCGAGCGCATTGGCAGCTACGACCTCGTCCATTGTCTCTACCGACAATCCTATTATTTTGTCGTTTCCCAACAGACGGCGTGCAACATCGTAGGGCATGTCGGACTGTCCTATGTGAACACCCTCGGCATCCACTGCAAGGGCTACGTCGATTCTATCGTTGATGATAAGAGGTATTCCCAATGGCTTCAATGCCTCTTTCAGGCGAGTGGCAATAGCAACAAACTCGGCTGTTGAGCAATCCTTCTCGCGCAACTGCACGATGGTTGCACCACCCTTCACTGCCTCTTCTACAATCCATTCAATGTCGCGTCCGCGCGACAAAGGACGGTCGGTCACCAGATAGAGTGACATATCAAATTCTGGTCTCATTGTCTAATTGTTTGAACAAGCTCATCGCCTGTGATATTATATAATGTATCTACAAAATTTGTCAACAGCGAGCCGGGACCTGCGGAATTGCGGGCTGCAATCTCACCTGCCACTCCCATCAACGCCATTGCATGAAGCGATGCCTCGAACACATCGCTGTTAACGGCTGCAAAAGCACCAATCATTGAGGATGCTGTGCAGCCCATGGCTGTAACGCTGGGCATCATAGAGGAACCGTTGCGCAAAGTCTCTACCCTTGTTCCGTCGGTAACATAGTCGACCTCGCCACTGACTACCACCACTGCGCCTGTACGCTCGGCAAGCATTTTTGCCGAGTCGAACGCAGCGTCAGAGCTGCAACTGCTGTCGACACCCTTGCTCTTTACATCGGCATTGAGCAGAGCCATTATCTCCGACGCGTTGCCACGAATAACATCGGGGCGACACTCCTCTATAATCTTCCATGCAGTTTCGGTGCGATAGGCGGTAGCACCGACACCTACGGGGTCGAGAATCACCACTCCACCGGCAGCACGTTTGCTCTTTCCGGCAATGAGCATCGACTGCACCCATTCGGCATCCAATGTACCGATGTTGATTACAAGCGCTCCGGCTATAAGTGCCATATCGGCAACCTCGGCTGCGGCATGTGCCATCACCGGCGATGCACCAACAGCCAACAAGGCATTTGCACTGAAATTCATAGCCACATAATTGGTAATATTGTGTACCAAAGGAGATTTTTCCCTTACTGCGGCCAAATCATTCTTTAACTTCTCTCTGTCAATCATAGCTCAAAATTTTAATTGTCACTTATAAGCCACTATGGCAACATAGGCACCTTTATCGTAACCCTCGCAAGGCTCCTCGACACGCTCGTGAGAATAGTGGGGAGAGGCTACAAGGGTCTGCGAGAATTGAAGATTACTGAAACCCGACTCTTCGATAACAGCAATCTTCTCGGCTGTTGTACGCCAGTTTGCCTGTTTCACAAGCTCAATGGGGTAAGGCATCAGAGGAGAACATCCTTCGAGCAGAGGGTGTTCCCAAGTACCAAGAGCAAGTGCAAGGTTATAGATGAGTCCGTATGCACTCTCTTTGGGGACATCAATCACCACCACCCTGCCGCCGGGACGAAGAGCGGCGTATGCCTTACGCAGTGCAAGTCCAAGGTCCTGCATGTAGCAGGGGCAGCCGTTGAAAAGCACAGTATCGTACATTTCAGTGCCATAATCGGCCTCTTCGCCAGTGGCAACCGTTACGTCAAATCCACGTTTGCGCGCAATTTCGGCCATTGCGGCTGCCGGTTCAATACCCTTGGTGACTACAATGCCATACTTTTCGGACAATATTTTTTCGAACAGGCCACTGCCACAACCAATCGACAATATCTCACCCGCATCCTGCAGACAAGATGCCACAAGACGCACTTCACTCTCGAGTACATTGTTGTTCTCTATAAACCAAGAATCATATTCAGATGCATAAGCATCAAAACTTTCGTATCCCATAGTTATTAAAATAGTATAGTTAGTAAAATTAATATTACAAAATTAAGCCGTACCCCTGCTTAGGAATACGGCCGATATCTTGTTATATCTTTTTACAAAAACCACTCCGTTTTCCTCTCCGCAATTACGCCGGCAGGTTCAAAGGGTATAATCTCAGCCTGCCTACGGACAAGCACCCCCAACAACTATTTAAGTAGTGCAAAATTACATAAAAGATTCATATTACCAACAGAATTGATAGAAAATATCCGATTCAACGGATTATCAGAAAAGTCCCGTTTGCCGTTTAGCATTAAAATATTTGTACAGAGGGGCTATCATCAGCGCCTGACATATTTCCTCATTGGCCAATAGAGATTTTACTTGCTGCTCGCTAAGCAGATGCACACTCAAATCTTCAGTATCATCAAGCGAAGGCTGAGCGATTTTCTCAACCCCAACAGCAAGGAAGCAATGCGTACGGTTGTTCATCGACGTAGGGTTTGCAGAAATTGTCATCAGTTTGCTCCACTCGCCATTGCCGTAACCTGTCTCTTCGAGCAATTCGCGTTGGGCTGCCTGCAACGGAGTTTCTCCATCTTCCATAGTACCGCACGGCAGTTCCATTCCCTCTACACTCAATCCGTGTCGATACTGCCGCTCCATAACAAATTGTCCATCTTTTGTTATCGCTATCACATTAACCCAATCGGGATATTCCAGTACATAGAATTCTTCGATAATGCGGCCGTCGGGAAGTTCCACCTTGTCCTTGCGCGCAGTCAGCCATGGTCTTTTTATTACATATTCACTATCAAGAATTTTCCACGTCATCATATTATCTTCTATCATATAAAAAAGTATTCAAAAAGTTCAGAACCCTGCCGACGATTCAATCTCTACCCTTTTGCCGGTGACAGGATGAACAAAGGATATATAATCGGCATGAAGCATCAGGCGTTTGTCTGCAGAGCCATAAAGTTCGTCGCCCACAATGGGGGTATCCAGCCCCTGGGAGTAGGCGGCATGCACACGCAACTGATGTGTGCGTCCCGTAACAGGTGTAAAATGGACGCGCGCACATTTGCGACCTTCATACTCCACCACTTCAACCACCTTATACAACGTCAAGGCATGCTTGCCATTAAGAGTGTCGACCATTTGACGTGGACGGTTGATGTAGTCGGCAGCAAGAGGAAGGGAAATTTCGCCTTCACTTTGTGAAGGGACACCATCGAGCAGTGCCGTATAGCGTTTAGCAACCTGACGTGTGGCAAAAAGACGTTGAAGTTCGACAAAAACATCTTCGCGTTTGGCAACAAGAAGCAATCCTGATGTTGCCATGTCCAGTCGGTGAACTACGCGAATATCAGCCTTTCCCGAATAGAGGCCTTGCAGATATTCCTCAAGCGAAACACCACCTGAAATACCCGGTACAGAAAGCATACCCGAAGGCTTGTTGACAGCCAGCAGATACTCATCCTCGTATAGTACATCGATGACATCGCAGGAGTGTTGCGTTTCAAGTGGAGAGGGCTCAACGTCAAGGCCGCGAAGCATAAACCCAAGAATGGGCTTACACTTGCTGATGCAAGAACCGTAGAAACAGCCATCGCGACGAACCTCGCCCACGGGCGATGCGCCCATCCAGAATTCTGCCATGGCTATGGGGGACAACCCCGAGGAATAGGCATATTGAAGAAGTTTGGGGGCGGCACATTCGCCGGCTCCGGCAGGAGGGATTCCTTGCGGAGTTTCTGAAAATATCTGAGTTAGCGAGCTTTTCTCGCCTGTGGCATTAAGCAGAATAAAATTGTCGAAAAGCCACTGCTGGAGTGCTGCCGAACGTCTTTTTCGTTCATCCTTGAGCGTGGCTATATGCTGTTCGAACTGCGAAACCGCAGCCTTGTATGCCGAGAGTTTCTCATCCCATCGTTTAACATTGCGACGGTACTCTGCCTTGGCGAAGCGACTCTCATTGAGCATAGCCTCAAGCTCTTCGTCAGAAAGATTGCCGGACAGACGTCGCTCTTCGCGCAATGCTTTTGCCTGCTGCATTGCGGTGCGTTCGGCAGAAAGGAACTCATCGCGGGCATTGGTGGCCGATTGCAATTCGCCAAGAGCCTCGATATATTCCACAGAATTGGTTATCGTAGAAATTTCTTTATTTATAAGAGATATTTCATACTCTTCCAGTTTGAAATATCCGGCAGGCGAAAGAAAATCAAAAACCGGCGGAACAAAGTATTCGTGACTATTACTGCCACCCATCAGTCCCGAAAATGCAGCTAAAAAGCCTACCCTACCAACCTTGTCACGCACCACAAGAACACCGAACATCTTACCCGAAGCAGCTTCGTCACGCAACGAGGCATCGCCATTTATCAGGCGACGAACCTTTTCGGACGCACGCACACACAGAGGATGAGGACGATAGGAAAAGGGATTATTGAAGCGTTGCGGAAGTTCAGCAACGCTTATATCTCCATCGAAAAGATGCAGTTTATCCATAATGAATTTTAGACTGATGAGCGGTTTATTTGCAGATGTAATCTTTAGACATCATCTTGCAGTTATGTGAAAGCAGGCCTGTTTGACCTCGTGCTTCACATAGCAGCGTTTCTGTTTCTTAAGGTCGCGAAGCACTTCGCCAAGCACCACCTTCAGTTTGGCCTGCGAAACCTCCTCCTCGGTCAGAGGATGGAAACGTTTGTAGGTGATGTCGAACGTGGTAGCATAGCAATGGGCAGAATTTTTAGATGCATTCACATTGCGTTTGCCCAATTTCTTCACATGCTCGCCTGTACGCAGCACAGATGAAACTATCACTTTATAAGGAGGGAAATGGTGAGCCACCAATGAGTCCTGAAAACTGCGACCAATCTCTGAAAGAAGTTCCGCTGCCTTAGGCACCAGATAAGGCACCGAGTGAGTCAATTCGTCAACGATGTATGCCTCTTCGTCGTCGATTGGCACCAGCTTGTCCATAATCTTGTCCTCGAGAATATTTTCCACATTGTGGGCTGCAACACCTATGCTCTGCGCAGCCGAAAGATGGGCATCGTTGAGGTCGTTGAATTCACGCTTGAAATTTATGTGAGCTATGCGGCGTGCTGTTTCAGGTTTTTCAATTCGAGCTTTGTAGCCGCCATTCTCGCCACCGCTGCAACTGCAACCGGCAAGAAAAAGGATTGATACAAATAGGAATAATAGAGGAATTGTTTTTTTCATAGTTTGCAATAATTGTATCGGAGTATGTTACTGGGTTTATTCATTTTTCAGGCAAGTTCCGCGGAACTTGCCTGAAAAACAGTTGGTTGAAATATAATTAATATCTGTATTTAACATCTTTGCTCTCGTCAAAGCCGCCATCGAACTCATTGTTTTCGATTGTTGCGTTCACAACACGGTCGAAGAGGAAACGGTGGCGATTCCAATGGAAGGGTTTGAAGTCGTCGTTCACAATTACCTTGTTGTTGCGGAACACCAATCCATCGAGCGACTTTGCATATACCAACGGAGCATCGAATGTCTCGAAGATGTTGTTTTCTATTACAACACCCTTACCATTGCCACCGTGGAAATATTTTTTCTGCTCGGCAAGATTGGGAATCTCGGGGTAAATTGAGATTACTCCATCGGTAAACTGGAACATGTTTGTGAGTGCATTGATGAATTTGTTGTTGCGGATGAGCACGTCGCGGCATGCACCTGTCTCGAACCAGCCGTTGCAGTCGCCGCACAGCAAAATTGCAGTACCCGAGGTGTGGTCAAACAAGTTATTCTCGACAACTGTGCGCTTGGGAGTGCTGAAGAGTGTACCGCGTGCGCGGTTGTTGCGAATGGTGTTACCGGCAAAATAGACCTCGGGAGTCCACTCGAGATTCTCAATGCCATATTTGCCATTGTCTGCATCAGCAGGAACAGGTTGTTCGAAAGTTATCTTAAACTCCCTGCAACCATTAAGCGTCTCTTTGTCGTAAGGAGATATTTCCACTATCTTGTTATCGCCGACAATTTCCCTTACATCAGACTTCACGAACTGTACTGCATCGCCTGCACCACCCCAATAGAAGCCGTAAGCCTGTCCGTGCATATAACGGCCTACAAGTGTCTTGTCGTCGAGGCGTTTAACCACACGCAGATAGGTGCCGTGTACGTTTATCGCATCGTCCATCATTCCTTCGTACAGGCCGTTAACTGAGGTTATTTTACCCTTGCAGCCCGAGAAATGTGTAGCATCGGCCTGGGTAGTGAAATAGCGTGAGTCATTTTCGCCACGAAGCGCAACAGAGAAGCTGTCGAGCAGTATATTCTCGGATACCTGCGCAAGCAATCCCATGCCTTCGGCATAGTGTACAGTTGTATTTTTGAGTTCGGTGTTTTTACTTCCTGTCAGGAATATTCCGGGGGTGGGACGGTGGTAGGAGCGCATAGCCACAATTGTACCGGGCAACAAACGTGAATCGTTCCATTTTGCACGGAGTACGTAGGGTTCAATCTCCTCGACATTGTTTGCTCCCACTCCAATATCACTGGTACGATAGACGAGGTGTCGGGTCTTGCCGTCGAAGGCTATACCCCATGTGGGGGTAAATTCCCAGTTCTCGCCACCTACAACCAAGCGCTTATCGACAATCTTGTATTTGACATAAGGTGCAATGCGATAGGTGATGTAACCGCTGTCGGCTTCATTCTTAAGAATCTCGACCTGGGTAATCTGAGGGGCACGAGTGTCTATGTGAAGGTTTTCCACTGCACAGTTTTCGCAATCGACTATCGACAATGGCAACATACGGCCATTCATGTAAAAATCGGAATTACCACCGTCGAGAGTGAAATTTTTCAGTCCCTCGAGTGCCACGGCCACCATTTTGGGATTGTCCTGGTCGTGATTGGAGATATAATAGTCACGCACATTAGCCCCTGAAGGGAAAAAGTCATACTCTCCCTTATCAAACACAAGGCGGACAGCCTTGCCGTTATTCTCGTTTTTAATGGTTTCGATGAGGGTGGAGAGTGCCTTGCTGACATCCTCGCCGGTATTTGGCACAATGCCGAAATCGGATGCACGATAAACTTTTTCGCCACACGAAGAGAGCAACAAAGCCATTGTTGCCAATAGTTGTATAGAAATCTTTTTCATCGGTATAGTATTTATTGAATTGTCGTATTTTTGTGGGTAGCGCGAAGGTTTTTACCCCTTTTTGCCTGCACTCTGTAAACGAATCGTTACATCGGCAAAACCACATTCTTGAGACAAAGATAAAGTATTTCCTTTATAAATAGTATAAACTCGCAAAAAAACTGACACAGATAGCAGAAAAAGTATTATCTTCGCAAAGAAAAATGGGAAAGTTCCATTTGCACAGTATTTGAATAATGATAGAACAACATATAATACTTGAAGGAATAGACGTTGTAAGTTTCTACGGAGCAAACAACACACACCTTACAATGCTCAAGAAACTCTACCCCAAGTTGCGCATTGTAGCACGTGACAACATAATAAAAGCCATTGGCGACGAAGAGGAACTTGAACGTTTCCACAATGTCGTGAACAGACTGATGGACCACTGCTCACGCTACAACAGCATAGACGAAGAGGCTATAATAGACGCTGTAAACGGAAAGAAAAGCGACAAAGGCAGCGACAGCAATGTCATTGTCTACAATGTTAACGGCAAGCCCATCTACCCCCGCAGCGAGAATCAGTGCCGCCTGGTTGAGGAGTTTTCAAAGAATGACATGATATTTGCAGTGGGCCCTGCCGGAACCGGAAAGACCTACACAGCCATAGCCTTGGCCGTACGCGCACTTAAGAACCGCGAAATAAGAAAGATTATTCTCAGCCGTCCGGCTGTGGAGGCAGGCGAGAAGCTCGGATTTCTGCCCGGCGACATGCGCGACAAGATAGACCCCTATCTGCAACCGCTCTACGACGCGCTTGAGGATATGATACACGGTGCCAAACTCAAGGAGTATATGGACATGAACGTAATACAGATAGCGCCGCTGGCATTTATGCGTGGACGCACACTGAACGATGCCATTGTCATTCTGGACGAAGCACAGAACACCACTCCGCAGCAGATAAAGATGTTCCTCACCCGCATGGGCAACAACACCAAGATGGTGATAACCGGCGACCTCACACAGGTCGACCTGCCACAGAATCAGGGATCGGGACTGACACAGGCTCTGCACATTCTGAAAGATGTAAAAGGTATCTCCTTTATAGAACTGAACAAAAAAGACATTGTTCGTCACAAGTTGGTGACACGCATTGTCAACGCATACGAAGATTACGAACAGAAATTGAAAGAAACCAATAAAAAATAGAGAATCATGGCAAAAGCATTAACAACAACAGATTTTCACTTTAAAAAACAGAAAAGTCTATACCACGGTAAAGTACGCGACGTCTACAACATTGGCGACGACCTTTTGGTAATGGTTGCTACAGACCGTATTTCGGCATTCGACGTAATACTTCCCAAAGGCATCCCCTTCAAAGGACAGGTTCTGAACCAGATTGCATCAACATTCCTCGATGCAACAGCTGACATCGTACCCAACTGGAAGCTTGCCACACCCGACCCCATGGTAACAGTAGGTCTGAAGTGTGAGGGATTCCGCGTGGAAATGATTATCCGCGGCTACCTGACAGGCAGCGCATGGCGCGAGTACAAGAACGGTTGTCGTTCACTCTGCGGTGTTACACTCCCCGAGGGAATGCGCGAGAATGAGAAATTCCCCACACCCATCATCACTCCCACAACAAAGGCAGATGAGGGACACGATGAGAATATCTCAAAAGAGGAAATCATCGCACAGGGCATCGTCAGCGCCGAGGACTACGAGCAGCTTGAGAAATACACCTACGCACTCTTTGAGCGTGGCAGCCAGATGGCAGCTGAAAAGGGTCTTATCCTTGTAGACACAAAATATGAGTTCGGTAAACGCGACGGCAAGATTTATCTTATCGACGAGATTCACACCCCCGACTCTTCACGTTACTTCTACGCCGAGGGTTATCAGGAGAAATTCGAGAAGGGCGAGCCTCAGAAACAGCTCTCGAAAGAGTTCGTACGCCAGTGGCTCATCGAGAATGGCTTTATGGGGCAGGAGGGTCAGCAGGTTCCCGAAATGAGCGACGAATATGTAAACAGCGTATCGGAGCGCTACATCGAACTTTACGAGCACATCGTAGGCAAACCTTTCGTCAAGAGCGACACAGAACACATCGACGAGCGCATCAAGGCTAACATCAAGGATTACCTCGGTTGCTAAACAGACAATCGTCAATTAAAAAAGGGAGGTTCTTTTAATTTGTTATAAGAACCTCCCTAAAATATAAAGTACCTGCACCAACTGCCGGCAACAGCAGTTCAGATACCAAACATTGCCACACAATGAAAAAAACATACGGAATAATCGGGAATCCATTAGCACAATCGGCGTCACCGGCATTCTTCAACAAGAAGTTTGCCGATGAGGGCATCGATGCTCAATATCTGCCGTTTGAGCTGCAAAGCATAGAAGAGTTGCAGGATGTATTAGAAGAGCAGCCTACACTCTGCGGATTCAACGTCACCATCCCCTACAAACTGCAGGTGATGGACTACCTTGAGAGCATGAGCGACGAAGCACGTACAATAAACGCTGTCAATGTAGTGAAAGTGCTGCGCGACAGCGAGGGCACACCACGCCTAAAAGGCTACAACAGCGATGTGATTGGGTTCTCACGTTCCATAGCTCCGCTGCTCGGCACCAACGACAGGAAGGCATTGGTTCTTGGCACCGGCGGAGCATCCAAAGCCATTATATATGCGCTGCAACAGCTGGGACTGGAAGTGCAGCCCGTATCACGCACTGCAAGCCCTGATGCCATTGCATACAGCGACATCACTCCCGAAATAATGGCAACACACACGGTCATCGTCAACTGTACTCCGCTGGGCATGACCGGACACGGCATAGATAAATGCCCCGATATTCCATACGACTATTTGACAACCGGCCACATTCTGTACGACATTGTGTACAACCCCGAAGAGACTCTTTTCCTGAGAAATGGAAAAGAAAAGGGTGCGCGCACAAAGAGCGGATACGAAATGTGGTATCTTCAAGCACTTGCTTCGTGGGAAATCTGGAACAATGAATAACAGACACACTTACAGTTTCTAACAACTACAGAATAACCAATGACAGAAAAAAAGACAGCCAATCTTTTGAGCCTTTACCTTCAGGTAATCATATATTATGCCATAGGATTGGCCATGTTTGCCGCTTCACGCATCATCTACCTGCTGCAACATACTTCACTCGACAATATACTCGACCACAAGAAGAGCCTGCCATTGTTGATATACAATGCGTCGCGCTTCGACTTGCAGGCAATATCGTATATTGCAGCACCAATGACGCTTGCCACACTGTTTGTTCCCTATCTGAGCAAGAATATCGCAAGTTTTTCGACAATCATGCGACATTACTTTACGGTGATGCTGACACTGCTGCTGGGATTGGTTACCGCTGAAACATTCTACTACGACAACTTCAACAGCCGTTACAATGTTGTCTTTTTCGACTTTTTCGACGAAGGTCCATGGGGACTGATACAGACAATGTGGCAGGATTATCCCTGCATGACGATACTGCTGTGTCTGGCGGTGGCTGCAACAATTCTAAGCCTCACAGGAAAAGCCATCGGCAAGATAAGAATAAAGCCACGTAAATGGATGCAAATGCGCATCACATATCTGATGCCGGTGCTTATTGCAGCAATAACATTTGCAATGATACGTGGCTCTGTCACACGCTACACTCTGCAGGTGGAACACTTTGTGGTTTCTACTGACGAAACAATGAACCAATCGGTTCCAAATGCTCTTTATCTGCTGAAAAAGGCATGGAAAGAGCGTAAGAACAGCTACAAACTGATGACCACCGAGGAGCTGCTGAAAGAGGGCGGATACAAGAACCTCGAAGAGCTGATACATGCTGCGGGATACAAAAACATCCCCGACTGCAACGACACCGAGACACTGCTCGACAACCTGCTGTTTGCCACAGTAGACAGCACACTTGCAGAAAACCGCCCCAACCTGCTGCTCATTCTGAACGAAAGCTGGAGCAGCTACCTTAACAGCATGGACAGAGGCGACTCGCTGGATATTCTTACAACTCTGCGCCCACACCTGAAAAGCGATATTCTGCTGAACAATTTCCAGTCGGTACGCAACGGCACCATATACTCTTTGGAAACCGTGACAATGGCTATGCCCTATCTGCGTTTCTTCAATTCGCGCTACCGCTTCACCACATTCCCCACATCCATTGCCAGCCCCTTCAAAGAGAATGGATACAGCACAGCATTTGTCACCGGCATGGACCCCACATGGGAAAATGTACTCGAAGGGTTGACTCACCAGCATTTCGACGCCATCATAGGCAAGCAGGAACTGCTGCACAAGGTTGCCGGAAGCTCGACCAGCGTTATTGGCGTATACGACGAATATCTTTACACATACCTGCTCGACAGAATGGAGAAAAACAGCGATAAGCCACAATTCATCCTTACGCTGACAACAACCAACCATCCTCCCTTCACATTTCCCGAGGATATGGAGCTTCCGCCACTAACAGAGCTATGGTACAAGTCGCCGATGCTCACAGGCAACGATGATGTGCTTACAAAGTATGGAAAAGGCATACAGTATGCCAACCAGTCGCTCGGAAATTTCCTTGAAAAATTCAAGAAAAGTCCATTGGCAGCAAACACCATTGTAGCCGTAACCGGTGACCACAATGTACGCACCATACTCGACTACAGCGAAGGGCGCGTAGATGTCAAGCACAGACACGCTGTACCATTATATATTTATATGCCCGAGAGTATGCGTCCCGACAGCAGCGACATCGCAAAATTCGAAAATCGCCATGGTTCACACTTCGACCTGCTGCCGACACTTGCCCCTCTGACACTGAAGAGAGGTACACGCTATCTGAACATTGGACAGAATCTCTTTGACCCGCATCGGGACGATTCACTTTACTACAGCTACAACGAAAAGCAATTGCTGGCACCCGAAGGTAGCGACAATGAGCAACTGATGAAGATGATGCAGGCACGCGAACTGCTGATGAAGATATATTACCAATTGAAATTTGCCAAAAACAATCAATAGGCGGTATATCAACAATTGAAACAGCTACTACCCTGCAAACTTGAATTTAATTAAACAAAATATAACTATGAGAATACCAAAAATTCTAACAGCTGCAATAATATCAATTGCAACGATGACCTCTTGCGACAAGGCGCAAAAGGTGAACGAGCCACTGACACCTATCTCCTTTGAGAAGGTAAGTCTCTGCGACAGTTTTTGGATGCCACGACTGCAAATACAGAAAAAGACACTTGTTCCATTCTCATTGGAAAAGACAGCAACAGCAGTCGAAAATCTGCGTCGCACAGCTGCCTTCAACAGAGGCGAAAAGAAAGAAAAGCTGATTCCTCTTGCATTGTATGTTTCATCAGACCTCTACAAAGTGATGGAGGGAGCAGCCTATCTGCTTACACTCGAAAAGGACGAGGCTCTTGAAAAACAGATGGACGAAATAATCGACATTATTTCACAGGCACAGAAAGAGGACGGATATCTGTACGAAGACCATATTGTAGACAAAGAGATGCGTAACCCCAGAAACATTTGGGGTACCGGCGACAGACCCTACTCGTATGTAATCAGCAGCCACGAACTGTACAACATGGGACACATGTACGAGGGTGCAATCGCATACTACAAAGCCACAGGCAAACGCAAATGGCTGGACGTTGCTGAGAAAAGCGCACGACACATCAACAAGGTATTCTTTGAGGGCGACCCGGCATACAACGACGGAAAGCCGGTAAACCAGGCTCCCGGACACGAAGAGATAGAACTGGCACTTATCAAGATGTATCAGGTGACAGGCGACACCCTCTATCTGAACATGGCCAAACGTTTCATAGACATTCGTGGAGTCACCTATCGCCCCGACAACATTAAAACCACCACACCCGAATATGCGCAGCAGCATCTGCCTGTACGCGAACAGATGACTGCGGTAGGCCATGCGGTACGCGCCACATATCTCTATTCGGGCATGGCCGACATTGCAGCCACCACAGGCGACACCACACTTGTTCCTGCACTCAAATCAATCTGGCACGACATTGTAGACAAAAAGATGCACATTACAGGCGGTCTTGGTGCAGTTCCCAACATCGAAGGCTTCGGTCCCGATTATATGCTGCCCAACAAAGAGACCTACAACGAAACATGTTCGGCTGTCGGAAACGTACTGTTCAACTACAGAATGTTCCTTATGACAGGCGATGCAAAATATGTAGACGTTGCAGAGGTGTCGCTCTACAACAATGTGCTTGCAGGAGTTAACCTCGAAGGTAACCGTTTCTTCTATGTAAACCCCCTCGAAGCTGATGGCGTAAAGACATTTAACCACGGACGAGCAGGACGCTCACCTTGGTTCGGCACAGCATGCTGCCCCTCTAACCTGGCGCGACTGATTCCGCAAGTTCCGGGCATGATATATTCACATACCGACGATGACATCTTCTGTGCACTCTACGCAAGCAACACCACAGAAGTTGCACTTGCAAAGAACACTATCAAGCTGCACCAGGAGACAAGCTACCCCTTCGATGGAAAAATCAGCATAGAGGTAACGCCCGACACACCCGATGCAGAATTCACATTGTGGATGCGTATACCGACATGGTGCAACAGAGACCAATTTGTTGCAGGCGAACTGTACAGCTACACCGACAACAAAAAGAACACAATAACAGCATCGGTTAACGGAAAGAGTATCAGCAGCACAACAATAGACGGATTCATGCCCATAAAACGCAAATGGCAAAAGGGCGATAAAGTCGAGTTGGAACTTCCCATGGAAATGCGTTTCTCTGAAGCCGACGCACGCGTAGAAGCCGACAGCAACCGCATCTGTATAACACGCGGTCCTCTTGTATATTGCGCAGAAACAGCGGACAACATCTATCCCGTTTCGCAATACTACATCACAGACACCGACACTAAAGAGAAAATCACGAAATTCGAGAGTGGCATAATGAAAAACATTCCAGCCATTGAGATTGCTGCCAATGCTGTCACATCAGACGAAGATTTTTCTGCAAAACTGACACTTGTCCCCTACTACGCATGGAACAACCGCGGCGACAAGGCCATGAATGTGTGGTTCGCACGCGATGCTGCAACTGCACGCAAATGCCTGAAGAAACTTGCCCCTAACATAGAAAACGTGAGTGCAAGCTATACATACCTTACCGACGAGGTTACAGCCATCGCCGACAATCTGCGTCCTGCAAATTCAGCCGACACCTCTATTCCCAGATGGACTAGCTGGCCTAAGCTGGGACAGGAACAAAAGGTTGAAATAAAACTGAAAAAGAAAATGCCCATAGAAAGCATATCAGTTTATTGGTACAACGACGACAGGGGCGTAAAATACCCCGAGTCGTGGCGCGCCGAATACATGAAAGATGGAAAATGGAACGAATACACTCCATACATCACCGACTCATATGCAACAGCCGGCAACCAGTTCAACATGGTACACCCTGCAACCGCTGTGGAGACAGATGCCATTATGCTGTACATCACACCACAGAAAGATGCAGCAGTAGGCATACTTGAAGTGACAATCGAATAAATTGCATGCCATAAAAACCGAACAACACTAAAAAAAGTCATGCAACAACAGCAAAGATTCTCAATTTCTGATTATCTTTGCCCAAATATACCGCATAAAAACAGTAAAAACAGAAAACAACAACTATAGATAATGGGATTAATTGAATTTATAAGCAAATTGTTCGGCAACAAGGCCAGCCGCGATATGCGCGACATTCAGCCTTGGGTGCAAAAGGTAAAAGATGCCTACCCCGCCATTGCCGGACTCAGCAACGATGAATTACGCGCACGAACAAACGCGCTCAAAGAGAAGATAAAGGCTGCGACAGCCGAAGACCGTAAAAAGATTGAAGAGCTGAAAGCCTCTATCGAGCAGACCGAACTTGAAAAGCGTGAAGCAATCTTCACCAAAATAGACAAACTCGAAAAAGAGGTACTCGACAAAATAGAGATAGTACTTGACGAAATACTTCCCGAAGCATTCGCCATTGTAAAGGATACAGCCCGCCGTTTCACAGAGAACGAGACAGTAGTGGTTACAGCCACAGAGTTCGACCGCAAGCTTGCAGTGACAAAAGACTTTGTGACAATCGAAGGCGACAAGGCAATTTACCGCAACCACTGGAGTGCCGGCGGCAACGAGACAATATGGAACATGATACACTACGATGTACAGCTGTTCGGTGGTGTCGTATTGCACAAGGGAAAAATTGCGGAGATGGCGACCGGTGAAGGTAAAACTTTGGTTGCTACTCTTCCTGTGTTCCTTAACGCTCTTACCGGCAACGGTGTACATGTTGTAACCGTCAACGATTACCTTGCAAAGCGTGACTCTGAATGGATGGGTCCCCTTTATATGTTCCACGGTCTCAGCGTAGACTGCATCGACAAGCACGAACCTAACTCCGATGCTCGTCGCAACGCATATATGGCAGACATCACATTCGGTACAAACAACGAATTCGGTTTCGACTACCTGCGCGACAACATGGCTAACCAGCCAAGCGAACTTGTACAGCGCATGCACAACTTCGCTATTGTCGACGAGGTTGACTCGGTGCTTATCGACGATGCGCGTACTCCCCTTATAATTTCTGGTCCCGTTGCGCGCAGCGCCGACCAGATGTTCGAGGAGTATCGTCCCTTGGTTGAACGACTGATGGATGCACAGAAAAAGCTTACCACACAATATCTGGCAGAGGCACGCCAGCTTATTTACTCGGAAAACAAGGACGAGGTTAACCAGGGTTACCTCTCACTCTTCCGCAGCTACAAGGCACTGCCCAAGAACAAACCTCTTATCAAGCTTCTGAGCGAGCCCGGAGTAAAAACCGGACTTCTGAAGATTGAAGAGGTATACATGGAGCAGAACAACAAGCGCATGCCCGAAGCCATTGAGCCTCTATACTTTGTCATCGACGAGAAGAACAACAGCGTCGACCTCACCGATAAGGGTATCGAGCTTATCACCGGCAATGCCGAGGATTCATCGTTCTTCGTGCTTCCCGACATTGCAACAGAACTCTCATTGCTGGAGAATGACACAAACCTCAGCGACGAAGAAAAGGTTGCAAAGAAAGAGGAGATGCTCACCAACTATTCAGTCAAATCGGAGCGTGTACACACCATCAACCAGTTGCTCAAGGCATACGCCATGTTCGACCGCGATGTTGAGTATGTCGTAACCGAGGATGGACAGGTAAAGATTGTCGATGAGCAGACCGGCCGTATCATGGAGGGACGCCGTTACTCTGACGGTCTCCACCAGGCTATCGAGGCCAAGGAGCGCGTAAAGGTGGAAGCAGCTTCACAGACCTTCGCAACCATCACCTTGCAGAACTACTTCCGCATGTACCACAAGCTTGCAGGTATGACAGGTACAGCCGAGACAGAGGCAGGCGAATTGTGGGACATCTACAAGTTGGATGTTGTGGTTATCCCCACCAACCGCCCCATTGCCCGTAAGGACATGAACGACCGCATCTACAAGACCAACCGCGAGAAATACAAAGCTGTCATCGACGAAATTGAAATGCTCGTAGGTCAGGGTCGTCCCGTACTTGTGGGAACAACTTCTGTAGATATATCAGAACTTCTGAGCCGCATGCTCACTATCAAGAAGATTCCTCATAACGTGCTTAATGCCAAGCTCCACCAGAAAGAGGCTGACATTGTAGCAAAAGCGGGTCTTGCAGGAACCGTTACCATCGCCACCAACATGGCAGGTCGTGGTACCGACATCAAGCTCAGCCCCGAAGTACGCGAAGCAGGTGGTCTTGCCATCATCGGTACCGAGCGCCACGAGTCACGTCGCGTAGACCGTCAGTTGCGCGGACGTTCAGGACGTCAGGGCGACCCCGGTTCTTCTGTATTCTTTGTTTCACTCGAAGACAAACTGATGCGTCTGTTCGGTTCTGAGAAGATTTCGAGAATTATGGACAGAATGGGCTTCCAGGAGGGCGACATGATAGAGCATCCCATGATTTCGAGATCTATCGAAAATGCTCAGAAGAAGGTCGAGGAGAACAACTTCGGTATTCGTAAACGTCTGCTCGAATATGACGACGTGATGAACAAGCAACGTACAGTCATCTACACCAAACGTCGCCACGCACTTATGGGCGAACGTATCGGCATGGATATTGTAAACATGATATGGGACCGTTGCTACACCATTGTCGACACATACACATTCGAAGATGCCAAACTCGAATTCCTCAAAATTCTGGCAACAGAACTTCCCTTCAAGACAAAAGAGGAGTACGACAAACTCGACAGCGAAGAGAGGGCGAATATTGCTTTCGAAACAGCGCTTGAAAGTTTCAAACGCAAGAATGAGAGAATGGCAGAGATTGCATTCCCCCACATAGAATACATCTATCAGAACAACGAGGCTATGAGAGAGCAGTTCATCTACGTACCCATCACAGATGGCCGCCATCTCTACCAGATACCTGTAAGCATACAGAAGGCATACGAGAGCAAAGGTAAGGAGATTATCAAGTGTTTCGAGAAAGCTATATTGCTGCACACCATCGACAATGCATGGAAAGAGAATCTTCGCGACCTCGACGACCTGAAGCACTCAGTGCAGAATGCAAGCTACGAGCAGAAAGACCCGTTGTTGATATTCAAGCTTGAATCGGTAACATTGTTCGACAAGATGGTCAACAAGATTAACGACAAGACAATATCAATACTGATGCGTGGTCAGATTCCCGTACAAGACCCCACTCAGGTAAACACTGCTCCCGACCCCGAAAAAGCACAAAAGCCTAAGCAGCAGTACAGAGAAAGCAAGGTCGACCTGAACGACGCAAACCAGCAGGCAGCTGCATCACAGGACACACGTGAGCAACCTCGCCGCGAGCCTGTACGTGTTCAAAAGACAGTAGGTCGAAACGACCCCTGCCCCTGTGGAAGTGGTAAAAAGTTCAAGAACTGCTGCGGCAAGAACATCTAAAGCCACATTCTGCATTTTATAGGAAACAACAGAGTTTAACAAAAAGCTAAGAATATGTCACTCAGCAAACAATCACGAGAGAATCTGCTTGACGCAATACTCTCAATAGCCGACAATCTGAACAAAGCAGAAAATACGACGGTAACAGACCTCTATTTTCAAGTTGACAAGTCGAATGGTGTACTGACCATCTACGACGATGACGACAACACAATGGCACAAGCCACCGTTGAGGAGTGGAAAGTGACAGAGCAAGGCGAAGAACGCGCATCTGTAGAAAAGACATTGCGTACCGAACTTGCACAGATGCAGAAGGTGGGACTGTTTGACAAGATAAACATATTGAAGCCATATATGTGTACTCTTGTGGATGAGAAGAAAGAGAGTATTGTTGACCTTGTTTACATAGATGACGATACACTTATTCTGGACTCTGAGTTACTCAAAGGATTCGACCAGGAGATGGACGATTTCCTGAAACATCTGTTGGAAGAGTAAAAGAGAATCCACAATTCTTATACAACAAAAAACTGCTGCGCAATATATTGCGCAGCAGTTTTTTTATGATTATGCCCATTGCCAGGAAGAAATAGTTAGATATACCTTAACCTATCCAACCACAAATAACTAATACATTTGAGATAATTCATGAATGGTATAAAAAAGAAATCACCCGAATAGGTACCTATTCGGGTGATTAATCTATAATAATTCTCGCAAATTACTTATCTTTCTTGACACCTTTATAAATAAGGAATGCTACAATAACAACTCCCAATGCAATAAAGATATATCCAAGTTCGTGGCTATACTCGGTAACCTTTGCCAGAAGCTGTTCCTCTGTTTCTATTCCGGGGACTGTAGAAAGATACCAGCCGATAGTAGCAAGAATAGCATTCCAAATGCCGGCTCCAAGAGTAGTATAAAGAAGGAATGTTCCCATCTTCATGCGTGCAAGTCCGGCAGGAATTGAGATAAGCTGACGTACAGCAGGAATCAGACGACCAATAAAGGTTGAAAGTGCGCCACGCTTCTCGAAATACTCCTCGGCATGCTGCACCTTCGCTTCGTCAATCAGGCACATGTGACCGATGCGGCTGTTGGCAAATTTGTAAACGATGGGACGACCAAGACATTTTGCAAGATAGTAATTGATGATGGCACCGAGATTGGCACCAATTGTAGCAAACAACACAACCAAAAAGATATTCATTTCACCGCTGACAGCAGCCTTGTATGCCGCAGGTGGCACCACCACCTCCGAAGGGAAAGGAATGAAAGAGCTCTCGATGGTCATCAGCAATGTTATTGTACCATAATTCAAGTGGTCGAGACACCACTGTATAAATGCAACAGACTCCATTAAGTGTTTGTATTAATAATTTTGATTATTCAATGTTTATTTACAGTGTCCACAATCGCAACCCGAAGGATGTTTGGCACTCTCGCCATCGAAAAGGTTCAGACGGTTGCTGCGAGCCTCTGCTAACGACTTCAGCTCCTCTTGTCTTTTATTGGAAGCCTCTGTTCGCAGTGCCTCCTGCTCACGCTGCAGAGTATCAACAAAAGAACTGCGACGTTCTTCGCCTCCAAGCAGTTCGGCAGCCACAAGCACATTCTGCGATACATCCTTCACATGTATGACGGGAGCAGAATATTCGGGAGCAATCTTCAGTGCCGTATGCATAGCGCTGGTTGTTGCACCTGCAATCATCACCGGGACACTCAGCCCCTCTGCCTGCAAGCCTTTAACAACATTCACCATTTCGTCAAGCGAGGGGGTTATAAGACCGCTGAGTGCAATAATGTCGACATTGTTCTTTATAGCTTCGGCAACAATGGTTTCTGATGGAACCATCACTCCAAGGTCGATAACATCGTATCCGTTACAGCCCATAACCACTGCAGCTATATTCTTTCCTATGTCGTGAACATCACCCTTTACGGTGGCTATAAGTACCTTGCCGGCTGAAGTGGTTGACGAAGTACGCTGCTGTTCGATAAGGGGCTGCAAAATAGCAACAGCCTGTTTCATTGTTCGTGCAGTCTTTACAACTTGCGGAAGGAAAAGTTTGCCCTCGCCGAAGAGTTTGCCAACATACCCCATTCCATCCATCAACGGACCACCAATGACACTGACAGCAGTCTCATATTTTTCGAGAGCCTCGGTAATATCCTCTTGCAGGTAATCGCCCATTCCTTTGAGAAGCGAAATTTTCAAACGCTCCTCAACAGACGAAGTACGCCAGGCAGTGTCAGCGCCATGAGTAACACCAACGCTCTTCTCTTTGAGAGCTGTGGCAGCCTCTATAAGACGTTCTGTGGCGGCAGCGTCACGATTGAGAATAACATCCTCCATGATGGTGCGTATCTCTTCGGGAATCTCTTCGTACTGCACAGAGTTTTGTGGATTGACAATACCCATATCCATTCCTGCGCTTATCGCATGATAGAGGAACACCGAGTGAAGAGCCTCACGAACATAATTGTTTCCGCGGAACGAAAAAGAGAGGTTGCTTACACCACCACTGATGTGTGTTCCGGGCAGATTCTCCTTTATCCATGCACATGCACGAATAAAATCAATGCCATACGCTGCATGCTCCTCTATTCCAGTGGCAATAGCAAGAATATTGGGGTCGAAGATTATTTCACAGGGAGCAAAGCCCACATTTTCGGTCAGCAATTTATAGGCACGCGCACACACTTCAATCTTGCGTTCGTAGGTGGTTGCCTGTCCCTGTTCATCGAATGCCATAACCACAACCGCTGCGCCCAGAGCCTTCGCCTCTGACGCATGCAAAAGGAACTGCTCTTCACCCTCTTTCAGCGAAATTGAATTTACAATGGCTCTGCCCTGCAGACACTTCAATCCGGCACGGATAACATCCCAGTTCGAAGAATCGACCATCACAGGCACTCTGGCAATCTCGGGTTCGCTAGCAAGCAGATTCAGGAAATTCACCATTTCCGCCTTTGCGTCGAGCAATCCATCGTCCATATTTATATCGAGGACTTGTGCACCATCCTCCACCTGACGGCGGGCAATGCTCAGAGCCTCTGTATAGTTCTTCTCGTTGACAAGTCTGAGGAATTTGCGCGAACCGGCAACATTGCAACGTTCGCCAATGTTCATGAAGTTCATTTCGGGCTTCACTTCCAGAGGCTCAAGTCCCGAGAGCAACAGATGGCTGTTTTTTTCTACGGGTCTGTGGGGAGCTTTTCCCTCGGCAATAGCCGGGAAACAAGCAATATATTCGTCGGTTGTTCCGCAACATCCTCCGATGATATTCACCAATCCCTCGTCTATGTATTCCTGCACTTGCGCAGCCATCTCTGCAGGTGTCTGGTCGTAACCGCCAAGCTCGTTGGGAAAACCGGCATTGGGATAGGCACTGATGTAGCAGGGAGCGACATCGGCAAGTCTTTTAATAAAGGGCTTCATCTGCGAAGCTCCAAATGAGCAGTTCAATCCGACAGAGAGAATATTGTCGCGCACCATTGATGCAACAAAAGCTTCCACCGTCTGTCCCGAAAGGGTACGACCGGCAGCATCGGCTATTGTCAGCGACAGCATTATGGGCACCTTACGGTCAACCTTTTTCATCGCTGCCTCAGCAGCAAAGACGGCAGCCTTGGCATTGAGGGTATCAAAGATTGTCTCTATCAACAACGCATCTACCCCCTCGCTAATTAGTATCTCCATCTGCTCGGAGTATGCATCGACAAGTTCGTCGAATGTGATATTGCGATAAGCAGGATTCTCCACGTCGGGGCTGATGGAACAAGTACGGCTTGTAGGTCCAACAGAACCGACAACGAAACGGGGTTTTTCGGCAGTTGAATATTTATCGGCCAAACGACGCGCCATACGTGTGGCAGCCACATTCATCTCGTTGCACAGATGTTCGGTCTTGTAGTCCGACTGTGATATCTTGTTTGAATTGAAGGTATTTGTCTCAATTATATCAGCACCTGCAATCAGGTATTTCTCGTGTAACGCCTCGATAATGTCAGGACGAGTCAACACTAGAAGGTCGTTGTTGCCTTTTAACAACACTGGATGCGAAGCGAAACGATTGCCACGGAAATCATCCTCCTGCAATGAGTAACGTTGTATCATTGTACCCATCGCACCATCGAGAACCAATATTTTCTCTTTTAGAATATCTTCGAGTTTCATAATGCAAAATAGCCGGAAACAGGGTTCCGACTATGTTTTTTATTAGTTATTATCAATAGTGTCTTTTTATTCTGTCCATTTCGCGTTTGTCGTCACGCTCCTTAATGCTTTCGCGTTTGTCATATTCGTGCTTACCGCGCGCAAGTCCTATTACCAACTTCGCAAGCCCACGTTCGTTGATGAAAAGACGAGTAGGAACAATGGTAAATCCGGGATTCTTGACAGACTGCCTAAGCTTGCGCAACTCTTTTCGTTCGAGCAACAGTTTTCTGTCGCGACGTGCTGTGTGATTGTTATACGAGCCATAAAAATACTCGGCAACATACATATTCTT
>CAJGDX010000016.1 GCA_904502185.1 uncultured Bacteroidaceae bacterium | reverse complement strand
GGTGTTGAACCAGCCGTGTGAACCGTACCATATAAGGTTGTAAGCATACATATCCTCGTCGGGCTGTATGAAAGGGCTCTCACAAATCTGCGCCTGCAACTGGTCGTTTCCGCCATTGAATGTGTAGATGGCATTCACACCGAGAGCATAGCAACGTATGTTATTCCAGTATTCCGAAGCAAAATATATGTCAATGGGTGCGCGGTCGTACTCGTAGCCACCGATAGCCACCACCTGTTTACCGGCTGAGAATCCCCAATTGTCATTAGCCTTATACTTCAGATATATCCAGTCGGTTGCATCGAAATAGCTTGCATCCTTATGTTCCTTGTTCAAACGCTGGCGGTAAGAGTATGAGAACTTATCGTTCAGCTGACCATCTATGCGTATATTCAGGTATTTTCCCTTGAAACCGCTGTTATCATTTACAGCCTCATCATCGATATATTCACGCTGATAATCGAGACGTGTTTCCAAACCTAAATTGAAGAGTTTTGCTTCTTGCTGTGAAAATGCTAATTGGCAGCAGAACAGCGCCAAAAGGGTGCAAAGAGTGTTTCTCATAATGTTATTTTTGCAAACGTTATTAATAATTTGCAAACTTACAAAAAAATCCTATTTATATGCGCTGTGATTGTTGAAAAGTTTTGCCCGTTGTGTAAAATTTTAAACAGCCGTTTGCGTTGCCATAAAAAAAACGGGTATCTTGGTTTCACAACCACGATACCCGAAAAAATTATGTTATGAAAAAGAAATATCAATCTCTTAATCTGAAGCTTGAAGCTTTTGCTAGTATTGCAGCTTCGGCACGACGCGTTGACAGGAATGAAAGCGCGTTCAATATAAACGAGAACAACGGGAAAAGCAATGCCACGTTCATCTCTATTCCGGCACCCGCAAGCACCCATGTATAGACGCCAAGCAACAGGTAGTAGCCGAGTGTCAGCAACATGCCCAGTATGGCACTTCTCTTCTGTAATTCAAAATTCTGGAAGCCCGACACCAACAGGCCAAACAAATTTACTAAACCGGTTATTATCAGCACCACTCCCAATGCTACGGGCGCATGCGACACCGCACCTTCTGCTGTGACAAAACTGAAGTTGGTCAATTCGCCGGTTGCACCGTTAGCCTCGACAAACTTCATCAAAGGCATGCACAACGCTGCCACTGTGAGAGCGACTGAAAGGAGGTAAAATAATTGATATGAACGGAATTTCATAGTAGAGAGTATATTATTCCTCTGAATCGTTTTTCTCTTTTGAGAGGTCGCGGAAGTATACTTTATTCTCAATGAATTCCTGAGTTGCTATGAGCGTGGGTTTGGGCTGACGCTCGTAGAAACGTGAGATTTCTATCTGTTCGTGGTTTTCGTCCTGCTCCTCGAGGTTGTCTGTTGCTGAAGAGAACTCATTGAGTTTTCTCAGAAGTTCCTCTTTAAGCTCCGCAGCTATCTGATTGGAACGTTTGCCGATGATAGCGACAGATTCGTATACATTACCTGTTTCGTTTACAAAATCCGCCATATTGCGGGTTACTGTTGTGGTTGGAGCGTTTGTCTTTTTGTAGTCCATTGCTTATATATATTTTGTTTTCGTCCTGATTATTCATTCACCACCTTGAGTGATTCCTTGTAATACTTCTCAGCCTCATCGAGGTATTTGCTTTCGGGAAATTCATTTTTGAAAGCATAGTATTCATCAATGGCATCGCGGTAGCGGTCTACTTTTTTATCCTCGACACTGTTCTTTGCCATCTGATATTTGGCACGGAGTATAAGTATTGTCAAATCCTCGCGCAACTTTGTGTAGGGATAGTCTTTCAAGGCATTTTCGGCAGTCACGATGCAAGCCTGATAGTTATTGCGCATCATGTCGAAGCTTCCAAGATTGTAGTAAAGCTGAGCCGAGAGATAATCCTTCTCCACAAGAATGTCGTGCATGGCAAACAGCATCTCCTGAGCCTCTTGATTGTATTTGCTTGCAGGATAGTACTCCATGAACAGCTGAAGTTCCTGAATTGCCTTGTAAGTGCTCGACTGGTCAAGTTCCGGTTCGGGGATATTCTTGAAAAGCGATTTTCCGCAGTGGAAACGGGCATGCTCGGCATAAATTCCACGCTGATAGTTGGAGTAATAGGTCTTGAAATATTGCGAAGAGGTATCGAAGTCGCCCGACTCGTAATAGCACATTGCAAGCATGTAGAGCGATTCCTCGCCGTTTCTGTTACCTTTGAGCAGGGATATAAGACCCTCGAGCAGAGGAGTTGCCTTATCATATTCCCCGCTCAAATAGTAGGCCTTTGCTGCTTCGTACTTACACTCCACATCGCTGGTTTTCAACAGATTGTTGTATTGCGAACAGGAAGTGAGCAACAAAAGTCCCAACAAAAAGGTGTATATTCCGTTTCTCATTTTCACAAAAATACGCCTGCAAAGATAGTTGTTTTGCGCTGAAATTGCAATGTTTAATTGTTATTTATTCAAAATAAACGTTTGTTAGGGATATATAGTGTTTGATTGTTGGGTTGCTAACAAAAAAAGGAGTATATTCGCGAGATTTAAATGATTTATTTGTTACATCGAAAAACAGACTGCGATGAATTTTGAATTGATTTCCGATTATCATCCTACCGGCGACCAGCCCGAAGCTATCGCACAGCTGGTCGAAGGCATAAAGGCAGGAATGCCGGCACAGACACTGCTGGGCGTAACCGGCTCGGGCAAGACTTTCACCATTGCCAATGTGATTAAGGAGATTAATCGCCCCACACTTATACTCAGCCACAACAAGACACTTGCAGCGCAGCTCTACAACGAGTTCAAGAGCTTCTTCCCGAACAATGCTGTGGAGTATTACGTATCATATTATGACTACTATCAGCCCGAGGCATACATTCCCTCGACAGACACCTACATAGAGAAAGACCTTGCCATAAACGACGAGATTGACAAGTTGAGGCTTGCCGCAACTTCGGCACTGCTGTCGGGCCGCAAGGACGTGGTTGTAATTTCCTCTGTATCGTGCATTTACGGCATGGGCAACCCATCCGATTTCTACAAGAATGTGATAGAGATTAAAGTGGGAATGAAGATGGACAGAAATGTCTTTCTGCGATGGCTGGTAAGCAGTCTTTACCAGCGCAATGACCTGGAGCTGCACAGAGGAACATTCAGGGTAAAGGGTGATACGGTGGATGTCAGTCTGGCATATAGCGACCATGTATTACGAGTAACATTTTGGGACGACGAAATTGAGACCATCGAAGAGATCGACATCGAAACAGGTCGCCGCATAATAGATTTCGATGAATACAAAATATACCCTGCCAATCTTTTCATGACCACAAAAGAGAGCACACTGAATGCAATCCACCAGATAGAGAACGACCTGACAGAGCGTGTCGAATACTTCAACGAGATAGGCAAACCCTACGAAGCAAAGAGATTGCACGAGCGCGTGACCTACGACATGGAGATGATGCGCGAACTGGGACACTGCTCGGGCATAGAGAACTATTCGCGCTATTTCGACGGACGCGAACCGGGCACACGACCCTATTGTCTGTTGGATTTTTTCCCAAAAGATTTTCTGATGGTCATCGACGAGAGCCACGTCAGCGTGCCGCAGATTCACGCAATGTACGGCGGCGACAGAGCCAGAAAATTGAATCTGGTGGAGTTCGGCTTCCGACTGCCTGCCGCGCTTGACAACCGCCCCTTGAAATTCGAGGAGTTCCAGACAATGACCAATCAGGTGATATACGTAAGTGCCACGCCCGACGAATACGAGCTTGCCGAAAGTGGCGGAGTGGTTGTGGAACAGCTGATTCGTCCCACAGGACTGCTGGACCCACTGATAGAGGTACGCCCGTCGATGAACCAGGTAGACGACCTGATGGAGGAGATTCAGGTACGCATAGAACGCGAAGAGCGTGTTCTTGTCACCACCCTCACGAAACGTATGGCAGAAGAGCTTACAGACTATCTGCTGAAAAACGGAGTGCGATGCAACTACATACACAGCGACGTCGACACACTGGAGCGTGTAAAGATTATGACCGAGCTGCGCGAAGGCTACTACGATGTACTTGTAGGCGTAAACCTGCTGCGCGAAGGTCTTGACCTTCCGGAAGTGTCGCTGGTTGCCATACTCGATGCCGACAAGGAGGGCTTCCTGCGCAGCCACCGCTCGCTCACGCAGACAGCCGGACGTGCCGCACGAAATGTCAACGGCAAGGTAATTTTTTATGCCGACCGCATAACACACAGCATGAAAAAGACCATGGACGAGACCAACCGCCGACGCGAAAAACAGATTGCATACAACAAGGCCAACGGCATTGTACCCAAGCAGATACAGAAGAGCATAGGCAATGTGCTTGCATCAGAGAAGCGGGAACTTCCCAAGGGACGCGCATACATCGAAGAGCAGGCTGTTGCAGCAGCTGTTGCCGACCCCATTGTGGAATATATGAGCCGCGAGCAGCTCGAAAAGAGCATAGAGCGTACACGCCGACTGATGAAAGAGGCTGCCGACAAGATGGAATACATTGAAGCTGCACAGTACCGCGATGAGATGATAAAGCTGCAAGAGCTGTTAAAGAACAAATAAAGAGCAGCCGCCGCATATCAGCAACGAACATAATACCCCGGAAATACATTAACTGCAATAACAACCCAACAACAAATATTTTATGATGGCGACGAAGAAAGAGGGTTTTATGAAATTAGCCATAAAACTGGCAGTGGAAAATGTAGAGAATGGCGGAGGACCTTTCGGAGCAGTCATTGTGCGCGACAACAGAGTGATTGCCACTGGAGCGAACCGCGTCACCGCCAACAACGACCCCACAGCGCATGCCGAGGTGTGTGCCATACGTGCAGCCTGCCGTGAGTTGCAGACCTTCGACCTTTCGGGGTGCGACATTTACACATCCTGTGAGCCCTGCCCCATGTGTCTGGGAGCCATCTACTGGGCACACATCGACCACATTTACTATGGTTGCAACAAACACGACGCAGCAGCAGCCGGCTTCGACGACTCATTCATTTACAAGGAAATATCATTGCCAAAAGAGCAACGTTCGAAAGCGATTGAAGAGATGTTGTCCGAAGAGGCCATGAGTACATTCGATGCATGGCGCAACAACGACCAGAGGAAAGAATATTAACATCTGCCGGACAGGAATATTGTCAATTGATACAAGTCCGTTAACTTCTAACTATTAAATTAACCAATCAACAACTCCGAGCAAACCTTTCCAATAATTGCCACAAATATAAGAACAAATACAATCAGGCTGATTACAAGGAAAGCTTTTACAACATTACGGTATTCTAAAGCATATAGTACAAGGATTGACGCAGCTAATCGGTAGGCCTTCCACAATTGCCAACTACGAGCCGCATTACGAGTTGGAGCAAACAACAGTTTAGCGGCAGCAGCATACTTCTCCTCTCTACTTAGGCGCTTCACCTCATAGTCAAGTCGCACACTATCAATGTAGCCGTTTCTGTTTTTTTCGTTCTTATTGTAATTATCCATCATCTGTGGTTTATTGTCCAACAAACTTTTGCTTAACCTCGTCGACACCATCATGGCACTTATATATTCAATAGCCTCCTGCAGTTCACGCGACTAATAAACATAAAACTCGATAAAGTACACAAAAGAAAGGCAATCACTTACCATTCTTTATAATCTCAAGCATTTCCTTTGCCTGTGAATTACCCTTATCAGCTGCAGACTTAAACAACTCTTTTGCTTTTGCTATATCTTTTTTCACGCCAAAACCATTATAGTAGCAGTAACCAAGATTATACTCACCCGAGGAGCTACCCTTTACCACAGCCTCCTTAAAAAGCACTACAGCTTTTGCATAATCCTGCTTTGTTCCCTGTCCATGGAAATAGCATTGCCCAACATTGTTGTACGCCTCGGCAGAACCATTTTTTGCAGCTATTCTGTACCACTTCAGAGCCTCTTTATAGTTACACAGACCATTATAATAGCAATCGCCCAACATATTCTGTGCTTCCACCGAACCATTTTCAGCCTCTACAAGATAGACATTTATCAGTTCCCGATAGCAGTCGTTTTTTTCCAATACGACAAAAGCTCCTTTTTCTTCTGAAAGACAATATAATCGAAAGGCCTCTTTATAATCTGTTTCAACACCGTAGCCATGATAGTAACAATCTGCCAGCATTCGCAACGCATAGGCATCGTCATAGTTTTTCTCATATACGCTTTTGAACAACTTTGCAGCCTCTTCGTAATTTTGCTCAACTCCCACACCATAGAAGTAGCACCATCCTAAATAAAACTCACCTTTTAAATCACCTAATTCAGCAGCTCTCCTATAATAGTTTACAGCCTCGACAAGATTCTTTTCCACACCTTCGCCAAAGTGATGGCATAAGCCAAGGTAACTTAATGCAGAAGCATTATCCTCTTCTGCAGCCAATTTGAATAATCTGACAGCTTCAACGAAGTCTTTAGTTACACCTTCGCCATCGTAATAGCATGTCGCAAGATTGTACTCTCCCCAATGATAGCCCAATTCAGCCGACAGCCTATAATATTTCACCGCTTCAACGTAACTCTGCTCTACACCTTTGCCGGAATAATAGCAATTCCCCAAAATATTTAACGCAGCCGCTCTATTGACAGAATCATTTTCCGCCGCCTTCATATAATACTCGACAGCAGTTTTATAATCACCACTTTTATACGCTGTTTTTGCTTTATTAAAGTCGGAAGGTTCGATGGTTATTACCAGCCACAGAATATACACCACACATACGACTATAAATGCTTTAAGGGTGATTGTTATAATATTATGCAATCCAAAGACAAACAGAACGAGGGAGGCACAAAAAAATTTCAGAGCCCGCAACAATCGCCCCTCACGGAGTGCATTACCGGCAACGGCACAAAGTAGTTTTCCTATTCCTGTGTAGTCTTTACTTCTCCAGGCACGTCCTATCTTTTCGTACAGTTCCGCATCGGTATTACCCCAGCCTCTTTCATCCCTGTTGTAACTATCCATTACCCCAAGTATCTATCGTCCTACGAATTTCTGCTTAACCTCGTCGACTCCCTCGATGGCACTTATATGGTCGATAACCTCATGCAATTCGCGAGAAGAGTGAACGTGGAACTCGATTGTGCAGTTTACAATCTCATCCTCGCAAGTGGAGGTCAATGAAATCATTGAGAGTTTCAACTTATTGGTTATACAGTCGATAAGATCAATAAGCAGATGATAGCGGTCGATGGCAAAGATGCTGATGCAGGCAGGATAGAGGAACTCTCCATCCTCCTCGAAATTGACAGCAACAATAGCATCGCCGTCGTACGAAGCCTGTCTGATGGCAGACTTGCAATCGCGACGGTGAAGAGTAATCTTGTCGAATCGGTCCTTGAAACCAATAACCTCGTCACCGGGCAGAGGACGGCAATTGGGACAACGAATGTATGATATTTTGCGCTGGCGGTTGAGCATTGTGCGCAGATGGCGCTTGGCTTTATATGTAACCACGTGGTCGAGCCAGTCGGGACGGGGTTCTATATTGTCGTTTGTACCAATCTCGACACAGTCGCCACGCTGGAGAACTGTCTTTACAGAGCAGAGACGACCATTGATTTTCGCATACTGGGCATGCTTGCCTATGTTGGAATGTATCTCGAATGCAAAGTCGAGAGCCGTAGCATTCTTGGGCAGTATGACATACATTCCCTGCGGACTGTACACCATAATATCGTCGTTGTAGAAGGACATTGTAACACCCTCCATATACTCGACCTCTTTTCCGTGACAGGCAACATCCTGAAGCACGGTCTTGAATTTTTCAATCCAGTTGGTAATGTTTCCTTCGGAGCGCTCGGCAAGGCAACCAAACTGCGATTTACGCACCATATTCTCCGACGAAATATGTATCTCTTCCCACACACCCTTGTCGCTGAGCAATTTCACATGGAAACTCTGATAGCCATTCTCCTTGGGCGAGTCGATATAGTTGTTGACACTGTGCGGACGCTCTTTGTAGACATCTGTCAGAGCTGAATATATTCTGAGGCAGACATCCTTTTCGCTCATTCCCGGAACATCGCCATATATTATTCTAACATAATATTTGTCGTCTATGTGATGGAAGTCACAACCCGAAGTGTACATTTTGCGCCACACCTTGTATGGGGCGCGGTAGCGCAACTGAGTACGCACAGGCAAGCCACGCGATGTCAGCAGACGGGTGATGTTCTCCATAAAACCGTTGATATACTTTTCGCGTTCTATACGCTCCTTACGCAGAGCATCCTCGAGGGCAGCATATTCGCGTGGGCAGCGGAAACGGAATGAGAGATTTTCAAGTTCGGTCTTTATCTTGTGCAGTCCCAGGCGGTTGGCAAGGGGTGCGTAGAAATAGTCTGTTTCACCGGCAATCTTCATCTGCTTGTCGGGGCGCATGCTGCTGAGAGTGCGCATATTGTGCAGACGGTCGGCAAGTTTCAGCAAAAGGGCACGTATGTCGTAGTGTACCGAGTCGAGCATCTGTTTGAAGTTGTCGACCTGCTTAGAGATCTCGTAATGCTCTTTCTTCTGTTTGGTGACAACACCCACAAGAAAAGCAACATCATCGCCGAAACGTTCACGAATATCCTCAATGGTGTGGTGGGTATCCTCGACTACGTCGTGCAAGAATGCTGCGATAATAGGGTTTGCGCCCAACTCCAGTTCCACTGCCGCTATGCGTGCTACAGCTATCGGATGCAGGATATAAGGTTCGCCGGTCTTTCGTTTCTGGTCGCCGTGTGCGGCCTTTGCGAAACGGAAGGCGTATTCCACGCGACGTTTGTCCTCTTCGCTGAGCAGGTCTCTTACCATATAGAAAAACTCGTTGCTGCGGTCTTCTATAAGCTCTTCGTAATGACGGGTAATATCTGTATCCATAGGTTGCGTTTTTAGGAACTGCAATTTGTTTTTCAATTACGCTTCTCGTGATATTCGGTCTCGGTGTTCACATTCCAAATGGCACTCTTGTCCTTTATGCCATTCTTTATGTTGTCGACAGCCACCATTGCTGTCATCATCGAGTGGTCCATATTGTTGTATCTGTGCTGTCCGTTACGTCCGAGGCAGTAGAGATTTTCTATGCCGTCAAGGAATTGTTTCACCTTGTCTAGTTCGTAGTAACTGCCGAAATATGCGGGATATGCTTTCTTTATCTTAACACGTGTGGCATCAAGCACAGCATCGCTATCGATAATATCAATTTTCACAAGCTCGTCTATTGCCATTGCAATAAACTCCTCGTCGTTCATGCGCCACAGGTCGTCGCCCTCGTTGCAGAAATATTCGAGTCCCACGAACATTGTATTCTCATAGTCCTTGACCATGTAGGGCGACCAGTTGTTGAACACTTGCAAACGACCCACCTTAACGTCGCGCTCCTGAACGTAAATCCATGTATCGGGGACGCGGTTGGCGTATGTCTTTATCTTTGTTTCGTTCTTTATCTTCATTTTGTCGAGCAACAGACCAACAGTGATAAAGTCGCGATAGGGAAGCTCCGAAGCTATTCGTTTGACATCAGCCGGAACCTCTACTCCCTGAATGGCGGCAATAAGATCCTTCAAAGGCATTGTCGACATCAGGTAGTCGCAGGGAACGTTCACAATGACATCATCGGTACTGCGTCTACAATCGACAGAGACGACACGTCCGTTCTCCACATTCACGCAGATAACCTGATGATTCATAAACAGTTCTCCACCCATTTCACAAACATCATCCGCAACAGTTTCCCACAGCTGACCGGGGCCGAATTTGGGATATATGAACTGCTCGATGAGTGATGTTTCTACCTTTTTCTGCGAAACGTCGTCCTTCATGAAAGGCTTCATTATCGCATCCTTAAGTATGGCATAAACCGAAAGGCCCTTCACTCGCTGGCTACCCCAGTCGGCGCCCAGTTTCGAAGGATGAACACCCCATACCTTTTCGGTGTACCCCTCGAAGAAAAGGCTGTACAAGGGTTTGCCGAAACGGTTGACATAGAAGTTTTCGAGTGAGTCCTCGGGACGCTTGAAGAGTTGCGAATATATGTAGCCGAAGCCCGATTTAAGTGTGCGCCAAAGTCCCATATTTGCAAATGTAGAGAACTTGAGCGATATTGGGTAGTCGAAAAATTTACGCAAGAAGAAGATACGTGAAACTCTGTCGCGATAGAGCATTACGCGCTCCTCTTTTTCGGGGTCGGGGCCACCTTTCTGCAACGGTTTATCGTTGTTGCCCAACAAAATATCATCTTTCGACTGAGAGCCTTGTATGGGCATGACCTGATTCCACCACTGCATTATAGCATCGTTTTTTGAGAAAAAGCGATGACCGCCGATGTCCATACGGTTGCCTTTGTACTTCACTGTCTGCGAAATACCGCCAATGACATCAGTCGCCTCCAACACAACAGGATGTATATCTGTCTTTTTCAACAATTCGTATGCTGCAGTGAGTCCTGCCGGGCCTGCTCCCACAAGCAATGCTTTTTTCTTCTCTGTACCCATAATATTATTTTAGCAGAACCATTTAATCAATCTTATTACTCCCATTTTGGCTACCGAAGAGTGAGCAGAGACATCTTTGCGAGCAAGAATCTCCTCTTTGTTGTTGTGATAGTAGTTGTAAGCTGTCAACAACATCTCTTCGTTGGTCTTTGTGGGCATCCAGCCAAGTTCGCGCTTGATTTTTGTAGTATCGAACACGAAATTCGAAGCTATCATTTTATACTGATAAGGGCCAAGCGGCGATATTCCCAATGCGAAACAAGCCTTCATTCCGGCAATCATCAGCCCCTTGGGCAGGAACATCAGTTTTGACTTTGAACCGGCTTTTTCAATCACATAGCGATAGACTGTACGGAAATCCTTAACATCGTCCGAACCGATATTAAAGACATCGGAACGGTTATAGTCCATTGCCAGCAGACAGGCATTTGCAAGGTCCTTGGCATAGATGAACTGATAGTAATTGTCGCCCTTGCCAACCATGGGCAGACGGCGATTTTCGTCGATAAACTGATAGAGTATTCCCAGCAATCCCAGACGTCCCTCGTCCATTATTGTGGGGCAACGGAATATGATGGAGATAAATTCATCGTGGGCAAGCAGTATTTTTTCGCCCTCGAGCTTTGATTTTCCGTAAATCTCGATGGGACAGGGAAGCTCTTCCTCGGTAATCTTGTGAGTGAAATTTTCGGCCCACAAGCAGTTCGAGGATGTAAAGACAACTCGCTTGACACCATATTTTGCCGCATACTTTGCAACGTTTGCCGTACCATCGACATTGGCACGCCACAAATTCTTAAGCTCGCTTTTCACATGTGCAAGCAAAGCCGCAAAATGATATATTGCATCGAACTTATACTCTTCGAATATGCGACCCATAAGGTCGTCATCGTTGATGTCGCCCTTGTATGCTATAAAGTTATCATCGGCAAGGTCGTCGTCCTGCAAGTCTATGCTGACTACTCTATTGCCTCCGTCGAGCAATATTCTTTTCATTATGGAACCGAAAAAGCCGGCTCCTCCGGTAATCAAATAACAGTTCATCGTCCTTAGTTATATCAATTCTCTTTCAGTATATTGAAAAAGCGTGAGTACATAAATAGTTTACGTGCGAAAAAGTTCCAGAGGAACACCACTCCCGTCATTATCAGTTTCGAAATCAGATAGTGTATGCCATAAATATCTGTCAGCGCATACAACCCCAGTTCCAGCCACAACAGTCCCACTCCACTTATAAGAAAGACAAGCAGCACCTCAAAAGTTCTTGACTTGGGTTCACCCTGAAAGACCAAATACTTCGAAATCAGATAGTTGATAGCGGTACCCATAACAAAACCTGCAAGAGCAGCTACCAAATACTGCACACCCATTATGTATGACAGCAGAAAGTAGACCCCGTAGTCAACCGCGAAAGCCCCTACTGCCACAAATCCGTATCGGAACAGTTGTACAAAAGTATTGTTTGTCTTTTCAATAAGCATCAGCGTCTGTTACTTTTCGCATTAGAACATAAGAGGTACAAATTTAGCATTTATTTTCGTATCGTTGCAATTTATTTCACAAAATATCGCACAAAGCGCCCAAAAAGCCCCCTTTGAGCAACAAAGCAGAGACAATAGCCACATAAAGAACCACATAAAACAGAAAAGGCTGCGCTATGTGCGCAGCCTTTTCGGGTCGAATAATATCAACTATTATTTCTTTTTCTTGTACTCAGCTTTCATAGCCTTGAACCACTAGGGCTCTTTGCCGAAGATAGCTTTCAGTTTCTCTGCATCGAACTTAGCTGTACGGTCGTAGTTGAATACACCGTTCTGCTCCTGCTCAACGTCAGTAAGCTGTGTATATGTGTAACCACACATGTACTCAAGACCAAGAAGTGTGTCTGTCAAAGCTGTAAGACGTGTATAGAACTCATCTACGCTCTTGGGACCCTGACCGTAACCCCAAGTGTTAGCTGCATACTGTTTACCAACAACCCACTTGATGCCACCGTACTCGTCGAGCAAGTAGGGCTGACCCTCATACTTAGCCTCGCGATCTTTGTTCAATGTAGGAACATCGTCTGCGCTCTTGAGTGTAAGTCTCTCTTTCAACTTGGCAGCATCCTGCTCGTAGTTGTGATATGACCAGATGTCGGTCTTTACGTGGTAACCACCGCTGGTGTCGTGGCAAGGACGATAGTCGAGGTTCTTTGTAAGATAGTAAACATCGCTGAGCAATCTGTCGTGGAAACGTGCAGCCTCTGAGTTACCGGGACGGCCCCATGTTTCGTTGAAAGGAGTCCAAGTGATGATTGAGGGGTGGTTACGATCGCGAATCACAACCTCTTTCCACTCTGTAAGGAAGTTACGTGCTGCTGTCTCGTTGTTAACGTCAACACCCCAGCTTCCTGCCTCACCCCATGTGAGGTAACCGAGTTTGTCAGCCCAGTAGTGGAAACGCTCCTCGAACACCTTCTGGTGGAGACGTGCACTGTTGAAACCTACGCTCATACTGAGTTCGATATCTCTTTTGAGAGCCTCGTCTGTGGGCGCTGTCCATACACCGTCGGGATAGAAGCCCTGGTCGAGAACCATGCGGAGGTAAAGAGGCTCGTTGTTGAGGAAGAGACGGTTGCCCTCGATGTGGATCTTACGCATACCTGCATATGAAACAACCTTGTCGACAACGTTACCTGCTGCGTCAACTACCTCGTACTCAAGGTCGTAGAGGAAGGGGCTTTCGGGTGACCATGTCTTAGCCTTCTTAACGGGAACGATAACAGTCATAGGAGTAGAAGCCTTTGCGCTCTTCTTTGCAACAACCTTATTGCCATCCTTAACTTTTACGTTGAATGTAAGACCCTTCTCCAACGCATAGAATCTGGGCTCCATGATGAATGACTCGTTGTCGAGGTCGGGCTTAACATAAACCTCCTGCAAACCTGTGGGAGCAACAGCCTCCATCCATACAGTCTGCCAGATACCTGTTGTACGTGTGTAGTGGCAACCTGAAGAGTAGTAGTTTGTACACTGTTTACCACCGGTCTGCTCGCCTGAACGAAGGTCATCCTTCACCCAAACAACGATATTAGCAGTTTCACCAGCCTTAACGTATCTTGTTATATCCACGCTGAAAGAAGATGAACCACCCCAGTGACGTGCTGCGAGTGAACCATTAACGTAGATTGCGCTGAAGTAGTCAACACCACCGAAGTTAAGAAGAATCTTCTTGCCATCCCATGCTGCGGGAATTTCAACAGCACGATGGTACCACATAGAGTTGATGAAGTCCTTGTACTCTACACCTGAGAGCTTACTCTCGGGACAGAAGGGAACTGTAATCTTGTTATCGAATCCCTTAGATCTCTGCAAACCACGGTGAAGACCTGATTCGCCAAAGTCGAACACATAAGTCCATGTACCGTTGAGGTTCTTCCAATTTTCGCGTACAAACTGGGGACGCGGATGTTCGGGACGGGGAATTGATGTCTGAGCAAACATTGTTACCGCAAACAAGAATGCAAACAAAGCACTGAATAGTCTCATAGTTTTTTATTTAGGTTAAAATTAATAATTTACACATCAAGCAATTGCAAAAACAGACTATTTTCGCAACTTATAAATGCAAAGATATAATAAAAAAGTGTAAATACATTATTATATAATATTTTTTTTGATTGATAGAAATTAATTATATTTACGGCGTTAAACAATTTAAACAGTTATGAGACGAAACTTTTTTTTATTAAGAGTGGCATTATTCTGCTGCCTCGCAGTTTTACCGCTTACAGGATATGCACAGAATGAAATATCCTTGAAAAAACAGCTTACAACACAGAAGCATATCAATTCATTGTTCGCCAAAGGAAAAAAACCTCCGTTTTCTTTTACATATGGAGATGTAAATTCGAGCGAATTTATTAACAAATGGAAATTTACCAAACGTGCAATCGAATGCAACCTACCGAATACGCTCAAATATGAAGTTCTTTACACCGAACCATCGGGAGCCATGGAGGTAAGATGCGACGTTACGGGATACACCGACTTCGAAGCCGTAGAGTGGGTACTTCACTTCACCAACAAGGGAGAGGCAAACAGCAAGAACATAAAAAATGTTTCGGCATCGGATATATGCTTCACAGCAAAAGGCAACGAAGCGTTCACCATCTTCACTGCACGAGGAAGCAACGGTTCGCGTCACGACTTTGCACCTATAGTAATAAAAACCGAATGTGACACAACTTACACTTTCATGCCCAAGAACGGACGTTCATCGGACACATTTGCGTTTCCATTCTTCAACATTGTCGCAGGTGGCAACAAAGGTGTAATGCTGTCGGTTGGCTGGACCGGTACATGGTTCGCCGATTTTTCTCTTGCAAACGGTAAACTGGCAAGCCATTCGGGAATGAAGAACACCGATCTTTTCCTTTATCCCGGCGAAAGCATACGTACACCGCTTGTATCGCTGATGTTCTGGGAGGGCGGCGACAGATTGGATGGTCAGAACCGCTTCAGACGTTTCATCCTCGCCCACCACACACATAAAATAGACGGAAAGAACTTCGTACCACCCATGTGTGGCGGTTTTGAATGGGGCGACCCTGCACCTTGCAACGAATATGCCTGCCTGACAGAAGAAATGGCTGTTGCCATGGTAAAAAGACACAAACAGTTCGGCTTAGTACCTGAAGTATTTTGGTTGGACGCAGGATGGTACGAAGGCGCCGGCGGCCCCAATTACGAAGGACGCACATGGTACAACACTGTCGGCACCTGGAAAGCGGACAAAGAGCGTTTCCCCAACGGTCTTAAGCCCATTTCCAAAGCTGCACACGACATGGGTGCAAAGTTGATGGTGTGGTTCGAGCCCGAGAGAGTATACAAAGGAAGCGACTTCTACAACAACTACCCCCAGTGGCTCATAAAATCAGAAAAAAGCAACAACGCCCTATTCGACCTTGGCAACAAAGAGGCATGCGACTTCCTGTGCAAGCACATTGGTGATTTCATAGAAGAAAACGGTATAGACTACTATCGCCAGGACTTCAACTGTGCCGCAGACGGCTATTGGGCAATAAAAGACAAGGTTGACGGTCGCAAAGGCATGAGCGAGATACGCCACATCGAAGGATTGTACCGTTTCTGGGACTATCTGCTTGCACGCTTCCCCAACATGGTGATAGATAACTGCGCCAGCGGTGGCCGCCGCCTCGACCTTGAGACAACATCGCGCTCAATACCTCTGTGGCGAACCGACTACAATTACGGCGAACCTAACGGCTATCAGAACCACACACACAGTCTTAACATGTTCCTGCCCTTGAACGCCACCGGAACCTACAGCACCGATCCCTATCATTGGCGTTCAAGCATCAGCAGTTCGACCGGCCACAATTGGGCCATTACTGCAAAGGGAGGTTTCCATATTAAAGATGCACAGAAAGTAGTGGAAAAATTCAAGATATTGAGAGATTACTTCCTTGAAGATTTTTACCCCTTGAGCGGCGACGGCAACCTCACCGGCGACGAGCATTGTATCGCATACCAGTTGAACAAGCCCAGCGACTCTACCGGCTACGTGCTTGCGTTCCGCAGAGGCAAGAATGCCCCCGACAAAACAGTAGTCAGATTGCGCGGCCTTTCACCCGAAAAGAACTACAAACTGACAGACGATGACACAAATGCTGTAATCACAAAAAGCGGTAAAGAGCTGATGGAGGGATTCGAAATAACATTCGACAAGGCTCCGGGTTCACGAATGCTGATGTATTCAGCCGAATAAGAAACAGTAAACGGGAGCGCCACGGCGCTCCCGTTTCTTTTAATGATGACAACAGGAACAATCTAATTTCCTCTGTCCACTTTGAGATTCTTAAACTATCATGACTGCATTAACATGTGTAGCCCCTACACATCCGGCCTTCTGCCACCACCTCTGCCAAAGGGGGTATATAATTCTTTTTCTTTGTATGACACAGGACTTAATCTCCGAGATTTTCTATTATTGGTGTCCGGAAAACGCATTTAAGCCGTTTATCGGACACCAATAAATTTCTATCCCTTCTTTTGCTTCTATTTGATCTTATCGGGATTCTTTGCTATAAAATCTTTCCAGCTTGAATAACCCGCTTTCACCTGTGGACGCCCCTGTTGCATAAAATGGCAATAGGCAGCACCCAACGCATCTGTAGCATCTGCAAAACGTGGCATTTCCGAATCGGCGATATTCAACATACGTCTGAGCATATCAGCCACCTGCTCTTTCGAAGCACCACCGTTTCCGGTGATAGCCATTTTTATCTTCAACGGAGCATATTCGTGGATGGGAACATCGCGGCTGATGGCAGCAGCAATGGCAACTCCCTGCGCACGCCCCAGTTTAAGCATACTTTGCACATTTTTGCCAAAGAAGGGTGCCTCGATAGCAAGTTCATCGGGAAGAAAAGATTTTATCAGGCCCTGTACGCGCGAGAAAATTTCGCCAAGTTTAAGGTAGGAATCGCCAAATTTGCGCAGGTCGATAACCCCCATGGCTATCAACCGCGCACGATTTCCGCGCACACCAATAAAGGCATAGCCCATGATATTTGTTCCGGGGTCTATACCCATTATTATCTTCTCTTCAAGTTCCTGTTTCTCCATAATCGCAAAAAAACTTCGCTAAGTTAGCAAAAAAGAAAATTATATACTATCTTCGCAAATGATATTAGCAGGAATAAGGGGCATTAGCTCATCTGGCTAGAGCGTTTGACTGGCAGTCAAAAGGTGACGAGTTCGAGTCTCGTATGCTCCACCGAATTTCGCGACGCACGGTAGGGAAAACCGTGCGTTTTTTATTTAATTTATTCAGATAATCCCATATACCAATCATCGCTGTGCCATGGCACAGCGATGATTGGTTATACAATAATATTTATTCGGTAGCCTTAAGATAGTTGATAACAGGGTTAGCATACATCTGAAGGATTTTTTCGCGCAAGAATTCAACATCCTTGTTGGGCAAATCTACCTTTTCTATCCTCGAAGCAAGATAAGCATCGAGGTTGGCTTTCTCCTCTGCTGTATACTTATCGGCGAAACGTACATCACCGGTCAACAATTCATAGTAGTAGTAGTTTATCGCCCAGAAGCGGTAATTGCTGTGGATTGCCTTGTCTATTATCTCCTTGGCAGCAGCAAATTTCTCACCCTTTGTCAAGGTTGCATCCAAAGCATCAAGATCATCATTTATGCACTTGGCAACGTGGAAATGTATGCGGCCCTTGTAACCGAATAGTCCGGTCTGCATGTTCAGAAGGTCGTCGAGTGGCGATTTCTTGAACTCGGGATTATCTCTCTTCTGCTGGAACTCCTTGGCTTTGAGATAGTCGCAAGGATCATACTCGTAGGACAATGTGGTAGGAGCAATATTCAGTTGCTTGAGTGCCTCCACGGGGTCAGCCGAAGAGTACATTGCAAGCATTTTCAAGACGCTCTCCGCTGTAAAGTCGTTGCTATCCTTGGCACGACCTTCACGCTGGGCTATCCACACAGGCTGTTTCTTTTCGGCGATAGCATAATGTATGTACGAAGAGAGACGTTTCGACGATGCAAGCAGTTCACGCATGGTTAGTGAACGCTGCACGATGAAACTGCGGTTCACACGCACCAGTTTCTTTATCCATGGGCGAATAAGCAGATTGTCGCCAATTGCAATCTCCACAGTATTGTCTATCTGATTCACCAATGCAACATCGAGCAAAGCCGAGTCAAGGATAATATCCCTGTGATTGGATATGTAGAGAGCATCGTTAAGTTGTTCTTTGCAATCGAAGCTCAGTTCAAAGCCACTGCTCAGTTTTTTGAGCAACCCTTCGAGGAAAGGTTTCACAAGAGCCTTCTGAAATTCAAGGTTGCTCTTGCTCATTCTCATTGCTCCACATATATGTTCATAAGGCATCTGCGGGAATGCACGTGTCATCACCTCTTTGAATTCGGGGTCGGCAATAAGTTCTTCGAATATCACCGGTAACTCTTCGGGGTTGTACGGACGTATATCGTCAAATTCTGCGGGATTTATCATAGCATTGTTTTTGAACTTGGTTTAACATTTATGCAATATTCGGCAAAAATATTGAGATATGCAATTTTTCGGACCTCTCTTTTACTTTTTATCGGTATCCGGTAAACATATACAAGGGTCTGTAATCACCGGTTTATTGTTTTAAATGCCACTTTGAAAGGATATTAGCAACTGTCCGGGGAAATGTTGTTTATGGAAAGTTTACTGAATTTTACCGGACACCAATAGTTTATTTTACTATTTTGGGGACAATTATTTTCTCGGACACCTCTATGCGATATGCACCTTTGCCACCATCTTTGTCGCGACGTATTTTTATGGGAGCAATGAGTGTCTGTCGTGGTTCAACCACAGTGTGGCTCTTATGCGCATGGTAGACCATATAATATCTCTTTCCGACGCGGAAGATAGCATGGTGTCCCGTACCGGCATACCCACAGTGTCTACGCAAAACAGGATTCTTATCGTAGCGTTTGTAAGGCCCCATAGGATTATCGGCGACAGCAAAGCCCACAGCGTAGTCCTGACAACGATAGTCGTTGCAACTATATGTAAGGTAATATTTACCTTTGTGTTTTAAGACAAAAGGACCTTCGGCCACATTCCCCATCTGTTTTTCCCATGTTCCCTCCTCGCACTCAATCAGTTTGCGGGCTGTCTCTTTCTTTACGGTCATAAGGTCGTCCGACATTTCGGCCACCCATATTAAATTTCCTTCGCCGAAACGCACCCAGAACATATATGCCTTGCCATCATCGTCCACAAAGATGGAGGCATCGATACCACCCTCTTCGGGCAGATAGGGACGCTGCTCTTTTTGTGTAAAGGGACCGCAGGGCGAATCAGATTCGGCACAACATATATGTGCATGGGCACTATATGTCATTATGAATTTATCGCCACGCTTGTAGACCTCGGGCGCCCAAAAGTAACGACTTCCCCAAACATCATCCTTGTGCATCGCAAGATTCTCTTTTGCGTTTCCGCAAAGGCTGCTCCAAGTCTTCAGGTCACGCGAGCGATAAACAACAATACCATTGGCCGATTCGGTACCATAGATGTAGTACCAACCATCGTGTTCCAGTATGAAAGGGTCGGCCAACATCAGTTGACCCGGCTGTGCAGCTACGGCATCTTGTTGCTTGTCATCGTTGGCAACAGACACACTGCAAAAAAAGAGAGCAAACAATAGAAACAACAGTTTATTCATAATACATTAACATTATTTATTCAATATCTAACACCTATCTTCACTAAACAACTACTCAATCTTCCGCAGCCACAAAGTATAATCCTCATCATCATAAGTTTCTTTCTTTGCCTTGAATTTCGCATCCTCTTTCTTTACCACCAAATACTTATCGGCAAAAAGAGCCGCGCCTTTAGGGTACACGTATGGATGGCCTTCCCAAGACCAATCTTCGTAGAAAACAACCTTATTGTTTCGAATGAACATAACCCTCAATTCATGCCCCGAAATATCATACATATCATCAGTTTCTATGTTATATTCTTTCTTTATATCTTCTAAATTATCAGGTTTTGAATATTTTACAAAGTAATCCCACTCGAAAGGCATAATTTCGGCAAAATCTATTACACTCTCCCCATTCTCATCTCTATTCCACCACCATTCCCAAAGAATAAGATAGTCAGTTTCTGTTTTTATATTAATCACTCCTAATGCGTATAACATCTCAAAAGTAATAAATGTACCCAAAGCATATAATAGTGCAGAAAAAGCTATTAATACCCGCTTAATGACTTTATTAAATTCCATATTTTAAGGTTATAAATTCTTTTTCAATCTGAGTTTATTTTAATTCTTCAGGCGTATAACCATTTTCATCGACACGCGAGAAATGTTCTTTCAGAATATCATATTTTTTTTGCGAAAGTCTGCGTTTCTTCACATGCCAAATAGTGCTGACTTTAATGTTCAGCCGTTCTATGTTTTGCGCTATCCACGCTGTCTGTAGTTCAAACAGTGGCTAGTTGGCTGCAAATTTTATACAACGCAGTGAATCAATCGGGTACAAGTATCATACAGAACGACTTCTCCTTTTGCGGTTTCGGATATACTGGTATTTGTGCTTCACCCTCGGATGCTTGCGGCATTGCAGCGGCACAAAGCTAAATTAATGCGAATATTACAAACATATTCTTTTTCGTATTAAGCAGAAACAAGAAGGATTATATTTCTATTATATTTCCTTTTTCGTCGTAATAAATAGCCTCAACACATTCACCTTTTTCGCTGTATTCCATTGTTAATTTTGCAAAGCCATCATTACTTAAACATGGCTTACCATCTGTACCGATATATGATATCTCAACAATGTTTCCGCGTTCGTCGTATTTAATGCTGAATTTAGCAAAACCCTCATTACTTGAGCATGGTTCGCCATCGACACCGAAAGATGAAACCTCAATCAAGTTTCCGCGGTTGTCGTATTTACAAATTGCTTTTGCATAGCCATCATTAGACAAGCATGGTTCGCCATCGGTACCGAAAAATGCTTCCTCTATTTTCTTCCCTTTGTCGTCATATTTCCATATTGCTTTTGCATAGCCGTCATTGTTCAAACATAACTTTTCATCAACTCCATAATATTGTTCTTCTATATTATTTCCTCTTTCGTCATATTCATATATAACAGTTGCATACCCTTCATTTATTAGACATAGTTTTTTGTCTATTCCACGGTATTGTTCTTTAACAACATTTCCTCTTTCGTCATATTCGGATGATATCATTGCATATCCTTCATTGTGCAAACACAGCCTTTCGTCTATATTATAAAAGGATTGTTCTATAAGATTTCCTTTTTCATTATACAAGTTGTTTACCCTTGCAATTCCATCTGATGTCAAGCACGGTTTTCCATCAACACCGAAATACTTTTTTTCAATCACATTTCCTTGTGTATCAAATTTACACCGAACCATTGACAATCCATCTTTTAACATACATGGCTTGCCGTCAATCCCATAATAAGATACTTCTGATATGTACCTTAAAGAATCATATTTAAATTTAGCCTTAGCATATCCGTCTATATGCAAACAAGGTTTTTCCTCTACATCGTGGTATGTAACTTCCGATAAGTTGCCTTGTGAATCGTATACCGTACTAACACTGGCAACCCCTTCATTATTTAGGCAACGATTGCCGCCAACTCCATAATACGTCTGTTTTGTCAAATAACCTCGATGGTCGTTTTCAGAAACCACTTTTGCATATCCTTCTTTAATTAAAAATGGTTGCCCATAAGCATCATAAAAGGCTTCTTCTTCAATATTTCCTCTGTTGTCGTATTTGCTTTTTATTAAAGCTGCTCCGGATTCAGTCGTACAAGGTCTGTCTTTTGTGTCGTAATATGATTTTTCTATTACATTTCCCTGGAGATTATAAATGCATTTTGCTTTAGCGAAACCATATTTATTTATGCATGGCTCTCCATCTGTTCCGTAATATGCTTGTTCCTCAATATCTCCTCGTTTATTGTATTTAAAAATCACTTCAGATATCCCATTATTTGTAAAACAAGGTTTGCCGTCTACGCCAAAATAAGATGCCTTGGTAGGATATCCTAGTTTGTTGTAATTCGTGATTATTGCCTTCGCATAGCCATTCTTGTGTAAGCAGGGTTTCCCATCAATACCATAATATGCTATCTCTGTTGGGTTTCCTTTATTGTCATATTTGCAAGTTGTAACGGCATAACCATCTTTATTTATGCATAATTCTCCTTCTATGCCATAATAGCTTTCCTTTGCGACTAACCCGTTATCGTATATTGCTTTTACTTTTGAGTAATTATCTTTATGCAAACATGGTTTTCCATCTATTCCGTAGTATGTTTCATCTATTATATTTCCATTATCATCGGCTGTAGCAAAGCATTTTGCCCACATCAGTTGATTGAGTGTTTCGCTGCCATTTATGTTTGTATATATGACCATGCATATATTACCGAATATATCATACTCGTATATCTTACCGGCAATGCCTTTTTTGGTACTGAAGGGCATTCCGTTAATTCCTAAATATTCGGTTTTTATTCTTCGGCCTAGACTATCGAGCGTATATCGCATACCAAATATGCCATCGCCGTCACTCACCGCACTACGCAATAGATCATCATCGTTGTTGCTGTGAAAACTTTGTTCTATAATGTAACCATGTTCGTTACGTTTGTATACGTAGCGTTTAATGTTTGTCTTATTTTGTTTATCACTTAGTAGTGGCATTGAAATATCTGTGGTACTTGCTCCAATATATCCACTGCCTTTTTCTTCAAATTCGCCCTTGAAGTCAGCAACACATGCAGGCTTACCGTTGAGTTCCGAAAGGTCGTGTCGCAGCACTGTTTTGCCACTTTTATTACAGAAGTTAATACGTAAAACAGAACCCGTGATATCGCTGTATTCAAATTCCTGAATCGGATGGCGGTCCTTATGTTCATTTTCCGTGTGTTCCTGTACCGTTCCGACAGAGTTTACAAACGCAACTTTTGCAAGGCGCCACTGCCATGCATTGGGTTCGCCTATGGGGATGCGACGTTTTTCGAAACGATAGAGTTTGTTACGTTTCTCTATTTGCTCCTTTTTCAAGGGCAGTATACCCTTGGGTACACCATTGCAATCGACATAGTCGGCAAAATATTCGTATGTGGGGCGTGTATAGTCCCAATAGAAGAATCCTACGAGCAACGCCATAAGGCATGCAATGCCCATGTAGATGCGATTTCTTATAACGCGGCGGCGATGGCGTCCCCACAAATCGTCGAAGCGCAGGCCGAACATGGTTGCAATTACATCCACCAAGGCACGGTCGTGGCCCTGATCGTTGATATTTATTCCACGCAACTGCTCTTGGCGTTGCATTTGGCGCAAGGCGGGAGGGAAACATTCATCAGCAGAGTTGCTGTAAGGAGTACCTCCCACAATGAAAGGGATTATCCTATCCTCTTTCCCTTGATCGATGAAGTCCTGTACTTCGTCGTTCACCCACGCAGACTGGGCCGAATGGGGCGAACATATAACTATAAGATATTTTGATGCCTCCAGTTCCTTGTGTAACGACGATGTTAACTTGGTGCCGCTAAGGTCCTGTTTGTACCAGAATATTGGACGCACATGTTTGGGCAGACCTATGTGCTGTTTGCGCAAAGCACTAGGAATTTTATAATATTCCAATTTCTTGTGCAGCCACTTGGCCCAACGTTCGTCGTTGCCGTTGTAGCTGATAAATGCGTAATATTTATAGTTCTGTTCTGTTGTCATGTGTCTTTGGTCTATCCGTATATCTCCTCTATCTTATCGAGGATGGCAAAAAGTTCGTCCAGCTTTTCGGCACGCAGCATTGCTATACGCAAAGGACGAAAGTCGGTGAGCCCTTTGAGCAACGGAGTCGATGCAAGATGACGGCGTATGTGTATGATGCCGCGACGTTCGTCGAGACGCTCGACGCTGTCAAGCACCTGATGACGCAGTATGGCCATAGTCTCTTTGAAGGTAAAAGGCACAGCATGCTCGCCATGCTCGAGATAGTGCTTCACCTCGCGGAAAATCCAGGGGCGTCCGAAGCTGGCGCGTCCTATCATCACCGCATCAACGCCATAGCGGTCGAAACACTCTTTGGCACGTTCAGGAGTGGTGACGTCGCCATTACCTATGATGGGAATGTGCATACGGGGATTCTCCTTTATCTTGCCAATGAGAGTCCAGTCGGCCTCGCCTGTATACATCTGGGCGCGTGTGCGTCCGTGAACGGTGAGGGCAGCAATGCCACAATCCTGAAGAGCCTCGGCAAGTTCCACTATCACCTTGCTCTCATCGTCCCACCCCAGACGGGTCTTTACGGTGACGGGGATTTTCACTGCATCCACCACAGCCTTTGTTATCTGCAACAGCTTGGGGATATTCTGCAACATTCCTGCACCGGCACCCTTACGGGCAACCTTCTTGACGGGACAGCCGAAATTTATATCGAGAATATCGGGGCGGGCAGCCTCTACACGCAACGCAGCCTCCACCATAGGTTCAACCTCATTGCCATATATCTGTATAGCCACGGGGCGCTCTTTGTCGTATATCTGAAGTTTCTGTACCGAGCGGTTGACATCACGTATAAGGGCGTCGCTCGACACAAATTCGGTATACACCATGTCTGCTCCGAACTCTTTGCACATCAGACGGAAGGCTGCATCTGTAACATCCTCCATCGGCGCCAGAAACACCGGGTATTTCCCGAATTCTATATTAGCTATTTTCATCTTTTAGTTCTCCTTTAACAATCCTTTTCGGTAGGCTCTCAACAACATTTCAAGTTCGTCTATCTGTTTGCGCAGTTCGCAGCCTATATCAGTGTCGCCCACAAGCACACGGCGGTTGGAGCTCTCGACAATGGCAGTGGTCGACTGAATGTCTATTCCCTCGATTACAGCCTCTTCGGTGGAGGTAAACGGTGCATGCTGCACCAGTTGGAATCCACGGCTGTGGTAGACAAGGGTATATCCGGCAATGCCGGTGGTCGAGTGATAGGCGCGGGCAAATCCACCGTCAATCACCATCAGTTTGCCGTCGGCCTTTATGGGGTTCTCGCCCTTTCCTGCCTTCACGGGAACGTGTCCGTTGATAATGTGGCGATGCTTGCCGGTGACTCCAAAGTCGTCGAGTAGTCTGTCGCACACTTCCTCTTTGTCGCGCAGTTTGAAGTACCATCCCTTCTCCTCGGTATGCACCTCTTTATCCTTTATAAAATAGCGTTCGAAGGTTGTCATCTTGGACTTGTCGAAGAGTGGGCTGTCGGGGCCGCACCACAGATACCAGAAGTAGTCGCGTGCGTAGGCCTTCTCATCGTCGTCGGGTCCCTCTTCGTAGGCAAGACGGATTATCTGTTCGATACGGCGCATCAGCTCCTTGCCCTTGTAGCTGCCACCCAGAATATTCACCTCGCGCAACGAGCCGTCTGCATTCAGGGGCATAGAGGCATGAAACAGCAGGTTTGAGTTGCAGACTGCATAGAGTCCGCCATGTGTCAACAGACACTGCATGTGACGCTGCAGACGTTCGCTGGTGCGGAACGAGCGGACAAGGCTGTCCATTATCTCCTGTTCCTCTTCGTTCAGGCAATAGGGGTTAGCAGGGTCTATTGTGGGAAAGTAACTATCCTCAATCGGGTATATTTTGCCATTGTACTCGATGGTTCCCTTTTCAAAATCCATCTTTTCGAGCAGACAACGTCCCTGCATGTTCCAGTCAGGGTTCTGCAAGTATAGCTGCGACTCCAGTTTGAACTGAATGACAGCAATCGCCTTGTGCATCTGCGCTATCAGTCGCTGAGTCTTTTGACGGGGCGAACTTTCGCCGTTGAAGTCTATGAAAGGTTTGAATATTTCGCAGGGGTCATCGGCGTATGTTTCCATTGCAAAAGTAGCAAGCGGAACCATATTAATACCATATCCATCCTCCAGTGTCTTAGTGTTTGCGTATCGCAAGGAGAGACGTATGACAGCCGCAGCACATGCAGGATTGCCGGCAGCAGCTCCCATCCACAACACATCGTGATTGCCCCACTGGATATCAAGATTGTGGTAATTGCATAGGGTGTCCATTATCAGGTGTGCGCCGGGACCTCTGTCGAAGATGTCGCCCAATATATGCAAGCGGTCGATAGAGAGTCGCTGGATGAGGTAGCACAACTGAATGATAAACGGTTCGGCACGACGGGTGCGAATGATGGTACGAATGATAATATTGTAATATTCGTGTTTGTTACGCCCATCCGATGTCTCGTGCAGAAGCTCCTCTATTATGAAGGCAAACTGTTCGGGAAGGCTTTTACGCACTTTCGAACGAGTGTATTTTGACGACACATTGCGACAGACCATTATCAGGCGATTGAGCGTTGTCTGATAAAAGTCGTTCATATCCTTGTTGGCCAGACGGACAAGTTCCAGTTTCTCCTCGGGATAATAGATGAGCGTACAAAGTTCCTTTATCTCATTTTCGCTGAGAAACTTGTCGAAAATCTCCTGCACCTTGCGTTTGATATTTCCCGAAGCGTTGCGCAGGACATGCTGGAACGCCTCATTCTCGCCATGAAGGTCGGCCAGAAAATGCTCAGTAGCCTTAGGCAATTGCAGAATGGCTTCAAGGTTTATTATCTCCGTTGTAACTTTTGGCACATTGGGAAACTCCTTTGCCAGCAACTGCAAGTATCGCATATTGTCGTATATGTTCTTCATAACTCTACCTCTTTTATGAGCAAAAAAGCCCGCCTGATTCTTTTTTAAAAAATCGGGCAGGCCTTAAGTTTATGGTCTATTGTTTATTTTTTGTTAATGTAGTCCACAATCCACGCGCCTACCTCGGCTGTTCCATACTTTGTATCGCTGGGGGTCTGGATGTCGGGAGTACAAACATTGGCTTCCATTGAAGCGCTTACCGCTTCGCGTATGAGTGCACCCTCCTCCATCAGTCCGAAGGCATATTCGAACATCATTGCAGCCGACAGGATGGTAGCCAAGGGGTTGGCAATATTCTGTCCGGCAGCCTGAGGCCATGAACCGTGGATAGGTTCGAAGAGCGAAGTATGCACACCGATAGATGCTGAAGGGAGAAGACCCATAGAACCGGTGATTACAGAACCCTCATCGGTGAGAATGTCGCCGAACATATTCTCGGTAACCATTACGTCGAATGATGTAGGCCACTGAATAAGACGCATTGCCGCATTATCGACAAACATAAATTCTGTCTCTACCTCGGGATACTGGGGAGCAATCTCATTGGCAATCTGACGCCACATGCGTGATGTTGCAAGCACGTTTGCCTTGTCGACAACAGTCACCTTCTTGCGACGTTTCATTGCATACTCGTAAGCGAGTTTAACAATGCGTTCTACCTCTTCGCGAGTGTAGACACATGTGTCATAGGCAGTATTGCCATCCTCGGAACGTCCCTGAGGGCGTCCGAAGTACATACCACCTGTAAGTTCGCGGATGCACATGAAGTCTGCACCTTTTACAATGTCGGGGCGCAAGGGAGATTTTTCGATGAGTGAATCGAATGTGGTTACAGGACGCAGGTTGGCATAAAGACCAAGTTTCTTGCGCATAGCCAGGAGTCCCTGTTCGGGGCGTACCTTAGCCGAGGGGTTGTTGTCGAAACGAAGGTCGCCCACTGCGCCGAAGAGTACAGCGTCGCTCTGCATACAGAGTTCGTGTGTTTCGTCGGGGTAGGGGTTACCGGTTGCATCGATGGCGCATGCGCCTACCAAGCCCTTTTTATACTCCAATGTGTGGCCGAATTTGTTGCATACGGCCTTTGTAACTTCCAATGCTTGTGCTATAATTTCGGGTCCGATACCATCGCCGGGAAGCACTGCTATTTTAATATTCATTGTTTCTCTTTTTTATTTGGTTTATCGTGTAGCCTCCCAGCTCTCTATCTTGTCCTTGTTGCTGAGCAGGAAGTCAATATCGTCGAGACCGTTCATCAAACAGTGCTTTTTGTAGGCATTAATTTCAAATGTCTCGGACTTGCCGGTTGCTGTATTTATGATGGTCTGCTCGGGCAGATTGACAATAACCTCGGTACGGGGGTTAGCATATATCGAGTCGAAAAGTTCTTTAAGGAACTCCTCGGTAACCACTACGGGAAGCACGAAGTTGTTAAGTTCGTTGTTCTTGTGAATATCGGCAAAGAAGCTTGAAACAACCACGCGGAAGCCATAGTCGGCAATAGCCCACGCTGCATGCTCGCGGCTTGAGCCTGAACCGAAATTCTTGCCTGCCACCAATATCTGTCCCGAATATGTGGGGTCGTTAAGCACAAAGCTTTCAATCTTGTTACCCTGTTCGTCGAAGCGCCAGTCGCGGAAGAGATTTTCACCGAATCCCTCGCGTGTGGTAGCTTTCAGGAAACGTGCAGGAACAATCTGGTCGGTGTCGATATTCTCCAGCGGCAGAGGGATGCACGAATCTTTTATTATGTTGAATTTCTCTTTTTTCATCGTCGTTAAGCATTAAAGGAATTTGCGGGGGTCTGTTATCTTGCCTGTGATGGCTGCTGCAGCTGCAACATAGGGGCTTGCAAGGATGGTGCGGGCACCCTGTCCCTGACGTCCCTCGAAGTTACGGTTGCTTGTAGACACTGCATACTTTCCGGCAGGAATCTTATCCTCGTTCATTGCAAGGCATGCCGAGCATCCGGGCTGACGCAGCTCGAAACCTGCTGCAGCGAGTGTATCGGCAATACCCTCCTCTTCTATCTGGCGGAACACGCTCCACGAGCCGGGAACTATCCACGCAACAACATTCTCGGCCTTCTGGTGACCCTTGACAATTTCGGCAAAAGCTCTGAAGTCCTCGATGCGGCCATTGGTACAAGAACCGATGAAGACATAGTCGATGGGGTGACCTTCGAGTTTCTCACCAGCCTTGAATCCCATATATTCGAGCGACTTAATGTAAGAAGCCTGACCTGCCTGAGGCATAGTCTCGACAGCGGGAACAGCCTCGCTGATGCCTATACCCATTCCGGGGTTTGTTCCGTAAGTTACGCGAGGCTCAATATCCTCGGCGCGGAATGTAATCTCCTTGTCGAACACAGCATCGTCATCGCTGGGAAGAGTTTTCCAGTAAGCAACAGCCTTTTCCCACTCCTCGCCAACGGGTGCATACTCGCGGCCCTTGATATATTCGAATGTAATCTCGTCGGGAGCGACCATACCTCCGCGTGCGCCCATCTCGATTGAGAGGTTGCAGAGTGTAAGACGGCTCTCCATGCTCATTGAGCGGATTGCAGAACCTGCATACTCAACAAAGTAACCTGTTGCACCGCTGGTTGTCATCTGAGATATGATGTAAAGAGCAACATCCTTGGCTGTCACACCCTTGCCGAGTTCACCCTCTACACTGATGCGCATAGACTTGGGCTTCTGCTGCAGGATACACTGCGAAGCAAGCACCATTCCCACCTCGCTTGTTCCGATGCCGAAAGCGATAGCTCCCATTGCACCGTGTGTCGAGGTGTGTGAGTCGCCACACACGATGGTCATTCCCGGAAGAGTAAGACCAAGCTCGGGACCTACCACATGGATGATACCGTTCTTGGGGTGTTTCATTCCAAAATGGGTAAGACCAAACTCGTGGGCATTGCGTGTAAGTGTCTCTACCTGATGACGCGACACAGGCTCCTCGATGGGTTTATCCTGATCCTTTGTGGGGATATTGTGGTCGGGCATGCAGTAGATTTTGTCGGGACGAAGGCATTTGATGCCACGGCTTCTGAGGTCATCAAAAGCCTGTGGCGATGTTACTTCGTGACAGTAGAGTCTGTCAATATAGAGTTGTGTGGGACCGTCTTCAACTTTGTGCACTATGTGCGAATCCCATATTTTATCAAAAAGTGTGTTCATCTTCTATTAGTCGCGGAATTTGTTTATACAGTCGATGTATGCCTCAACAGATGCAGATACAATGTCGGTGTTAGCGCCAAAGCCATAGTAGTTAACATCGTTGTATTCAACCTGCATGTGTACTTTGCCCACATCGTCGCTACCCTTGCTGATAGCCTGGATGGTGAATTCGCGCAAGGTCATGTCGCGCTTGATTATCTGCTTGAGCGCATTGATAGCAGCGTCCACGGGACCGTTACCGGTTGCAGCGCTCTCGAACAATTCGCCTGAAATGCGCAAGCCGAGGCTGGCAACCGAGCGGATGTTGAGGCCGGTGGTTACCTGCAAATATTCGAGCTTGATACCCTTGTTAGTGCTGCGGTCAGCACCTGCGAGCATCAATATATCGTCGTCGTTAATCTCTTTCTTCTTGTCGGCAAGACGCAAGAACTGCTCGTAGATTTCGTTGAGCTTGTC
>CAJGDX010000015.1 GCA_904502185.1 uncultured Bacteroidaceae bacterium | reverse complement strand
GGAAACTCAGGTATCTTCTACCTTGCACAGGAGCTTCCCGGCAAGCCCATCTACATCTCAGCACCTGAGTGTCAGGTACTTGACAACGAGAACCACCCCGACGCAAAATTGGGTAAGGACGGCAACCGCCAGTCATCATCACTTTACGACATGATTCCTGCTAAGCCCCAGAACTCTAAACCCGCAGGCGAGTGGAACAAGGTAAAAATCATGGTTTACAAAGGTACAGTAGTTCACTACCAGAACGACGAGGCTGTTGTAGAATACCACTTGTGGACACCCCAGTGGACAGAAATGCTCCAGGCATCTAAGTTCTCAGAAGAGAGATGGCCCGATGCATTCGCTCTCCTCAACAACTGCGGTGGCGAGGCTCGCGAAGGTTACATCGGTTTCCAGGATCACGGCGACGATGTATGGTTCCGCAACATCAAGGTTAAAATCCTCGAATAATATACCGACATAATAATTAACTGATTTTGTTGGCAGGCACTTGTGTCTGCCAACAAATCTATAAACATAAACAATATGATGCGCAAATTCATCTATACAATAATTCTTGGCGGTGCGATGCTCACATCATGCGCTGCACCCGAAACAAGTTGCACACCCAAGAAAGAGATAGGCATACAGCTCTACTCTATCCGCGACACCATCGCAAGAGCCGGATATGCTCTCGACTCTATTTTCAAAGGTCTTTCCGAAATGGGTTACACAGGATTCGAGGCTGCCAACTACAGCAACGGTAAGTTCTACGGCAAGACCCCCGAAGAGTTCAAGGCTACAGCCGAGAAATACGGTCTGAAACCCTTGTCATCACACTGCAACAGAAACCTTACAGCTGAAGAGCTTGCAGCAGGCGACTTCACAGAGGGGCTCAAATGGTGGGAGCAGGCTATTGCCGACCACAAGGCTGCCGGCATGAAATACATTGTAAATCCCTGGCAGAACCGTCCCGGTACTTTGGCTGAACTGAAAACCATCTGCGACTACTACAACGAGATTGGTAAGATGTGCAACGCAGCAGGCATCAAATACGGCTATCACAACCACTCACACGAAATGGTAAACGTTGAAGACCGTGTGATGCTTGAGTACATGATTGAGAACACCGACCCCGAAAATGTATTCTACGAACTTGATGTATACTGGAGTGTAATGGGCAAAAAATCACCCGTTGAATTCTTCAACAAATATCCCGGACGATTCACAATGCTCCACATCAAAGACCACCGCGAAGTTGGTCAGAGCGGCATGGTAGGCTTCGACGCCATCTTCAACAACGCAGCGACTGCAGGTGTCAAAGACATCATCGTTGAAATTGAAGGATGTAAAGGAACAACAATGGACGGAGCAAAGGCAAGTATCGACTACCTGCTTAAGGCACCTTTTGTTCCCGCAAATTACGGTAAATAAAAAATTTTAATTACCTTTGTCATTCGAAAGATGTACCAACATGCTTGGTACATCTTTCGAATTGTAATTATATATACAAAACAGACAGACAACAATGGAAGAAGAACAGAATATGAGTTTTTGGGACCATCTTGAAGCGCTCCGATGGTCATTGATGCGTGTGGCAATAGTCATGGTGCTGCTGCTTATCGGACTATTCTCGTACATGCCTGTAATTTTCGACAAATTCGTACTTGCACCCACTACCTCACAGTTCTTCCTCTACCGTTGGCTTTCAAGCCTTGGAGAGATGGGACCATTCTTCCCCAACTTCGGCGACGACAAGTTTGCAGTAGAGATCATAAACATCAATGTGGCATCACAGTTCATGACCCACATTACAACCTCATTCTGGTTCGCATTCATCCTGTCGTTCCCCTATCTTATTTACGAATTGTGGAGATTCATCAAGCCTGCCCTCTACAAAAACGAAGAGAAATACATAGGATTCGCATTCCTTTTCGGAACAGCGATGTTCTACCTGGGCTGCGCCCTTGGATACACACTCGTCTTCCCCTTCACATTCCGTTTCCTCACTGAATACCAGTTGAGCGAAGCCATCACCAACCAGATTTCATTGTCATCGTACATGGGTAACTTCATGATGATGATACTGGTAATGGGACTCGTCTTTGAATTGCCGCTGCTCGTATGGATACTCTCGGGCATTGGCGTTGTAAACAAGGCATTCCTTAAGAAATTCCGTCGCCATGCAGTTGTGGTACTGCTTGTTCTTGCAGCCATCATCACCCCTTCGGGCGACCCCTTCACACTGATGACGGTATTCCTGCCGCTCTTCATGCTTTACGAATTCGGAATATTACTGGCAAAGAAATAGTCGAAAAACCGGCGATACAATGCAGGCTCCTTAAATTTAAGGAGCCTGCATTGTATATAATTCGTTTTTATGCACTATATTTGCAATATAGATGGGAAGAAACCCACCGACCAGTGTACAAACAAATAAAGACACGATTATGACAGACGTTTTAAGCGTAGCAAAAAAATGCTTTCAGGACGAGGCAGAGGCCATTCTCAACCTCATTCCCAAATTAGACGATAATTTCACAAAAGCAATAGAACTTATAATCAACAGCACAGGTAAGCTGATTGTAACCGGAGTAGGAAAATCGGGACACATAGGTGCCAAGATAGCTTCTACATTGGCAAGTACCGGCACACCATCATTCTTTGTAAACCCCCTCGACGCCTTCCACGGCGACCTTGGAATGTTCACAGCCGGCGATGTTGTACTCGCAATCTCAAATTCGGGCCAGACCGACGAGCTGTTGCGCTTCATTCCCCTGCTGACAGACAGAAAGATACCCATCATTTCAATGTCGGGTAATCCCGCATCGTTGTTGGCAAAATATTCAGCCTGCCACCTTAACGTTTCTGTAAGCAAGGAGGCATGTCCGTTGAACCTTGCACCCACCTCATCGACCACAGCCACACTTGCCATGGGCGATGCGATTGCATGCGCATTGATGACAGTACGCAAGTTCAAAGCATCAGACTTTGCACAGTTCCACCCCGGCGGTTCATTGGGACGACGCCTGCTCTCACGCGTAAAGGACTACATGAGAACAAACGACCTTCCCATTGTCGAGCGCGAATCAAAGATTAGCGATGTTCTGATGCAGATAAGCATGGCCAAGATGGGCATTGCCGTAGTTGTTGAAGAGGATAAAATTCTTGGCACAGTTACCGATGGCGACATCAGACGCGCTATGCAACGCGACCAGGAACAATTCTTTGAGTTAACCGTTAAGGACATAATGAGCCATGCTCCAAAGACCATACTCGAAACAGCCAAATTGTCACAGGCTGAGAGCCTGATGCGCAAGCACAACATACACTCACTGGTAGTTGTAAACTCCGACAACAAGTTGGTAGGAGTAATCGACACATTCAGCTGCATTTAAGAACCACACTTCGGAAACGACCAACAGATATGAAAGTAGTAGCATTTGTCCCCATACGTCTGAACAGCAAACGAGTAGTAGGCAAAAACCTGAAACTGCTGGGCAGCAAACCCCTTATGTGGTACATACTCGAAACCCTTACTCGCGTTCCACAGATAAACGAGGTGTATGTATATTGCAGTCAGGATGCAATCACCCCATACCTTCCCGAAGGTGTGAAATTCCTTAAACGCGACAGCACACTCGACAGCGACGAGACCCTCGGCGAGGATATATACGAAGCATTCATCAAAGAGGTTGAGGCCGATGTATATCTGCTGGGGCACACAACCTCGCCCTTCATCAAGGCCGAGACCATCAGTTGCGCCATCGAGGAGGTAGTGTCGGGTCGCCACGACTCATCATTCTCGGCGCAGAAAGTACAGACCTTCACATGGTTCAAAGGCAAACCCTTGAACTACAGCCTCAAGGAGATACCCCGCACACAGATGATAGAGCCTGTATTTGTAGAGACAAGTGCATTCTACATATTCCGTCGCGAGCTGTGGACAGAACACCACCAGCGTGTGGGAAGCAACCCATACATGGCACTTGTAGGCCCCATAGAAGGAATCGACATCGACTATCCCGAGGATTTTGAATTTGCCGAAAAGATAATCTCTGCAAACCAACAGGCAACAAAAGTATGATAGGTGCATTGTGGCATAAAACATGGAACGCCATGAACTATCTCTACGGAGCAATGATGCTACGTAGCACATACCGTCTGCGCAAATACAGGAACATATACAATGGTGGCCGCTGCTTTGTAATAGGCAACGGCCCCAGCCTTACATACGACGACCTGCGTAAGCTACAGGGCGAAACAACATTCGCCTGTAACTCGCTCATACGCCTGTTCGACGAAATACCTTTCAAGCCCACATACTACTTTGCTCAGGACAACCGCATAATCCTCGACAACAAAGAGTACATAGAGAAACTTGACACCACACGCTTCGTAAAATCACACTACGCAAGCCGTTACCACATTCCCGGCGTCACATACTACAAAATGCTCTTCCCCAAGAACCCAATAGGATTCTCGCGCGACATAGCCAGCGTTGTATACAGCGGACAGACAGTCACCTACTCGATGATACAGTTTGCCGCATATATGGGTTTTAAGGAGATATACCTGATAGGTGTCGACTGCAACTACTCGAAGGACAACAGCACCATCAGTGCCGACAGCTACTTCGACAAAAGGCTTTTCAACAGCGGGCGTCAATACGCAGCCCCCGAAGTCGACACCAATCTGCTTGCCTTTGCACGCGCCAAAGAGGTATGCGACAAAGAGGGCATACACATATACAATGCCACTAGAGGAGGCAAACTGGAGATATTCCCACGCGCAGACTTCGATGCATTGTTCACCCCGACAGACAGCCACTGAAAGAAATGAGCATACTCCGTCCGGCAACAATAATTCTTACGTTGCTCATTGCAACACTCCTGCCTGCACAAAATAGAAAAGAGCTCCACAGCATAGGCTTCTACAATCTGGAGAATCTCTTCGACACCATTCACGATGCAGGCAAGAACGACTACGAATTTCTGCCCAAGGGAGCAAACAGATGGAACAGCGAAAAATACACTAGCAAAATAGAGAACATTGCAGCCACACTCACAGCACTCGGAACAGAGCAGCAACCCCTTGGAGCCACCATTGTGGGTGTATGTGAAGTGGAGAACGGCAACGTACTCGACGATCTCATAAAATCGCCCTCAATAGCACGCAAAGGATGGAAATACATACACATTGAGAGTGAGGACAGCCGCGGAATAGACTGCGCACTGCTGTACGACCCGACACGCTTCACTCCTGACGAAAAAGAGCTTATACCCTACGGCAGCAACCGCAAGACACGAGGTTTCCTCACCGTCAGCGGCACCATAGCAGGCGAGCAGTTGCACATCATAGTCAACCACTGGCCGTCGCGCTACTCAAAATCGCCCTCACGCGAAGCAGCAGCCACAAAGATACGAGCCATCAAAGACTCAATCATCCAACGCCACCCAACGACAAAGGTGATAATCATGGGCGATTTCAACGACAACCCCGACAACAAAAGCCTCAAGGAGTGTCTGCAAGCCAAACAGGAGATAACAGATATAAAAACGAGAAACGACCTGTACAACCCCTACTGGAACATACTGAGAAAAGAGAAACAGGGAACAATCGTATATCGCGACCGCTGGCAACTGTACGACCAGATAATAGTCAGCGGACGACTCTGCGACAAAAAGTCAAAAGGGCTGAAATATATGAAAAGCGAAATACACAAACGGCCTCACCTTATCAACAACAAAGGACGTTACAAAGGGCAGCCCAAGCGCACACATGCTGCAGGAGAATGGCTCAACGGATACAGCGACCACTTGCCGGTTGTCATCTATCTGAGCAAAGAACTGAAAACCTGGAAATAACATAATAACAAACCAAATAACAAAAAAAGAATATGAAACGAACAATCAAAATGCTCCTTATTGCTGTAACAATGCTTACAGCAGCATGCACTGAACAAAAAACAACAAAGGTTGTAATGGAAACAACAGCCGGTACAATGGAATTCGTACTCTATAACGAGACACCCAAACACCGCGACAACTTTATTAAGTTGGCGCAGGAACAATACTTCGACTCGCTGCTCTTCCACCGTGTCATCAAAGACTTTATGATACAGGGTGGCGACCCCGACTCGAAATATGCCGAAGCAGGTGTACGCCTGGGTGAAGGCGGCCCCGACTATCGCATCGATGCAGAATTCATCCCCACCCTGCACCATCGTCGCGGAACACTTGCAGCAGCACGCGAAGGCGACCGCGTTAACCCCACAAAAAGTTCATCAGCAAGCCAATTCTACATTGTATGGGGTAAAGTTTACTCACCCGAAGAGTTCGACTCAATGTCTCAGAGAATGAAAGAACTGGGCATGGGAGAAATGACAGCCGAGCAGAAAGAGATATACACCACAGTAGGCGGAACACCCTTCCTCGACGGACAGTACACCGTATTCGGAGAAATCACCTCAGGACTCGAAGTTGTTGACAAGATACAGAATGTAGGCACCGACAATTTTGACCGTCCCTTGCAGGATGTCAGAATCCTAAGCGTAAAAGTAATAGAATAAGAATTTAAACACATCCCGATATGTTGAAAGCAGGAGATAAAGCCCCCGAATATCTCGGCAAGGACGAGATGGGAAACGAGTTGAGCCTCAAAGACTTTGCAGGCAAAAAGTTGGTTGTCTATTTCTATCCCAAAGACAGCACTCCCGGCTGCACAGCCGAAGCCTGCTCATTGCGCGATGCCCTCACCGACCTTGTCGATGCAGGATATGCAGTAGTAGGCGTAAGCGCCGACAGCGATGCCTCGCACCGTCGCTTCAAGGAGAAACAGCAGCTGAATTTTCCTCTTATTGCCGACGTCGACAAAAGATTGATAAAAGAGTTCGGAGCATGGGGCGAGAAAAAGCTTGCGGGACGCGTATACGACGGCATACTGCGTACAACGTTCATAATTTCACCCGACGGAATCATTGAACGTGTAATTACCAAAGTAGACACAAAGAATGCCGCATCGCAGATTCTTCAAGGTTGATTCGACAGGAAAATATATAAAAACAGCTTTTTGCATATAAAAGCGAAAAGTCTTACCTTTGCACAAGAATTCGGTTGTAGCGCGCTACAACCGAATTTATATATTAAAACAGTAACTATTAAAATACATACAATTATGATTCTAAGTACAATTCTGGCACAAGCTGCGGCAGCAGTCGACAGCCTGGCAACAAGTGGCAATGCCCTGGAAACAGCCGTTTCTTCAATTTCACAGTTGACAATGGCTGAAATAGTAGAGTACATTACAAATGCGGGACTCACTATCGCAAGCAAAATTCTGCAGATAGCCATCATTTGGATAATCGGTCGCTGGCTTTCTAAACGCCTTGTAAACATGACAAAGGCAATGATGAAAAAGAAAAACACAGATGCGTCTATCCAAAGTTTCCTTGTAAGCTTCATTGACATTGTTGCACTCATCGTTCTTCTCATCATCATCATCAGCGTAGTAGGCATCGACACCTCTTCATTCGTAGCTCTGTTCGCATCTGCCGGTGTTGCAATAGGTATGGCACTCAGCGGCACATTGCAGAACTTCGCAGGTGGAGTTATGGTTCTTATTTTCCGTCCCTACAAGGTTGGCGACTACATCGAAGCACAGGGTCAGGCAGGAACAGTTAAAGAGATTCAGATTTTCAACACACTGTTGCAGACACCCGACAACCGCATTATCATCGTTCCCAACGGTCCCTTGTCAACAGGTATCATCAACAACTATTCGCGTGAAACAACACGCCGTGTCGATTTCAAATTCTCTATCTCATATGGCGACGACTTTGAACTTGCAAAGAGCGTGCTGCTCGACATCATCAGCAAGGATGCACGTATAATGAAAGACCCCGCACCCTTCATCGAATTGGGCGCAATGAATACAAGTTCCATCGACATCACAGTTCGCGTATGGTGCAATGCTGCAGATTATTGGGGAATCTTCTTCGACATGAACAAGACAGTATATGCAACATTCCCTGCAAAAGGATTGCATTTCCCCTTCAATACAATAACAGTAGAAATGAAGAAAAACTAATATATTTCAACCCACAAACAGACGAGCTACTGCAGTGTACACTGCAGTAGCTCGTCTGTTTGTGAGTTACATAACAACAGGGTTACTACCACTAAACATCACCTTCCCAACAGATAGTCGGCAACAGCAGCATAAGCCGGTAGCGACAGAGGATCGATAAGCATATTGCTTGAAAGATAGGTCGATGCAAGACGGACTATTGTCATTTCAGCCACAGGGTCGATGTAAATTGCCTGCCCATGAACACCGCGAGCCATATATGCACGATGGGAATTATTGGTTATCCACCACATGTCGCGGTAGCTCCACCCCTTAAGACTCTTTCCCTGCTCAGATGCAGCAAATGCCTGACGATTGCCGCCATGCAGAATATCCTCGACCGTACCGACAGGAACTATTCTTACACCACGCCATTCGCCACCCATCCTAACCATTTCGGCGAAACGGGCAAGGTCGCGCAAAGTAGCATTCAATCCGCCACCGGCAAAAGGAATACCCATTGCATCCACCTGATAGTAAGCATCCTGTTCCATGCCCATACGATGCCAGATAAGTTCACTCAACAGCTGTGCGACAGATTTTCCCGTAATTTTTGAAACCACCCAACCAAGAGCATCAGCATTCACCGTGCGGTAGCCAAAGACATTGCCATGCTCGCCATCCTTTTTAACCCCCACAAGGTAATCGTAAAAGCCATTGACACCATCGTCGTGAGCTATCATCGGATTTCCTGCAGCCGAAAAAGCCCACACCTCGGCAGCCGGGTCGGTATAATCCTCGCTGTATTTAATAGCTGTGGTCATATCCATCAGTTCGCGCACGGTAGCATCGCCAAAGCCCGAAGATGAAAGCTCAGGAACGTAGTCACTGACAAGTCTGGTAGGATCGAGCCGTCCCTCGGCGTAGAGCATAGCTGCCAAAAGTCCGGTAAAGGATTTTGTAACAGACATCACCGCATGAGGCATTTCGGCAGTGAAGTCGCCGAAATATTTTTCGTAAACAATTTTACCCTTATGCAGCACAATAATGCCATCGGTGTAATTCAGGTCGAGCGATTCGCGCCACGTTATGCGACGCTCCTTGCCTGTTGGCAGGAAAGTTATGCTATCAATCCTGTCGTCAAGGTCGTATTCGAAATGAGCGACAGGAACCATATTGCCACGCGGAACATTTATTGTAGGCATAAACTCGCGCATGTGTGCCACGCTGTAACGCAGTGCCGGAAACTCGAAAAACGAACCGTCACGCGCCGAAATCACCTTGTCGCCCTTAGGCGGAAAGCCACTCATATAACCGGTAATCGAGGGCCTGCTTTCAGCCGCATCCGGGTATTTTTTCTTCTGTGCAAACGTAAACATAATAAACAATAAAATTGTAAACAGGGTTATTGTCAAATACCTCATGTCATCAGTTGAATAAAATCTTGTTATCTGCTTTAAACGAACATTCAACAAAGAAACAGAAGAAAAGGTTCGGCAAGGAGTTTAAGAGAAGAGCACCGAATCCTTACATTCAATCAACTATTGTAATAATACCAATAATAAAATCAGAGCCTCGAAGTTTGAAACTTCGAGGCTCTGATTTTATTTAAATATACTCTGATATTTACTGACCGATAACAGCGGCAAATCCACCGTTACGTACCATCTTGATGCTGATGGTTGAATTCTTGTTTACAGTGCTCTTCTCCTGACGGTAGTCCATAGCCATGCGGCCTGCATTCACACCATCAACGAATGAAGTCATCTGCAAATCTTTGCCCTCGGGGAGGATATCAAGTTTAACATTCAGTTCGCGCTGCTTGTCATTTGTAATTCCACCGATGAACCATTTGTCGCCCTTGCGCTTAGCCATCACAATATACTCGCCTGCCTCAGCAGCCAACACGCGTGTTTCGTCCCAGTTTACAGGTACACTGGTGATGAAGTCGCGGCAGTCGGGCCATGCATCGTAACGGCAGGGGTTGTCCATCAACATCTGCAAGTGGCTCTCGAAGAGTACAAAGACTGCCATATGATAAACCTTTGTTCCAACACCTGAGCAGAAGGGACGGTTACCATGATGAGATTCGGGCTGATAACATATCATAGAACCGGGAGTAAAGTCCATAGGACCTACTGCACCACGTACAAAGGGAAGCCAAATGCTGTTCTTGGGGTTACAGCCACCATTGTATTCCATGCCGCGAACACCCTCGTAAGTAAGCACGTTGGGATAACGGTATTCCAGACCACTGGGGTGGAAAGCTCCGTGGAAGTCAATCATGACATGGTGATCGGCAGCAGCTTTTGCAACACGGTCGTAGTAATCTACCATCCACTGGTCGTGACGATCCATGAAGTCGATTTTTGTACCTACGATACCCCACTCCTCGAATTTAGCGAAGAGGTCCATGTGATGCTCAACAGTGAGCCAGGGCAACCATACCCAGATACCCACATTCTTAGACTTGGCATAGCTGATAAGTTCGGGCAGATTAACTGCAGGGTTTGTACGATAGGGGTCGCGTGTATCAAGAGCCCAACCCTCGTCCATCAAAATGTAAGGGATATTGTTGCGTGAAGCAAAATCCACGAAATACTTGTAAGTTTCAAGGTTGATGCCACTCTTGAAATCTACATCTGCGCCATAAGGAATACCATTGAGCCAATCCCAGCAGGTAAGACCGGGCTTGATCCAGCTTGTATCCTCTATCTGACACTTCTGAGCCAGACGCATGGGCATTGTGTTCTCCGCCAAACGGCCATCTTCCTGTGTGATGAGCATATAGCGCCAGGGGAATGTACGTGTACCGCTTGTCTTTGCAATATAATCGGCCTCCTTGATGATGTGCTGGCTGCGGTCACCCCAGTCTTTATACTCGATGGGATTCTTGGGCTGAACAACTGAAAGACTGTTATCGCCATTGCCCTTGAACAGGAAAGCGGGATAGCTGCAGAGATCAAACTCGCTCAACAAAATCTTCTGATTCTTGCCCATTACAAGAACGGGAGCAACAGACATTCTATCCTCCTTTTTCCACTCGTTGCTCTTTATAATAGAGTATTCCTCTTCGCAACTTGTCTTGAAGCCGCCTGTCAACTGCACCAGAAGGTCGCTGTTATCAGCCAACTGGAAAACTGTATTTTCCTGCATCACCTCAATCTCGCCGGGGAGCGATGTCTTCATACGAAAGGCAACACCATCGTTGTAGAGACGGAACTCAACAGAATAGCCACCCTTCATATCCAGAGTAAGCAATGTGTAATTGTTCTCTACCTTGCTATACTTCAGAGGGAAGATAGGAGTTACAGTTTCGTTCACTGTGCGTACTCTCTTCTTTTTAAGAACAGGGTTAGCACCCAATGTCTTGTCGCGCAACTGCATGCCTATAACACTCTGTTTCAGCAGCGTTTCGTTGTGACTTACTACATCGTAATAGATACGGTCGGAGAGTGTAACACTCACACTTGTCTGTGCATCGGGACTCTTGGCTGTCACCACCTTGCGGGCATAAGCTGAAAAGCAGACTGCAACCATCAGGATAAATGAAAAAATTCTTGTTGCTTTCATTTGGATTCCTCCTTGTTAATTGGTTTATAAAATATATGAAATATTTCTTTTAGGATTCAGGCATCCGCCGGAACAGCTATTTCACATTGAAAACAGCCTCTATCGGATAGTGGTCAGAGATAAAAGGTGCGCCATAGTCGCCATCCAATGTACGGAATTTCACACATTCAACCTTCTTGCCACGATAGAAAATGTAATCGAGAATACATTTTCGCTTCATAGCACCAAACTGATTGAACGAACCTTTGCTGTCGGTAACAGGGGCTGTCAAACGTGCCGACTGCATAAACTCATTCAATGGCACGAAAATATCATTGCCCGGTTCAATGTTAAAGTCACCTGTCAGTATCACAGTCGCCTTTTTGCCGGCAATAGATTTAATTTTTTCCACAATCAGTTTCACTGACTCTGTTTGCGCCACACGTCCCTTATGGTCGAAATGGGTATTGAAATAATAGAACTTGCGACCACTCTTCCTGTCACGCAACTTAACCCATGTTGTTGTACGGAAACAAACTGCGTCCCATCCGCGTGACACCTGCGAAGGAGTCTCGCTGAGCCAGAATGTGCCACTGTCGAGAAGGTCGAAACGCTCCGTATTGTAATATATTGCCATAATTTCGCCGCCCATCTTGCCATCGTCGCGTCCTACACCCACACGAGCATACTTGGGACATACGCTGTCGATATATTGCAGGTGAGCAACCATTGCCTCCTGAAGACCAAATGCATCGGGAGCCTCCTCGGCCAACATCTTTTCAGTAGCATGGCGACGATACTTCCAACTGTTCTTTCCGTCACGCGCAAGTGTGCGGATGTTGTATGAGATTATCTTAAGTTCGATTGGAGATTTTGCCACAACTGCGTCGCAGAAAAAGAGAGCGACAAAAAACATTATTATTAACTTTTTCATAATCACTTATTTAATTTTAAACATATTCTTTTGGATTATACAAAATCGACTACCGTAATTCCGGCACCGCCAAACTGCACATGCTCGTCGCGGAAGGAGTCGACAACCGGCAGCGTGCTTAGATACTGCCTGAGCAGAGTACGCAGAATACCGTTGCCCGTTCCGTGAAGTATGCGCACCTGACGCACACCGCAGATGGTAGCATCGTCAATAAAATAGCTGATGGCCTGCACAGCCTCCTCGCCACGCATTCCGCGCACATCGATTTCCGATTTGAAATTGAGTCGTTTGTTATGCAGATTCTCCTGTGTCTCGCTGCTGAGGAACGACACTGCTCTGTGCTGCTCTTTGGGCGCTTCGCTTGGTTCGAGCCTGTCGAGAGCCACAGTCGACTTTATGGCACCGAAACGCACCATCGCATCCTTTTTGCCGACAGAGAGCACCTCTCCCGCCACCTGCTGACCGCGAATCTTCACATAGCTGCCGACTACTATCTGCGGAGCCTGTTTCACCACCACAGCAGGTTCGGTCGACGCATTTCCCTTTTTCTTATCCTTCGAGGCACTCTTCTTGCGTTCCTGTCGGGCAATCAGTTTCGCCATTTCGCGGTCGACACGTTCATTCTGCTGACGACGTGCCAACTCCTCAACCTCGCGGCTGAAGTCGCTCAACTCCTTACGGGCCATTTTTGTACGCTCTTTTTCGGCCTTCGCCTCCACTATGGCACGTATGGTATTTTCTATTTTTGCATTAGCCTCTTTTATCAGACGCTCAGCCTCTTCGCGTGCCTCGCGCATAATCTCTTTGCGACTGCGACGAAGTTCCTCGGACGATTCACGATATTTGTCAAGAGCATCGTCAAGTTCCTTCTCTTTGCGATGAACATTTTGTCGTTTGGTTTCCCAATAACGCTTGTCGCGGACAATATCCTGAAGATATTTGTCCGACTGAATGTAGTCGCTGCCCACAATATCCGAGGCATCCCTGATAATCTCCTCGGGAAGACCAATTTTGCGGGCAATCTCCACAGCGAAGGAACTGCCGGGATTACCAATCTGCAACTGGAACAGAGGACGCATTTCGCCCCTGTCGTAGAGCATTGCACCATTAACAACACCCTTTGTGGAGTCGGCAAAATGCTTCAGGTTCTGATAGTGGGTTGTTATAATTCCAAAAGCACCCTTCTCGTTGAAACGTTTGAGAATGGCCTCGGCCATGGCACCGCCAATGAGCGGTTCCGTTCCGTTACCAAACTCATCTATGAGAATAAGCGAATGGGCATCGCAACGACGAAGAGTATTTTTCATATTAAGCAGATGACTTGAATAGGTACTAAGGTCATCCTCTATACTCTGCTGGTCACCAATGTCTATAAACAGATGGCGGAATATACCCGCATTGCTCCTTTCGTGAACAGGAATCAGCAATCCGCACTGCAACATATACTGCAACAGTCCGGCAGTCTTCAGGCAGACAGACTTTCCACCTGCATTGGGACCTGAAATAAGCAATATGCGACGGTCGCCTTCGAGCTGAATATCGAGGCGCGACATACGTCTGCCATGCTTCTGCAACGACATTTCGAGCAGAGGATGACAGGCTGCCCCCCAATCCATCATAGGACGCGGGTTCAACGATGGCTTTACCGCGTCAAACTTTATAGCCAGCTGTGCCTTTGCACGTATAAAATCCATCTCGCCAAGAAAGTCGTATGCCGAAAGAAGGTCGGGCACATGGGGACGAAGTTCATCGGAGAATGCCGTAAGAATACGAACAACCTCGCGGCGCTCCTCCGCCTCAAGTTCGCGTATGCGGTTGTTGGCCTGCACAACCTCGGCAGGCTCTATAAAGACTGTTTTTCCACTGGCCGACTCGTCGTGAATGATACCGTTCATCTTGCGTTTGAGAGCAGGAGCTACTGGTATCACCAAACGTCCGTCGCGCAACGTGGGCGAAGCATCCTTCTCGACCAGACCCTCGGCCTGCGCCCTGCGAAGAATGGAGTTCAGCGTGCGCGAAATACTGCCCGAAGTGCGCGACAGTTCGCTGCGCAACGAAGCCAGCGCAGGCGATGCTGTGTCTTTTACTTTTCCAAACTTATCGATGATGGCATCGATAGCCTTCAACAGCGAAGGCAGAATATCGACATCTCCAGCCAATCTACGCAGATTGGGATAGAGAGGATTCTCCTCGCCACTTCCCGAATCGTCGCCCTGCTTGCGCAGAATGGACAACATGCGTCCGATAGTGTCGAGCGAACGACGGAGCGAGAAAAGTTCATCCTCGCCCATAAACATTCCTGCTATACGCACACGCTGTAAAGGCTCACGCACATCAAAATAGTAATCAGAAGGAAAATTCTGCTCCAGTTGTAAAACCCTTACAAATTCAACAACCTCATCGAGTCTGCGTCCGATAGCCTTAAAATCAGTCATGAACTGCATATCATCCACACGCTCCTCGCCCAAACGGCAGAGAGAAAAATCCTTGAGCATACGGCGCACCGCATCAAATTCTATCTTATTTTCAAAATTATCCGGATAAATCATATTAAAAGAAAATCATTTGCGAAGATAGTTCATTCCAACGAAACTGCGAAGCAGTGAACAGAAATAATTGGAAGGAAGAGAGGCGACAGCAATGGAAAAAATCAACCCCACGATGGTTGAACTAAAGACAAAAGCCGGCGTAAGAACCACTTTGGTTTTATACGACGAGAACATAGTCAGAATCTTCCGCGACAATGCGGATGTACCCAATACAACGGATAGGCAGGTATCTTTTCTATTTTCCTTCAGCCAGCGTTGCAACCGTTATTTAGCTGCCGTTTTAAATTTAGAAGCACAACAGGCACAGCTGTCCACAAAATAATCTTCAAAATTATTCGCATTTCCGCCATAAAATCCATAAATTTGTAACTTTGTATAAACAATACACGAAAATGATATACAAATACGACAATAAAGAGGTATTCGTTGAGGTTACAGGCGAAGGCGAAGCTGTGCTTTTGCTTCATGGCTGGGGATGCACACACGACATTTTCAAGGCCATCGCAGCGATTCTCTCTACTAAATACAAAGTCTACTCGTTCGACTTTCCCGGGTTCGGTGCATCGCAGGAACCCGATGAAGTGTGGGGCGTGGAAGAGTACACACAACTGATAGAAAAATTCGTAAACGACAACCAGATTGAATCGCCCGCACTGGTGGGACACTCGTTCGGCGGACGCGTGTCGCTGCTCTACTCTTCGCGCAATGCCACATCAAGAGTGGTGCTGGTGGACGCAGCAGGTATAAAGCCCCAACGTTCGTGGAAATACTACTACAAGGTCTACACCTACAAATGTGCCAAGTGGCTCTGCAACACACTGCTTCCCAAGGAGAAGGCCGAGCAGATGCTGAACAGATTCCGCAAGAATGCAGGTTCGTCGGACTACAACAATGCATCGCCCATGATGCGCCGCATACTCTCGAAAGTGGTAAACGAAGACCTGAAACATGTGATGCCCCTGATTACAGCACCTGTACTGCTTTTCTGGGGTAACCTTGATACGGCAACACCTTTGTCCGACGCTAAATATATGGAAAAACATATAAAAGATGCAGGACTGGTGATTGCACACGGCACGGGCCACTTCTCTTTCCTCGAAAATCCCGGACTTTTTGCCTCGGTAATGAAAAGTTTCTTCAAGATAAAATAACAACATGGACACATTCTCTGTAATATATACCCTTGCTTGCCTGCTCTGCTGCATAGTGACACTGCGCTACGACATGCAGATGTTTCAGTTGAGTTCATACCGTTACGACCGCTACTTCCGCTGGTGGTTCCCTGCAAACATACTCACTCACCGCAAATGGTGGCCTATCGTCATATTGCTGTGTCTGCTTAACAAGTGGCTGACAATTGTAGCAGCCTTATTAGCAGCGACAAGCATATACAAGGAGCTTACCGAAAAGTACAAGACTCCGATAGTCTTTACCATGCGTGTAAAAAGGCTTTACGCCACAGCACTGACACTTGTAGCAATAGTCATTGGTGCAACAGCCCTTGTGGCAGGATGCAAATACATGGCGGTAGCTGCGGCTGCCACACTGCTGCTATCGAACTTTGTGGTACTGTTGGCAAACATCGTAAACACCCCGATTGAAAAGTGCATCACACGCTGGTACATCAACGATGCAAAGAGAATCATTGAGTCGCACAAGAACCTGACCATAATAGGAATAACAGGAAGTTTCGGAAAGACTAGCACCAAGAACTATCTTGCCCGCATACTCTCGGAGAAATACAACGTACTGGTGACACCCGGCAACTTCAACACTCTGCTGGGAGTGGTACGCACCATCAGAGAACAGTTGCGCCCCTACCATCAGGTGTTCATCGTGGAAATGGGAGCCAAGCAGTTGGGCGACATTAAGGAGATTTGCGACCTTGTGCACCCACAGATTGGTATTCTGACAGCAGTGGGCGAAATGCACCTCGAAACATTCAAGAGCTTCGAAAATATTCAGAAGACAAAGTTCGAGCTTATCGACTCGCTTCCCGCCAATGGTCTTGCAGTTCTGAACTACGACTCAGTAGGAGTGCGCGACTACAGGAACATAAAGTCGCAGTGCAACATCGTCACTTATGGCGTTGAGAACAAAGATACCAAGCTTCAGGCAACAAACATCGTATACAGTGCCAACGGTGTGTCATTCGCATGCAACGGCAATGCCGATGAAACATTCGACAGCAAACTGCTGGGCAACGGCAACCTGTTGAACATATTGGCATCAATTGCGGTTGCCGACACATTGCAGGTTCCTGCAAACAAGCAGAAAGCAGCAATCTCGCGTCTGCAACCGGTGGAACACCGATTGTCGATGCGCCGCGCCAACGGCATCACAGTACTCGACGACGCATATAATTCAAACCCCACAGGAGCAGCAATGGCACTGGATGTACTTAAGGGATTCAGCGTAGGCGAAGGCAACAAACGCATAATCATCACCCCGGGATTCGTGGAAATGGGCGAACGCCAGTTTGCAGCCAACAAGAACCTCGGCAAGCAGATTGCGCAGTCGTGCGACTATGCGATAGTGGTAAACGAAACTAACCGCGAAGCAATAAAAGGTGGAATAGACGAAGGAGGCTTCCCTGCCGAAAAAGTCTACCTAGCAGCCAACCTCACCGATGCTCATGCACACCTTGCAACCATACTGCGAGCAGGCGACGTTGTACTTTACGAGAATGACCTTCCCGACAATTTCAAATAGTAACAAAGAACAAGAAAAACATAGATTAAAATGAAGACAAATGTAGGCGTTGTTTTTGGCGGACGTTCCGTCGAGAACGAAATATCGGTAATCACTGCGAATCAGATGATTAACGCAATGGACCAGGAAAAATACAACATCATTCCCATATACATAACAAAAAGCGGAAAATGGTACAGCGGCGATGCGCTCTTTAATGTAGAGAACTATCGCGACACTAAAAAGCTGCTCGCACAGTGCGAGGAGGTGTATGTACGCCCCAACTACGGCGACACCAACCTCTACCGCTGCAAAAAAGGACTTTTCCAGAAAGATGTAGTGGCACAGCTCGACGTAGTAGTACCTGCGCTGCACGGCACCAACTGCGAGGATGGCACATTCCAGGGAGTGATGGAGATTGCAGGAATCCCCTATGCAGGCTGCAACACACTGGCATCGGCAAACGGAATGGACAAAATCACCATGAAGATGATACTGAAGGAGTGTGGTGTTCCTGTAATCGACTACTGCTGGTTCTCGGACAAAGAGTGGTTCGACCGTCAGTCGGTTGTTGTTGAAAAGATTGAGGGCAAGCTGGGATTCCCCGTAATTGTTAAGCCTGCGAACCTCGGTTCAAGTGTAGGTATCAAGGCTGCTCACAACCGCGAAGAGCTTATCGAAGCAATAGAGAATGCAATACAGTTCACCAACCGCATCATCATTGAGAAATATGTGCAGAAGCTGAAAGAGGTGAACTGCGCAGTGCTTGGCAACTACTACGACTGCCAGCCCTCAGTATGCGAGGTACCCGTACGCAGCGGCGAGATTCTCTCTTATCAGGACAAATATATGAGCGGTGGTGGCAAACAGTCACAGGGTATGCAGTCGACAGTGCGCGAAATTCCTGCCAACCTGCCCGAAGAGACTACAAAATTCATACAGAATGCTGCGTGTGAGACATTCCGCGCTCTTGCTTGCGACGGAGTTTCACGCATCGACTTCATCATAGACGAAGCTACAGGTGAGATTTTCGTGAACGAGATTAACACCATCCCCGGTTCACTTTCGTTCTACCTGTGGGAGTACAGTGGAATAAACTTCAGCAACCTTGTAGACAGACTCATTGAGATTGCTATTCGCCGTCAGCAGAATGCCAACCAGAAGGTTGTAAACTACGGCGACAACATCTTCTCGGGCAAGGCTGTTCAGGGAGCAAAGATGGGTGCAAAAACCGGCGGTAAATTCGGTGGTGGCAAGTTTGGTAAATAAGCTGACTACAATCATTTAAGATTTATTTGCTGCACACAATAAGCATTGGTAACTTAAATGCAATTATAAACAAAAGTTCTCCCCAACTATTATCAAGAAATAGTTGGGGAGAACTATAATAGGGTTATATTGAATATAGACGTTTTATATCAATTCCCACTGTAAAGGTAATACCACCAATAAGTGTCACCGAAGGATTTACGCACATAGTTCGAGCGAACCAACAAATCCTTATGCTCGCGCTCAAGAGCAACAAACTCAGCATAGCGTTTCTCCAGTTCGGCATCGGCAAACTGAGCATCCGACGCATCATTCATCTTGCCATGAAGCAAAAGAGCCTCTTTAAAATGTCGTGGCAGCGAAGAAACATCTGCAATGTTATAATGAACAGGCAATGAATCGACAAACTCATCGAGACGCTTATCCAGTAACAATGCCGAGAGGTAATAGTCCTTTACTGCAACATCGGCAGTATCGACAGCCGACGCACGCTGAAGAAAAGCTATTGCCTTCTCATTCTTTGCAGGCTTAGCCTTCACGAAGTTGCACACCGTATCCATGTTTATGGGAGAGGTAGCCTCAGCAGTGGGCAGCAAACCCTCCACACCAAAATATTGAGGATAAGTGAAAAGCGATTCTCCCAATTCGCCATCATGGGCAAGCAAATAGGCACGTGCAGCAGTCAACTGTTGCGAAGCTGCCAACGAACGGCAAGCAACCTTTTTTGCTTTCTCATAGTCACCTCTCTTCACATAGTGATAGACCATAGCCTCGTGCTTGAAATTCTCGTCACCGCCCGACAACATTCCTGTGTAGCAGAACAAGAGTGAGAGCAGCAATAGATTGCGCCACATGATTCTGTTTGCTGCACGCGTAATATCTTTTATACGCATAAACAAGACACGCTGCAGCACCCACGATGCAAACATGTAGACAACAGCAACAATGCTTCCTATCCACACCCACGACCATGTAAATTCACCACCGGTGTATATCGTACGGTCAATATCTGTGGTAAAAGCGAGCAATGTGCATGCCGGCAGATAGGCCAATGCCTCCCACTCGCGCGAGAATTTGGCAAATTTATTCAGCCATAGCGTCAGTAACAAGAGAACGAACGTCAGCACCGCTGCTGTAATATTCTCATCGTATTGCAACTTGCCCGTTGCCGTAAGATCGTATGCAATCTCAAGCAAAGGAGCCTTATACAACGACAAAAATGTATATGCAAAGACGACGAAGACAATGGCGCATACGATACGCACCATACGAAACAGACGTTTTTCTCTTGCAGACTTCATTCCTATGCTATTTACTTATTCTTTTTCAAGACCAATGCTGTACGAGCGGGCAAATAGAGTTTGAGCCAGCCCTTGCGTTTCTTGGCGTACAAGGGGTCGTGGTTGGTGAAATGCACCTGTGAGTCATCCACAAATCCGTTACCGCCGAAACGTACTGCGTCAGAGTCGAGAATGATTGAATAGTTACCCTCGGGAACAAGGAATCCGTAGTCGGTGAAAGAGCGTGTAGGACTGAAGTTGAATACAAATATCAGGTCACGACGTGAATATGCCAGCACCTGGTCGCCATCGTTGTGCCAAATTTCCTGAACGGGGCGGTTCTGGAAATTCCTTACACTACCGATGATCTCCATAAGCTCTTTATCGAATGCTCCAAGAGAAGCGTAGCAGTAATCCTGGTTATCGACAAGACTCCACTGACGGCGTGCATACTTGTGGCTCCATCCGTTGCCGTAACGCGGGAAGTCAATCCATTCGGGATGACCAAATTCGTTACCCATGAAGTTGAGGTAACCACCGTTGATGGTAGAGGCAGTCACAAGACGTATCATCTTGTGGAGTGCAATACCACGATGCACCATGTTGGTTTCGTGTCCCTTGCTGAAGTGCCAGTACATATCTGCGTCAATCAGACGGAAGATGATGGTCTTGTCACCTACAAGTGCCTGGTCGTGACTCTCGGCATAAGAGATTGTCTTTTCATCCTGACGACGGTTGGTCAGCTCCCAGAAGATAGAAGAGGGTTTCCAGTCCTCGTCCTTCTGCTCTTTGATGAGCTTAATCCAATAGTCGGGAACATTCATTGCCATACGATAGTTGAAACCGTATCCGCCATCCTCAATGGGCGCTGCAAGTCCGGGCATACCCGATACCTCTTCGGCAATGGTGATTGCCGAGGGATTAACCTCGTGTATAAGTTTGTTTGCCAATGTAAGGTAGCAGATGGCATCGCCATCCTGATGACCGTTGAAATAGTCAGAATAGTCGCAGAATGCCTCGCCAAGACCATGGCTGTAGTATATCATTGATGTTACACCGTCGAAACGGAAACCATCGAACTTGAACTCTTCGAGCCAGTATTTGCAGTTTGAGAGCAGGAAGTGAAGCACCTCGTTCTTTCCATAGTCGAAACAGAGTGAATCCCATGCACTATGCACGCGACGGTCGCCACCATTGAAATACTGACAGGGGTTGCCATCGAGCAGTCCTAATCCCTCCATTTCGTTTTTCACAGCGTGTGAATGTACAAGGTCCATAATTACGGCAATGCCCATTCCGTGCGCAGCATCGATAAGCTCTTTCAGGTCCTCGGGAGTACCGAAACGTGAAGAGGATGCAAAGAAGTTTGACACGTGATAGCCGAAACTGCCATAATAGGGATGCTCCTGTATTGCCATTATCTGTATGCAGTTGTATCCGTCAGCCGCAATACGGGGCAATATCTTCTCGCGGAATTCGCTGTAAGTTCCCACACGCTCCTCCTCCTGCGCCATACCTATGTGACATTCATAGATGAGCAGGGGTGAACATTTGGGTTTGAATTTCTTGTGTTTGAATTTGTATTGTTTCTTGGGATCCCACACCTGTGCGCTGAATATCTGCGTAGCATCGTCCTGCACCACTCTGCGCACCCATGCGGGAATACGTTCACCCTGACCGCCTTCCCAATAAACTTTGAGTTTATAGTATTGACCGTGTGAGAGAGCCTTCTTGGGCAGTTCAATCTCCCAGCATCCACCATCAATCTTTTTCAATTCATATTGGGGAAGCTCTTTCCAGTCGGAAAAATCACCGATGAGGAATATTTTGGTAGCATTGGGAGCCCACTCTCTGAAGCACCATCCGGTTTTTGTTGCATGTAGACCAAAATAGAGATATCCGGATGCAAAGTCCGAGAGGGTCTGCTTTCCGTTTCCTGTCAATTCACTCTCTTTATGAAGGAAGTAGTTGTATCGTCCTTCAATCTCCTTTGTGTACGGTGAGAGGTAGCCGTCTCTCTCTATCAGTTTTAACATGGCATTTATATTTAAATGGTTAGACTTTCATGGCTGTATTGCAGTGACACCGAAGCGAAACAGATATGTATTTCCGTTCGAATGTCATGCTGTTGTCAGTCGTTTACCACAAAGATATATCTTTTTTTAAACTTTTGTTAACTAACAGCCATTTAAATATTCATTTTTGCGGTAATAAGTCTATTTTACTGCTATTTTAATGATTATTTTTTTTACTTTAACAGGAGTCACAGCAGGTGCATGTCCATCCTGCGGAAAGAAGATTGTGAACATTGAACGTTTCACATTCACATAGTCGCTTGCCAACATACCCACAGGATAGAGTGTCACATCGTTTGCATCGCTGTACTCACCTTCGGGAAGGGCGCTCAATGGGATGTAGCCCATAACCTCATCGTCGCTGATGGGAATTTGTATGTCGATATACTTTCTGTGAACCTCAACCGGCACCTCCTCTTTTGTGCGAGGCTGAACCTCCATGACATTTGCGAATATTTCGTCACCCATTATTTCATTTCGACCCAAGGGGAGTGCTGCAAGGTCGGTGTTTTTTACAAACTCTATTGCTTTAGGAAAGAGCGGATTCAACGACGCATATTTTTCCAGATTGTCCAGCGTATCGAGTATCATGGCTTAGGAATTTATTGGTTGATAAATATATACTTGTTATTTTCTTCTTTTCTTTTTGCGAACAGGAGCCTTAGGTTTCTCCTCCTCAATGGGTTTTTCAGGTTTTATCTGTCCCATTATATATTCGCAGGTACGCACTACTGTGCCTGTGCTGTCTTTAACCACAAATGCTCCATGGCGTTTACCTGCACGGAACTGTCCTTCGTATCTCATACCTTCACTATCCTCGGCCAATCCCTCGCCATGTTCAAGTCCATCAACAAAATTTCCGCGATATTTATTGCCGTTTGAAAGACGCAACATACCAAAACCGTTCATTTTATCATCTGCCCAGTTGCCTTCGTAGACATCACCGTTTGTCCATTGGCACTTTCCTTCGCCGTCGCGTTTACCGTTTTTCCAGTTACCTTCGTAGATTGTACCATTCTCGAGTGTAGCCTTACCAAATCCATTGCGCATTCCGTTACGGAAGCCACCAACGTACATTGCACCGTTTACACCCTTATATGTACCGGTGCCGTTCCATTCGCCATTGCGATAATCACCTTCGTAGACATCGCCATTGGCAAAGCGATAAACACCTTTACCGTTTCGCACACCCTCTACCCAGTCGCCATCGTACACATCGCCATTGGTGTATGTGTAGACACCTTTGCCGTGGATAAGGTCGTTGTGCCATGCTCCTTCGTACTTGCTGTTGTCGCTCCACTGCAAAGTACCGGTACCTTCGTGTTTATCGTTTTGCCACTCACCGATGTACATTGCACCGTTAGCCCAAAGGTAGGTTCCAAGTCCGCTGCGTTTGTCCTCGAGCCACTCGCCGGCATATTTGTCACCATTAGGATAGTACATTGTTCCATTGCCCTGCTGGAAGTCGTTGAACCACTCGCCATCGTATCTGCGACCATCATTGAAATAGTAGACACCTGTACCATGATGGCGGTCATCCAGGAAAGTGCCAACATATTTCTCGCCATCTTTGAATGTATATGTACCCTTTCCGTTTCGTTTACCCTTGTGGAATTCGCCCACATAGTAATCGCCGCTCTTATAAACTATTTCACCCTTTCCATGAGGTTTTTTACCTTTTGCCTCTCCTTTGTACGAAGAGCCGTCTTTGGTTGTAAAGGCTTTTATGGTGTTTTTCTTCTTATTTTTCTTTGTAAAGATTGAGTCCTTTGATGAGATAAGATTTGTGAGCGGAGAAAAGCCCTCTTTAACAGCCTCCACCCCATCTTTAAGAGCATTCGCAACACCATTCTGCGCAGTAGCGACAGTTGCAAACGCGAAATTCATTATGAAAAGTATATATAGTGTGTGTTTCATCTATTTCGAAAGGTTCTATAAATTCTGAATTATATAATCAAGTTACAAAGCACAAATATACCGAACACAGACGCGAACATTGTTTTTTACAGCGGATTCGGTATATTTCCGTCAATTAGGACAAAGATAGTGATAAAGTTCGGAATCAACAAAAGAATTATGTTAAGCTTCCCCAATAAAGCCAACGTTAAGGCCTAATACCATTTTACGGCAAGAAGCAGAAGTCAGGCACCTGCGACAATCTCAATCATCTTTTCGGGAGAGAGATGAGCCTGTGCCATACGCATAAAATCCTCGGGAGTAGCCGTACGGACAACATTCAGATATTTATTTACACTCTCAAACGGTTCGCCCGAAAGGTAGGTGTTTATAAATATATCGGCCTTAGCAATGACACCCTCATACTCCCTGCAAAGTTCACCCAGTGTACAGTTGCGCAGTTTTTCCATCTCTTTCAGCGAAACGGGTTCATTCTGCAAACGGGAGAATTCATTGTAGACCTCTGCGATAAGAGGAGATACATACTCGTTTGATGTTTCAGAAGTTACAACAAGTGCATTACGTTTGCCAAAAGCCGAAATATCTGCTTCTATGTGATAGGTATATCCGTTTCGTTCGCGAATATTCGTCATCAGACGACTGCCAAAAAATCCACCTAGAAGCACGGTCATATATTTAAGAGTCTGAAAGTCGGGATGCGAAGTATCCAATGTCATCGAACCAATCTTGACTGTACTCTGCATTGTGTCATTCACCTTCACATCGACACGTCCGCAAGCAGAACCGACAGGTGGCACATCATCTATCTTCACCGGAGTTGAAGCACCCCACTGCTCTTCGCCAAAATAGTTTGTAACAGTTTGAACTATTGCATCGTCAATATTGCCGGATAGAAATATTGAGCAGTTGCACGCTCCATAGACACGCGCATAATATTCACGAAGCGATTCGACGGTTATAGCATCATAATCCTCTACTGTAACCAATCTGCCAAATTTGTGTTCCGCGCCCCACAATGACTTTTCGAAATGACGCTGCGCTACAACATCCACCTTGCAGCTATTGACCTGAAAATGAGATTTATTGGCTGCACGAACAACATTCAGACGTCTCTCAGAGAACGCAGGACTCTTCACCGCATCCGAAATAATCTTCAGCAATTTGCCAATGTGGCGTTTCAGCGAATAGAGAGTTACATGGTTGCACTCCTGGGTAGAATATGTCTCAATCCATGCACCGCACGAATCGATGCTGCGCGAAAATGCTGTCGCGCCCATAGCCGAACACCCCTCACGCAACATTCTATTTGTAAAGAGTGCCTGCAATGGCTGATTCTGCACTGCATAGCCACCGGAGAAAAGCAGGTCGAGCCTTACTACATCCCTGACACCTTCGTTTATGAGGAAAAGAGGCACACCATTAGGAAGCTGCACCTTTACAGGCAGCTTTACGTCCTCCATTTCCATTGCTCTGATTTCGGGAATTCCGGCACTCATCTCTGTCTCTATTATGGCTGATTATAAATCGTCAATGATACATACAACATCAAAAGGTGCGATTGGTTATTCATCCCAACGCAATCCTATCGAAGCAGCAAACTCCTTGGCACGTTCAAGATCCTCGGGAGTATCTATTCCCACTGTTTCAATGTCGGTAACACCAACCTTTATCTTGTAGCCATGCTCAAGCCAACGCAACTGTTCGAGGCTCTCCATCTTTTCAAGCGGAGTCTGTGTCAACGAGGTAATCTGCTTAAGCACATCCAAACGATAGGCATAAACACCCAAATGTTTGTAGAACGTATGGTTGTTCAGCCACTCCTCCTGCTCTATTCCTCGCAAATAGGGAACTACCGAACGACTGAAGTACATCGCAAAACCATTATCGTTGAGTACCACCTTGGGAGAATTGGGATTACTCAATTTTTCCCATCCATCGGCAGCCTCAAAAGGTTTTACAAGTGTTGCTATATCTGTACGTTCGTCGTTGAAGCAAGCCATCAACGATTCAATCTGTTTCTGCTGTATAAAGGGTTCGTCACCCTGAACATTTACAACAACATCACATTCGATATCAAGATTACAGCAAGCATCATAGCAGCGCTCGGTACCGTTTTTGCAATTTTCGGAAGTCATAACCACCTTGCCACCGAACGAGCGCACAACATCTGCTATACGACTGTCATCTGTCGCCACATACAGGTCGTCGAAACAATCTTTCACCTGTTCATAAACACGCTGGATAACAGGCTTGCCATTGAGCATTGCCAACACTTTTGCAGGGAAGCGTGTAGAGGCGTATCGCGCCGGAATAATTCCAACAAACTTCATTTTCTTCTTTTCTAACTGTTATAAATAGGTTAACGTTGCGGAAAATTAAACCTGGGCATTATTGGAACAGGTCATCAAATCCGCCGGTTGTTGTCTCCTCGGTTACTGTCTGCTTGCTGCCGCAAGGGTCAAAATCCTCAGGAATATCAAAAACCTCTTCTTGCGAGTAAGGCAATGTCTTGTCGGCATACACCTTGCTCATATATAGTCCCCAGATGGGCAACGCCATTGAGGCTCCTTGTCCTTCGCTCATATTATCGAAATGGATGTCACGCTCTTCTCCACCTACCCAGCAGCCTGTTACCAATGATGGGGTGAAGCCCATAAACCAACCATCGGAGTTATTCTGTGTGGTACCGGTCTTTGCGCCCATGTCGGCATTTATTTTGTAGACACGACGTACACGGCCGCCTGTACCCTCATTCACAACCGCGCGGAGCATGGTAATCATCTTATACGAACTCTCTTCGCTGATTACCTCATTTTTCTGTGCTGTAAAGGTAGCAACAGTATTTCCCTGATTATCCTCGATGCGTGTAACGAAAAGCGGAGCCGTACGTATTCCCTTACCGACAAATGCAGTATATGCACTTACCATTTCGCCGACTGAAGCCTCGCTCGGGCCAAGACAGATTGAAGGCACAGGCTCTATGTCGCGGTTACGCAAGCCATATTCATGCAGCAGTTTCACGAATGTATAGGGGTTGAGTTTGCTCATAAGGTAGGCCGATATCCAGTTGTTTGAGTTTGCCAATCCCCATTTCAGGTCGACAACCTCGCCATATCGCGCCTTTGAAGCATTTTTAGGACTCCACACCTTGCCATCTTCGGTCACAAGTGTCTGAGGCACATTGCGTGTCTGGTCACAAGGTGTAAAACCATTCTCCATTGCCAATGAATAGAGATAAGGCTTTATGGTAGAACCCACCTGACGACGACCAACCATAGCCATGTCATACTTGAAATACCAGAAGTTGGGACCTCCGACGTATGCCTTCACCTCACCGCTATGGGGGTCCATAGACATTACTCCGGTACGCAGGAAGTATTTGTAATATTTGAGTGAGTCCATCGGGGTCATAATGGTGTCAATCATGCCATTGTAGCTGAACACCTGCATATCGCAAGGAGTATTGAAAGCCTTGACAATATCCTCTTCGCTGACACCCGCCTTCTTCATTGTGCGATATCTGTCGCTCTGCTTCATGGCACGATTCATAATTGCACGAACCTCCTCTACACTGAGTTCATTAGTGTAAGGTGCGGTCTTCTTTCCCTTCTTGGCTTTGAAGAAACGGGGCTGAAGATACTCTGTCACATGCTCTTTGACAGCCTCTTCGAGATAGGTCTGCATACGTGAATCGATGGTAGTATATATCTTCAAGCCATCGGTGTAGACATTGTAGTTGGTGCCATCGCTCTTCTCATTTTTATTGCACCATCCGAACAAAGGATTTGTCTCCCAGTCGAGCGAATCCTCGTAATATTTCTGCATCTGCCATCCACGATAGTTTTTCTTCTCGGGCTTTTTCGCTGTTATCACACTGCGCAGATATTCGCGGAAATAGGTAGCGATACCCGCCTTGTGGTCAGCGGAGTGGAAATCAAGCACCATTTCGGATTTCTTGTATTCCGCACCCTGCTCCTCGCTGAGATAACCAGCCTTGACCATCTGACCTATAACCACGTTGCGACGCTCTTTGGTAAGTTCGGGACGACGGCGAGGGTTGTAGAGCGAAGAGTTTTTGCACATGCCAACAAGCATTGCAGCCTCTTCCACAGTCAGATCTTTGGGAAGTTTGCCGAAGTAGACATTGGCTGCACTCTTGATACCAACAGCATTGTATCCAAAGTCATACTTGTTAAGATACATTGTAAGTATCTCCTCTTTTGTATAGTAGCGCTCCAGTTTGACAGCAATAACCCACTCTATAGGTTTCTGATATAGACGTTCGAGCTGACTGCCTGAAACTTCAGAATAGAGCAGCTTTGCCAACTGCTGAGTGATGGTACTGCCACCGCCGGCATTCTTCTGCATCATGATACCGCGTTTGACTATTGCGCGAAGCAATGCACGCAAGTCTATTCCCGAGTGTTGTGAGAAACGCACGTCCTCTGTGGCAATCAAAGCCTTCACCAGATTGGGAGAAATCTCTTCGTAAGTGACATTTATTCTGTTCTCCTTGCTGTACGACCAGGTACCGAGTGTTTTTCCGTCTGCTGAAATAATCTGAGAAGCGAACTTATACGACGGATTTTCAAGTTCCTCCATTTCGGGGAGATAACCTACCCAACCCTTAGAGATGGAAAAGAACAGCAGCGCAACACTCAAAATTACGCCCAGCAACAGCACCCAAAGGGCTATAAATATTTTCTTAATCATACGAAATTTGTCAATGTAAAAGGTACCTAAAATGCAACAGCAACCACGATTGCCTATTTTGCGAAGCAAAGATACAGCAAAAAATTCAATTTGCACATATAATAATGGAATTTGAGAATGAGAGTTTTTATAAAAGAGTGTTTAAAATTCATCGAAAGAGGTGCTAGAAAAGAAAATTTTATGTAAGTTTGCAAAGAATAGAGGCAGACGGGCAACCGACAAGGCAGCACGTTTGCACGAACTACAATTTTCACCAAAGGGATAAAAAAAGGAATCTCATGAAAAACAGAAGTTTAGTATCCATCAACGACCTGTCGCGTGAAAAAATCCTTTCACTGTTGGAGATGGCACGCAAGTTTGAAGAAAACCCCAACCGCAGGCTTCTTGCCGACAAAGTAATAGGCTCGTTGTTCTTTGAACCTTCAACGCGCACACGTCTCAGTTTCGAGACTGCCGCCAACAGATTGGGCGCACGCGTCATAGGCTTCAGCGACGCAACCACCAGTTCGGCCAGCAAAGGCGAGACACTGAAAGACACCATAATGATGGTAGCCAATTATGCCGACCTGATAGTCATGCGCCACCATCTTGAAGGCGCAGCACGCTATGCCAGTGAGTTGTCACCCTGCCCCGTCATCAATGCCGGCGATGGAGCCAACCAGCATCCTTCGCAGACAATGCTCGACCTGTACTCGATTCTGAAGACTCAAGGCACATTGGAGAACCTTCACATACACCTGGTGGGCGACCTCAAATACGGACGCACCGTACACTCGTTGCTGTTTGCCATGAGACATTTCAACCCCACATTCCATTTCATCTCACCCGAGGAGCTTCACATGCCCGAGGAGTACAGAGAATTTTGCCGTCAGAACAACATTCCCTTCACCGAAACAACTGAATTCAACGAAGAGATTATAGCTCAGGCAGATATTCTTTACATGACACGTGTACAACGCGAGCGCTTCAACGACATTATGGAATACGAAAAGGTGAAGAATTGCTACCGACTGACAAATTCCATGCTGACAAACAGCAAACCCAACCTGCGCATCCTGCATCCCCTGCCCCGCATTAACGAAATTGCCTACGACGTTGACAGCAACCCCAAGGCATACTATTTCCAGCAGGCACAGAACGGACTTTATGTCCGCGAGGCACTCATCTGCGACGTACTCAACATAGAAGTAAAATAATTCAACACCACCAGCCATGAATACCAACAAAGAAGCATTGCAGGTATCCGCTCTTTGCAACGGCACCGTGATAGACCATATACCGGCAGACAAACTGTTCGCAGTAGTCAATCTGCTGGACATCCCCTCAATGACTACAAACGTCACAATAGGCTACAACCTCAAAAGTCGCAAATTAGGCACAAAAGGCCTGATAAAGGTTGCCGACAAATTCTTCACAGACGACGAAGTTAACCGCATATCGCTTGTAGCCCCCAATGCGGTGCTTAACACCATACGTGATTATCAGGTAGTGGAAAAACGTGAGGTAAAAATGCCGGATGACATATATGGTCATGTAAAATGCCCCAACCCCAAATGCGTAACCAACAACGAACCGATGAAAACCCTTTTCCATCTTACCGACAAAGAGAAAAAGACCATCAAATGTCATTACTGCGAAAAGGAAACAAACATTGAGAATATCACGTTGTTATGAAAATAAACTGGAAGCCGGGGACAATGATATACCCCCTGCCCGCAGTGCTTATAAGCTGCGGCGATGCGCCTGAGAATTACAACATGTTCACCGTATCGTGGGTAGGCACAGCATGCACTAACCCTGCAATGTGCTATATATCGGTACGTCCCGAGCGTCACTCCTACCCCATTATCAGCCGTACCGGCGAGTTTGTCATAAACCTGACCACCGCAGAGATGGCTAAAGCCACTGACTGGTGCGGAGTACGTTCAGGCAAGGATTACGACAAGGCAAAAGTGACAGGGCTGACCTATGCACCTTCGGTAAAAATCAAAGCCCCCATCATTGCAGAGTCGCCGCTGAGCATAGAGTGCAAGGTCAAACAAATAATTCCACTGGGCACACACGACATGTTCCTTGCCGAGGTGCTGAACGTGCAAGCTGACGACAAATTCCTTAACGAAGAGACAGGTGAATGGAATCTGGCTGCCGCCGACCCGTTGGTCTATGTACACGGAAAATACTTCCACACAGGAGAATTCATCGGCAAATTCGGTTGGAGTGTAAAAAAGAAATAATGAAAAGAGAAAATATTGCAATACTTTTCATACTTATGCTGCTTGCGCCATTGACACTGATGGCACAAGAAAAATTCGAATTTTCCACCGGCTTCAAAGCCGGTGTTCAGGCCAGCACATACCAACAGACAGCCTTTAACCTGGAAGGTTACAACTACAACAACAAGAGTCTTAACACCCGCATAGGATACACATTCAGCACATTCTTCAGGCTATCAAAGGGACGCCCCTACATACAGACCGAGGGAATATTCAGCATTGACAAGCACAACTTCAGTTTCGAACGTACCGATGCACCGACAGTGCCAAGCGTAGACACCGGAATACCAAGATACCGACTGACCACATACTCGGTTAAGGTTCCGTTATACATCGGTTACAAGTTCGTAGACAGCAAGCCCTACACAATGGGAGTATTCACAGGACCGAAGGCAAAATTCCTGTTCACATCAATGAGCAGACAACGATTCAACAATTTTGACTTTACAAGTGCTGAAGAGAGCCTCGATCCATTGACATACAGTTGGGTAATAGGT